>JBFIJC010000361.1:0-3361 GCA_041600915.1 Nitrogeniibacter sp.
AAACATTGATGAATTAGGTTTTTCAAAAAAACTGGCACGCACAGTGCGTATATGTTCCCGAGCGGATCCAATCCGTGACTGACAGAATCTCTCTCTGAGGAGCATGACCATGAACAAGACCATCAAGCGTGCCCAGCAAGGCTTCACCCTGATCGAACTGATGATCGTGGTTGCGATTATCGGCATTCTGGCCGCCATCGCGATTCCGCAGTATCAGGACTACGTCGCACGTAGCCAAGTTAACCGCGCCTATGGTGAACTTTCGGCCTATCGAACTGCTATCGAAGAGGGGCTGTCGCGTAATACGACATCGTTTGCTGCTGCCGATATTGGCTTTGTGGCGTCGAATCTTACTGCAGCTGTCACTTTTCCGATTACGTTCCCTGGTGGCGTCGGTACGCTTGCAGTGACTATGGGTGGTAATGCTGCGGTTGGTTTGGCTGGCGCGACGATCACTTTGTCGCGAACTGCCGGTGGCACGTGGACTTGCGCTGCCGCTGCTGGCACGGCTTCGAATTGGAAAGCACAGTACGCGCCGGCTGGTTGCTAAGCCCAACTGACTAGAGTCGGCCCCAAAAAGCCGCGAACTGATCGGTTCGCGGCTTTTATTTTGGCCGTTTGGGACCCTCAACGCGGTAATATCTATAGCTCTATCATCAAAAAAAACATGAAATGCTGACATCTTCGCAAAGCGCCCTTTCACCTTTAGATGGCCGTTACCAATCCAAAGTTGCCGACCTCCGCGACCACTTCTCCGAATTCGGTCTGATCCGTAACCGCGTCAAGGTCGAAATCGCCTGGCTGAAAGCCTTGGCGGCTGCGCCAGAGCTGACGGAAGTTCCGCCGTTTTCGACATCCACGCAGGTCAAGCTCGACGGTGTTGTCGAGAGTTTCCTGCCGCAGGACGGTGAGGCGGTCAAAGCCATCGAGGCGACGACCAATCACGACGTCAAGGCAGTCGAATACTGGCTGAAGAAGCGGTTTTCCGACAATGCCGAAGTGGCGAAGGCGTCGGAGTTCATTCACTTTGCCTGCACTTCCGAGGACATCAACAACACCTCGCATGCGCTGATGCTGAATGACGCGCGCAAGCAGGTGATGTTGCCGATGCTCGATCGCGTGATTGCGCGTTTTGTGGCGCTGGCGCATGAGCTGGCCGATGCGCCGATGCTGTCGCGCACCCATGGTCAGCCGGCGAGCCCGACGACGATGGGTAAGGAGATGGCGAATATCGCTTACCGCCTCAAGCGAGCGCGCAAGCTGATCGCCGAGGTCGAGATGACGGCCAAGTTCAACGGGGCGGTGGGCAACTACAACGCACACCTGTCGGCCTATCCGGACTTTGACTGGGCCGGGTTCAACCAGCGCTTTGTCGAGTCGCTGGGGCTGAGTTTCAACCCCTACACCATCCAGATCGAGCCGCATGACGCGATGGCCGAGTTGTTTGACGCCACCGCGCGCTGCAACACGATGCTGATCGATGCCTGCCGCGATATCTGGAGCTACATCTCGCTGGGTTTCTTCAAGCAGCGCTTGAAAGAGGGCGAGGTGGGTTCGTCCACCATGCCGCACAAGGTCAACCCGATCGACTTCGAGAATGCCGAGGGGAATTTGGGTGTGGCGAATGCGATGTTGCGCCACTTCAGCGAGAAGTTGCCGATCTCGCGCATGCAGCGCGACCTGACCGACTCGACTGTGTTGCGTAACATGGGCGTCGCCTTTGGGCACACGCTGCTGGCTTATGACTCCTTGCTGAAGGGCTTGGGCAAGCTGGAGGCTGATCCGGCCAAATTGGTGGCAGATGTCGATCAGGCGTGGGAAGTGCTGGCCGAGCCGGTGCAGACAGTGATGCGTCGCTACGGTGTCGAAAATCCGTATGAGCAACTCAAGGCGCTGACCCGTGGCAAGGGCATCACCAAGGAGGGCTTGCACGCCTTCATCCAGACGCTGGCGATCCCCGATGCCGAGAAGACGCGTCTGCTGGCGATGACGCCGTCGAGTTATGTTGGCCTGGCTGCCGAGCTCGCCCGGGCGATCTGACACCGGTTAGTGCCGACCAGGCGCCCCCAGGGGCGCCTTTTCAATTTCTGTGCAGGAGAAACCATGAATTTTGCCGAGACTCTCAAGCAGCTGCCCAAGGTGTCCCACCTCGCGGCGCTGACGCTGATCGACGCCGACGGCGGTGATGTGGCCACCATTGAGAACAAGCCGGGGCAGGCCGGCTCGCTGGTGGTCTACAACCACCTTGCGCAGTTGTATGGCGCGATTTCGCCGGATGCGGCGAAGAAGGGATTGGAGTTGTACGCTGAGCATACGGAAGATGCTCGGAGCCACCCCGGCAAGCATCCGAACATTGACCGGCTGTTTGGTCTGATCGAGCGCGGCGATACCTTGCGGGTCAAGCAGGTGTTTGCGGTTTGAGCATGATTTTGCCGGCGCGGTTTGGCCTTGGCGAATGAAAAAGGGGATGCCACGGCATCCCCCATTTTTTTGCCTTGTGCCAGCGTCAGGCTTTTTCTTTCTTTGCCGCTTCGGCCGCTTTGGCTTCGTTCTGGGCATTCTTCTTGGCGTTCCAAGAGAGGAACTGATACGCGAAGAAGTAGCTCCAGAAGATGAATGCCGCCAGTGACACCCAGGTAGAGAAGGGCAGGCCGACCATCAGAACCAGGCCGGCGAGGGCGATCAGCAGGATGCCGCCGGCCAGGTTGACGGTGATGTAGATCGGCTTGTAGCGCTCCGGGTTGTCGAGCTGAATGTTGCTCCAGTTGCAGACAAGGTCGAGCCGGTTACGTTTGCCGATGCGCCAGGCGCGGGACAACATCAGGCCGGCCAAGGCAAACAGGCCCAGATAGAGCGGCAGAACGTAGAAATTAACTTGCATGGCGCGTGTCCTTGTCGCGGGGTGTCAAGGCGGCTGGCGTCAGACGACGGCCTCTTCCTTGGTCTTTTTCGGTTGAATGAATTGCTCGCGCGACACGCCCAGCCACATCACCAGCGGGCTGGCAACCAGTACCGAGGAGTAGATGCCGAACAGGATGCCGATGGTCAGCGCCAGGGCGAAGTAGTACAGGGTTTCGCCGCCGAAGAGCAGCATCGACAAGACCATGACCTGCGTACTGCCGTGGGTGATGACGGTGCGGGAGATGGTGCGCGTGATGGCGTGGTTGAGGACGTCGGGCGTGCTCATGGCGCGCTTCTTCTTGAAGGTTTCGCGCACGCGGTCGAAGACCACGACCGATTCGTTCACCGAGTAGCCCAGCACCGCGAGCACGGCGGCCAGCACAGCCAGTGAGAACTCCCATTGGAAGAAGGCGAAGAAGCCCAGAATGATGATCACGTCGTGCAGGTTGGCGATGATGGC
>JBFIJC010000362.1:0-3348 GCA_041600915.1 Nitrogeniibacter sp.
GCCATTGCCATGGAACTGGCCGGGATGGGGGCGACCGTGATCGGCACCGCCACGTCCGAATCCGGTGCGGCAGATATTGCCAAATCGCTGGCCGAACGCGGCTTCAGCGGCACAGGCATGGCGCTCAACGTGACCGATGCAGCGGCCTGCGAAGCGGCGATTGCGAGCATCGACAAAGAATTTGGTGCTGTTGGCATTTTGGTCAATAACGCGGGCATTACCCGCGATAACCTGGCGATGCGCATGAAGGACGATGAGTGGGATGCCGTCGTCGACACCAACTTGAAAGCGGTGTTTCGCATGTCGCGCCTTGTGATGCGGGGCATGATGAAGGCGCGTTATGGTCGCATCATCAATGTGACCTCCGTGGTTGGCAGCTCTGGCAACCCGGGTCAGGCCAACTACGCGGCAGCCAAGGCGGGTGTCGCCGGCATGGCGCGCGCATTGGCGCGCGAGCTGGGAAGCCGTAATATCACGGTCAATTGCGTCGCGCCGGGCTTTATCGATACCGACATGACCCGTGCGTTGCCGGATGGCGCGCGCGAGGCACTGACCGGGCAGATTGCGGCCGGACGCCTTGGAAAACCTGAAGAAATTGCAGCTGCGGTGGGCTTTTTGGCATCGCCAGCTGCGTCCTATGTCACTGGTACGACCTTGCATGTCAATGGTGGCATGTACATGGCGTAAACATGACGCTATCGGTGCGCTGCCTTTTTGGTAGAATACGCCCGCCTAAACTACATACCCGCATATCCGGGAAGGAGCTATTTCATGGAGAACATCGAACAACGCGTCAAGAAAATCGTCGCGGAGCAACTCGGTGTTAACGAGTCCGAAATCAAGAACGAGTCCTCGTTCGTGGACGATCTTGGTGCAGATTCGCTGGACACCGTGGAACTGGTGATGGCGCTCGAGGAAGAGTTCGAGTGCGAGATTCCGGACGAAGAGGCTGAGAAGATCACCTCCGTGCAGCAAGCGATCGACTACGTAACTGCGCATCTGAGCAAGTAATCAACCGATACCGGAGCGAACATTGACCCGTCGCAGAGTTGTTGTAACCGGCCTGGGGATCGTATCCCCAGTCGGAAATACTATCCCGGATGCTTGGGACAACATTGTAAATGGCCGCTCCGGCATCACGGAGATTACGCGCTTTGACGCGTCGGCCTTCCCGGTGCGTATCGCCGGGGAGGTCCAGAATTTTGATATAGGCACCTATCTGTCGCCCAAAGAGGCGCGACGGATGGATACCTTTATCCACTTCGGCATGGCCGCCGGAATGCAGGCTGTGCGCGATGCCGGGCTGGAGGGTGTCAGCGGTGCGGATGCCGAAAGAATCGGTGTGAATATCGGTTCGGGCATCGGCGGCTTGCCGATGATCGAGGCGACACACGATGATTACCTTCGGGCCGGTCATCGCAAGATTTCGCCCTTCTTCATCCCCGGCACCATCATCAATATGATCGCCGGCCATCTGTCGATCATGTATGGCTTCAAAGGCCCGTGCCTGGCGATGGTGACCGCATGTACCACTGCCACCCATTGCATTGGTGAAGCCGCACGCATGATCAAGTACGGTGACGTCGATGTGATGGTCGCTGGCGGTGCCGAGGCAACCATTACGCCTTTGGCCATTGGCGGTTTTGCTTCGGCAAAAGCGCTGTCAACCCGCAATGATGACCCCGCGACCGCGAGTCGTCCGTGGGATGCTGGTCGCGATGGATTCGTGCTTGGCGAAGGCGCTGGCGTGGTGGTGCTCGAAGAGTATGAGCGCGCCAAAGCCCGTGGTGCCAAGATCTACGCGGAAGTGGTGGGCTATGGCCTGAGTGCTGACGCTTATCACATGACCGCGCCTTGCGAGGACGGTGATGGCGCGGCTCGCTCCATGACCAATGCCATCCGTGATGCAAAGCTGTCGCCGACCGACTTTGACTACATCAACGCGCACGGCACCTCGACGCCGCTGGGCGATGTGGCCGAAACGGTCGCGGTGAAGCGTTGCTTCGGTGAGCATGCCAAGGATCTGGTCGTCAGCTCGACCAAGTCGATGACTGGCCATCTGCTCGGGGCTGCGGGCGGTGTTGAAGCGGTGTTTACCGCGCTTGCCGTTCATCATCAGATCGCGCCGCCAACGATCAATATCGTCGATCAGGATCCGGCTTGCGATCTGGATTACGCTGCCAACAAGGCTCGGCCGATGGAAATCCGTGCCGCGCTGTCGAACTCCTTCGGGTTTGGCGGCACGAACGGTACCCTGGCGCTGGCCAAAGTCTGAGCATGGCGGAGGCGGTGTTCCGCCTGCCGCTCACGCTGGAATTGAAGCCGTCGCGTTACCTGCGCCATCTCGCGATGGTGTCAGGTGGCGCGGCGGCTTTGTTTTTGATGCTCACGCCAGGCGTCAGCGCTTGGTTTTGCGCGCTTTGGGTTGCGGTGTGGGTCATGCTTTCCGTACGGGGGTGCCAGCAGACAACGCGTCGACGGGTGCTGACCTTGCTCCCGGAAGGGTATTGGGTGCCGCCGGGCGCGGAAAGCGCCTGTGAGCTCGCTGCGTCCAGCGTAGACCTGTTTGGAGCGTTCTGGCTGCATGGTCGGACTGAGGATGGGCAGCGTCATGCCGTGATGGTGGTGCCGGATGCCGTGGTGCATCCGGAAGGATGGCGCTGGCTATGTATCTGGTTCCGGAATGCGCCGGTCGCTGGGGCGGGGCGGCGACACAGCCCGCCGGAAGCTACGCACGACCGAGTTATCTGACGGAGGCTTTCCGCGGACGTAGTACCGTGTCCCGTGGGCGCGCTTCGGTATTGGGATAGTCCCGGCTGAAGTGAAGGCCGCGGCTTTCTTTGCGGCGCAGGGCGCTTCGCACGATCAGGTCCGCCGTGGTCACCAGATTGCGTAGCTCGATCAAGTCGTTGGTGACGCGGAAGTTGGTATAGAACTCGTTGATTTCCCGGGTCAGCAGCCGGATGCGATGTTGAGCGCGAAGCAGGCGCTTATTGGTGCGCACAATGCCGACGTAGTCCCACATGAAGCGACGCAGCTCGTCCCAGTTGTGCGAGATGACGATTTCCTCGTCGGCGTCGGTCACCCGACTTTCGTCCCACGGCGGCAGGGGCAGGGGGCGCTGCAGCGGCTGCGCCAGAATCGCTTCGGCAATACCCTCGCTGAAGACCACACATTCGAGTAGCGAGTTGCTGGCGAGCCGGTTGGCGCCATGCAAGCCGGTGCAGGTCGCTTCGCCGACTGCGTAGAGGCCGGAGAGATCGGTGCGTCCTTGCAGGTCGGTGACGATGCCGCCACAGGTGTAATGAGCCGCCGGCACCACAGGAATCGCTTGGCGTGTGATGTCGA
>JBFIJC010000363.1:0-3328 GCA_041600915.1 Nitrogeniibacter sp.
AGTCCCTGGTCTTTGATCATCTGCACAACTTGAAGTTTGAAGTGCGTATCGAACGTCCTGCGTTTCTGAACCATCTATTCCTCCTCAACAGGTGAATGATCCACCTATCGAGGTGTCCGCGGAAATTGGACCACTACAATCGCTACCGCCCACTCTTTGCGATGTCGCAACCCATCGCCACCACTGTATGTCATACGCGACGCGCTTCGACCACCACTCTGAGTTGAAATATCCTTTTTGGGGGCCGGCGCAATTCAGCTCGCTTTGTGCGTTTGTTCACATATGACAACAACTGCGGGGATGCGCCGATCCATATTGCGCCACACTTTCCCGAAAACGAATATTCGACTCGGGTTTCAGAGAACAACAAGGACTTGAAGAAGTGCGTGACAAGCAAAAAATCAACTCTGTCGAGGGCGTGCGGGGACTGGCTTGCTTCATGGTCCTGTTATCCCATCTCAGCCTCACTTTTTTCCCTTTTTTGCACAACTTCGGGGAAGGGAGCGACGCAGGATTTCCGGTTCAGCAGTTCATTCACGACGCGCCGTTCGGGTTCCTGTACTCGGGAACATCGGCAGTTTTCATTTTCTTTGTTCTAAGCGGTTTCATCTTATCCAAGATCACGCTGGCGACTCGGCATCAAGACAAACGAATCCTCGCGATGACGATCAAGCGGTATCCACGGCTGGCGATTCCGGTAACCATCTCGTGCGCGCTGTCCTTCGTCGCTCTGGGTTACTTCAGTCCCGAAAAGGCCGAACTCGGCCAATGGATGGCCAATTTCGGAAATTTCCCGCACTCGCTGACAGGAGCCTTATACAGCGGCGCCATCGACAGTTTCTTCATTGCCGGAGAGAGCCCGTACAACCCCGTGCTATGGACAATGAAGATCGAAATTTTTGGCTCCTACCTGATCTTCGCACTATGCGCCGTAAGCTTGAGAACGATTATGGTTGCGATGGGTGGTATCGCAATTGTCATGTCTTTAGCACTTTTCTCACTAGGCGTTCTCGGTGGTGGCTTCTGCCTAGGTATGATCTCGTTTGTCATCGGACACTGGTTTCATCTATTTGGAAAACCACTTAGCGATAGGTGGGCGCTGACTCTTCTCCTCGGTGGACTCTATTTTGCCGGTGCGCACAATGACAGCCAGTCCTACACGTACCTCGCATCGATGTTAGGCGAGAAAACCTATTCGCTATCGAATTTTTTATCCGGGATATTTATTGTCTACGCCGCACTATTTGGGCAGCGGCTCAACATGCTCTTCTCAGAGCGGTGTTTTGTTTTCATGGGAAAAGTATCGTTCTCAGCCTACTTGATCCATGTGCCGATCATAGCCACTGCCGGCGTTTTCATATTTTCCGCGCTGTTCCGATCCACCGGCCACTATGAGTTCTCCGCGATCATCGCGTCGGCGCTGTCCATAGTGCTAATTTACGCGTTGTCGGAGTTGTACTACCGGTACGTCGATCGCCCTGCCATGACGATCTCGTCAACGCTCACAGATCGCATTCTCTCTATAGACCGCTCAGCCGCAGAATCAACTTCAACACTGGCAAGACAGTCGGCGAGTTGAACACATGCTCACTGCGCTGGCCGCCACTGGATTCGGCGTTCCGAACGCCAGCATCGTGCTCCGAGCACCGACCCTTTGATACATTGACACCAACGGCAAAACAGCTAAGGCTTGCTCCCCAGCAACGCGCGCAGATTCGCCAGCCGCTCGCGGCCCTCGCCCTGGCTCACCGGGGCATCGTCTTTCTTGGCCACGGCCACCCCTTCGCCCATCTCGGCAATGAAGCGCGAGGCTTCGCAGACGCGTACGTCGGGCCCGGCTTTGCGGCGTTCGCACCAGGTGACGGTGAGTGAGCGTTGGGCGCGGGTGATGCCGACGTACATCAGGCGCCGCTCTTCGGCGAGGTTGCCCTCGTCCAGCGCGGACTGGTGGGGCAGCAGGCCTTCTTCGACGCCGATGAGGAAGACATGCTTGAACTCCAGCCCCTTGGAGGCGTGCAAGGTCGCCAGTTGCACGCCGTCGAACTCTTCGTCGTTCTTGTCGAGCATGGAGATGAGGGCAATGGTCTGGGTCAGTTCGAGCAGGTTCTTGCCGTCTTTCTCGCCTTTGCTGCCCAGCCACTCGACGAAGTCGCGTACGTTGCTCCACTTGCTTTCGGCTTCGCGCGTGTCGAAGCTACCGAGCAACCAGCCTTCGTAATTGATTTCGTGCAGCAGGGATTCGAGCACCTTGGCGGCGCTTTCGTGCTCGGCGCGATGGGCGAGTTTGTTGATGAACTGGCCGAATTCCTGCACGGATTCGAGCTGCCGGGAGGTGAGGTGGTGTGCCGCGCCCTCTTCAAAAGCAGCTTCGAACAGGCTTACATGCCGCTGGCCAGCATAGCGGCCGAGCGCCTCGATGGTGCCGGCGCCCACGCCACGACGCGGCGTGGTGATGGCGCGGATGAAGGCCAGATCGTCGTCGCCATTGACCATGACGCGCAGGTAGCTGATCAGATCGCGGATCTCGGCCTTGTCGAAAAAGGACTGGCCGCCGGAGATGACGTAGGGAATCTTGTTGTTGCGCAGTTGCTTCTCGAACAGGCGCGCTTGATGGTTGCCCCGGTAGAGGATGGCGTAGTCAGAAAACTTGGTCTTGAATTCAAAGCGATGGGCCTGGATTCGCATCGCCACCAGCTGCGCCTCGGTTTCCGGGTCGCGCGAGGCGACGACGCGGATGGGCTCACCGGGGCCGTGGTCGGACCACAGCTTTTTGTCGAACAGCTTCTCGTTATTGGCGATCAAGGTGTTGGCGGCGCCCAGAATGCGGGCGCTGGAACGATAGTTTTGCTCCAGCTTGATGACCTTGAGGCGCGGATAGTGGGTTTGCAGCAGGTTGAGGTTTTCGACGTCGGCGCCGCGCCAGGCATAGATGGCCTGGTCGTCATCACCCACCGCCGTGAAAGCGCCGCGCGCACCAGAGAGCTGACGCAGCAGGCGGTATTGGGCGCGGTTGGTGTCCTGATATTCGTCGATCAGCAGGTAGCGCAGGCGGTTCTGCCAGCGCTCGCGCACCTCTTCGTTCTCTTCGAGCAGGCGCACCGGCAGACCGATGAGGTCATCGAAATCGACGGCCTGATAGGCGCGCAAGGTGCGCTCGTACTCGCCATACACTTTGGCGGCGGCGGCTGAGAGATCGTCATTGGCCAGCTTGACCGCCTCTTCGGGCGGGATCATGGCGTTCTTCCAGCCCGAGATCGTCCATTGCAGCGAGCGCGCGTAGGCGCGGTCCGAGTCCGCCGAAATATCGGCGACGATCTGGTTGGCGTCG
>JBFIJC010000364.1:0-3325 GCA_041600915.1 Nitrogeniibacter sp.
CGCCTCGGACTTTCCCTCCATCTGGCTGCAAGGCCCGCGCATGAAGCGCGACGACGGCGAGCGCATGGAGTTGCACTGGGATGGCAACAACACCCGCACCGAAGAGCGCAACAAGAGCGCCGCCTTCGGCACCGGCACCACGCCGCCCACCATCGACCTGCGCGCCGTCGGCCGCATCGAGCAATGGCTCCTCGACCTCACCCCGCCGGTCTGGCCCTACGCCATCGACACCGCCAAAGCCGAGCGCGGCAAAGCGGTATATGCCGCCACCTGCGCCGCCTGCCACGGCGCCGACGGGCGCGACTTTGCCGGCGAATACGTCGGCCATGTCACGCCCATCGCCCACATCGCCACCGACCGCGCCCGGCTCGATTCCTACACCTACACCCTGGCGGTGAATCAGAGCACGCTCTACGCCGGCTACCCGCACCGCTTCCAGCATTTCCGCAAAACGTACGGCTACGCCAACATGCCGCTCGACGGCCTGTGGCTGCGCGGCCCCTTCCTGCACAACGGCTCGGTACCCACCGTACGCGACCTGCTCGAACCCGCCGCCCTACGCCCCACCACCTTCTGGCGCGGCAACGACATCATCGACCGCGACCGCCTCGGCTTCGTCTCCGACGTGGCCAGCGAGCCCGACCGCAGCTACTTCCTGTTCGACACCACCGAGCCCGGCAACGGCAACGGCGGCCACGAAGGCGCGGCCTACGGCACCGAGCTGGCGGCCGAGGACAAGGACGCCATCGTCGAATATCTGAAGACGTTTTGAGGGCCCGCCCATGAACACCCTCACGCAAAAACGTAGCCCGGATGCAGCGCAGCGCAATCCGGGGGCATCCGCCCGAGCGGGCACACCCGCTGTCAACGCAAGGCATCGGATGACCCAAAAGCCTTTGGGACTCGGCACGCGGCTCCCGGATTCCGCTGCGCTGCATCCGGGCTACGCCCCAAGGAGCCGCCCATGAGCACCAAAACCCAACCCCGCCGCACCTGGCTCGCCGTGCTCGGCCTGCTGCTCATTGTCGGCATCGCCGCCGGCATCTATGGCTGGGTCAAATTCTTCCGCGAAGTGCCGCAACCGGCGTGGATCACCGACGACCCCGAGATGCGCTTCAAATACGGCTCGATCGGCGCCGAGGCCGACGCCGGCATTCCGTACTGGATCTTCTACGTCCTGCCGCGCGTCTTCCCCGAAAAACTCCCCGGCCCCGGCGGCTACGCCAGCTTTGGCGTCGCCTGGGAACAAGGCATGGAGCTGCCCGTCGGCTTCACCAAGAAAACCATCGGCTTCGACCGCGTCGCCAACACCTGCGCCGTGTGCCACACCGCCACCTACCGCGCATCGGTCGATTCCAACCCGGTGTTCGTGCCCACCGGCCCCAACCACACACTTGATCTGGCCGCTTTCTTCCGCTTTCTGATTGACTGCGCCAAAGACCCGCGCTTCGACCCCGACGTGCTCATGCGCGAGATCAACCTCGTCACCGATCTGAGCTGGGACGACGCCCTCATCTACCGCTACCTGCTCATCCCCATCACCAAAAAGCGCCTGCTCGAACGCCAGACCCAGTTCGCCTGGCTCTACCACAGCGCCTTCCCCGACTGGGGCCGCGGCCGCGACGACTCGATGAACCTCACCAAGTACTTCATGATCGAGTGGCCCATGGACGAAACCTTCGGCCCCACCGACATGCCCTCAATCTGGAACCTCGGCAAATACCAGGCCGACAAGGGCCACCGCATGAACTTTGCCGGCGACAGCCACAACGCCTATTCGGTGGTCATCGACTCCGCCCTCGGCCTGCTCGGCGCACCGCCCAAGGACAACGCCGAATTCCTCAAACAGATCGACTGGATGCTGGACTACCTCAAGGCCGCCCGCGCCCCGGCCTACCCCTTCGCCATCGACGCCGCGCTGGCCGAGCAAGGCAAAGCCGTGTTCGACGCCACCTGCGCCGGCTGCCACGCCTCGGAACGCACCGGCACCGTCGTGCCCGTCGAAGAGGTCGGCACCAGCCGCGACCGCATGGACACCTGGAACGAAAAGGCCGCCTACGAGGCCAACAAGGTCGTCACCGACATGGGCATCCAACGCGAAGGCCTGGTCGAAGAACCCCTGCGCGGCTATGTGGCCGCCTTCCTCGACGGCATCTGGCTACGCGCGCCCTACCTGCACAACGGCTCCGTACCCACCCTGCGCGACCTGCTCGAGCCACCCGCCCAGCGCCCCGTCACCTTCTGGCGCGGCTACAACCTGTACGACCGCGAGCGCGTCGGCTATATCACCGCCGGCGAAGACGCCGAGTACTACGGCAGCCTGCACGACACCCGGCTCAAGGGCGGCGGGAATCAGGGGCACAACTACGGCACGGGCTTGTCGGACGAGGCCAAGACGGCCTTGGTGGAGTATTTGAAGACGCTCTGAACGACACGATGGGCAGGGCGTAATAACCGAAGGGCATTGCACCGCTTCGATACCGGGCTCGGTGCAGATCAAGATCATCAAGAGCCACCCGCGCCCCGCTCAGACCCACCCATCTGAAAACTCGACGATCCAGAAAAAGAAATAGAAGGCCGCAATCGACGTCATCCCGACTCGTGTCAAAACATCCTTTCGGCGTTCGATGGTCCCCTTATTGGCTTTCTCCAGCAGAAACACGACAGCGCCGATGGTCAGAACGCCACCCCGAAACACAGGATCAACTGCTTTTGCCAGCGCCATGTGCTGCTCAGGGTCGGGAAGCCAGACCCATGTCAGCCAATAGGCAACAGCCCAAAACAGAATGGTTAATCCAACCTGATACGCAGCCAGTCTCATCGCACCCCGGGCGCGCGCAGATAGCGCGACGGCAATAGACCCAAACAAACGACATTCATTTTGAGTATTGCATTCAGGCGGCATCGCCGACAACTGGGGTAAAAAACTGAGATAACGCAGAACGCCACACCCCTGCCTCAACGACCACGCTTGCGCGCCGCCTTCGCCCGCGTCACCGGCTCACCAAAAATCTCGGTTCTCGCCGTCTGCTGAATGGCGATGATCGCCGGCCGGGTGAGTTTGCCTTCGGTGGTAATGGCGTAGAGCTGTTCGACCACGGCGTCGATCTGGCCGATCACGTCGACGCCGTATTGCCGGCACACGTAGTCGTTGGTGGCGCTTGGCGCAACGAAGAAGCCGACACCGGCCTGGCCGAAGGCTTTGAGCAGGGCGCTGTCGTCGAATTCGGCAACCACGTGCGGCCGGATGCCCTGGGCGTCGAACCATTCACTGAGCGGTGCGTGAATCGCGCTGTCTTCGCCCGGCATCAGGAAGGGCGCACCA
>JBFIJC010000365.1:0-3310 GCA_041600915.1 Nitrogeniibacter sp.
ACGACGCCCAAGGCGCCCAAATCCCATCTGATCAGCGCTACACTTTGGCATCGGCGGAACTCCTCCATATACGGCTTAGACACCTATATTAGAGCGCCTTTCAGGCGGTTCCGCCGACCTGTCGATGAAATTTCCGGGCTAGCAAACCCATGCTGCGCCCTCCGTCTTTCCATTAATGTCTCTACATCATGGCCTGCCAATCGCACATCAACAAGGCACGTGACAGGGTTTCACAAGATCGAAGCGTGCGCATTTCGGTAGAATGCGATCACTCCACCGCTAGAGCAGCACCGCCCCATGACCCAAGATGAACTGAAAAAAGCCGCGGCCGAAGCCGCACTCGACTTCGTAATCGACGGCAGCATCGTCGGTGTTGGCACCGGTTCGACGGCCAACTTCTTTATTGATGGCCTGGGCCAAATAAAGGACCGGATCCGTGGCGCTGTCGCCAGCTCAGAAGCCAGCGCCCAGCGTCTGGCCGCACACGGCATCCCCCTGTTCGATCTCAACGACGTCACCGAGCTGCCGGTCTATGTTGACGGCGCCGACGAAATCGACGCATCGCTGGCGATGATCAAAGGCGGCGGCGGCGCGCTGACCCGCGAAAAAATTGTCGCTGCCGTCGCCACCCGCTTTGTCTGCATCTGCGACGCCACCAAGCAAATCGCGACGCTGGGCCGCTTCCCGCTGCCGATTGAAGTCATTCCCATGGCCCGCGCCCAGGTGGCCCGGACATTGGCCGCACTCGGTGGTCGCCCTGTGCTGCGTGACGGCTTCGTTACCGACAACGGCAATCTGATCCTGGATGTGCATGATCTGAAAATCACCGACCCCGTCGCATTCGAAAGCGAGATCAACCAGATCGTCGGCGTGGTCACCAACGGGCTCTTCGCCCGTCGCGGCGCAGACACACTACTGCTGGCCGCCGCCGGCGGTGTCCGCCGCATCGATGCCGTTTGACATCAAACTGTCATCAAAACCCGGTATTTTGCGCCTTTCGACATTCCTGCCCCGGCCCGCCCCATGACTGAACACACCTCCAAGCAGTTTGAATTCGAGCTTGAAAGCATTCGCACCCGCGTTCTGCAAATGGGCGGCATGGTGGAGCTACAGATCGCAAAAGCCATCGAAGCGCTCACCACGGGCGATGTCGATGCGCTCGAAGAGGTCATTGACCAGGACCACCGCATCAACCTGCTGGAGCTGGAACTCGACGACGCCTGCGTTCAGATCGTTGCCAAACGCCAGCCCGCGGCCAACGATCTGCGCATGGTGATGTCCGTCGTCAAGGTCATCACAGACCTGGAGCGCATCGGCGACGAGGCCAAAAAAATCGCCAAGATGAGCAAGCGTCTGCATTCGAGCGACTCCGCCTTCGTGCCGCGCATCGAACTTCGCCACGCGGCCAGCCTCGCCATCGACATGCTGCGCAAGGCGCTCGACGCCTTTGCCCGCCTCGACATGGGCGCGGCCGCCGAAGTCGTACGTCAGGACCGCGAGGTCGATGCCGAATTCAAGGGCATCATCCGGCAGCTGATCACCTTTGTGATGGAAGATCCGCGCACGATCTCGCGCGGCATCGACATCCTGTTCATGGCCAAAGCCATCGAGCGCATCGGCGATCACGCCAAGAACGTCGCCGAGTACGTGATTTACATGGTCAAGGGCCAGGACGTGCGCCACACCGGGCTGGCCAATATCGAGCGGGCAGCAAGCAGCGAGTAAGCCAGCGCGGCGCGCTAAAACAAAAAGGGACGGCATCGCCGTCCCTTTTTGTTTGCGTGACGAAGCGTCTCAATCGGTCGGCGGCACATAGCCACCAATGGCATCGGCACCGCCGCCAAAGAAGTAACGTTCCATCTGCTCGGCCAGATACTTGCGCGCGCGCACATCCATCAGGTTCAAGCGGTTTTCGTTGATCAGCATGGTCTGATGCTTGACCCACTGCCCCCAGGCCTCCTTGGAGACATTGTCGAACACCCGCTTGCCCATTTCGCCCGGCACCGGGGGGCGCTCCAGCCCTTCTGCCTCACGACCGAGTTTCACGCACTGAACCATTCTTGCCATTGTTTTCACCTGTATCGAAATCGACGGGTCTTCAAGGCGGCATTTTAACGGAAAAGACGCCGCCCCCCGTCAGGAGCGATGACGCCCGCGCGCCGCGCAGGTCTGCCAGCAGTTCTTGCCGGCCGATTTCGCCCTGTACATGGCTGAGTCGGCCGCTGCAACCAAGGCATCGACCGTCGACGCGTCTTCGGGATAACAGGCGTAGCCCACGCTCGCGCTGATCGACGCACTACCGACCTTGATCCCGGCGACCTCGCTCACCACCCGCTGGGCCAGTTCCTGCAGCGCCAGCTCATTGGCCTCGGCAATCAGGATCGCAAATTCGTCGCCGCCCACCCGGAACAGCTGCTCGTTCCGCCGCACGACGCGACGAATCGCGCTGGCGACAGCGACCAGCACTTCATCGCCGGTCTGGTGTCCGAGCGCATCATTGATCGGCTTGAAGCCATCGAGATCAAACATCATCAGGCCGACCTGCGTCTGCCCGCGCTGCGCGCCCGCCAAACCTGCTTCAAGCGCATCATGGAAACGCCGACGATTGTAGAGATTGGTCAGGGGATCGCGTTCGGCCAGACGCACCAGATCTTCCGACGCCCGACGCTGCTCGGTGACATCCTCAAAGACCCAAAGGCGCCCCAGCGAGCGTGTTGAACCCTCGGCCGTCACCATGGCGGAGATCTCCTGAACCCGGCGACCGTTCAACAGACGCAGCTCATGGGGGTCAGACCGGGCGCGGTGCCCCTGCACCAGCGCCACATGAGCGCGGTAATCCTCCGGCGCCTCAAGCTGCACCATGGCTTCAGCCAGCAGCCGCGCATCCCGCACACCCAGCAAATTTTCGCCCATCCCGCCAAAGCCCCAGATCCGCAACAAGGCGGGGTTGGCGTAGCGAACCCGTCGGTCTGCATCCACAAACAAGATGCCCAGCTCAATCACGTCCAGCAGCGCCTTGAGCCGCTGGCGTTCATCGCGGTTTCGCGCCAGGTAATGCTCGCTCAGCCCCTGCGCGCGGCGCAGGGCGGCGACCGTTTCAAGCAACTGAAGCTCTGTTGCCTTGCGCACTTGATCGCTGACAATCGACATACGGATCATGTGCAGGCGACCGCCGTCATCTCGCACGGGGCGCCAGAAACACGTGACCCAAATCGCACCCCCGTGCCGATGGGTCAATCGCATTTCACTCTGGCCGGTCTCACCGGACATGGCCCGCGCACATTGCTCGCGCGCATAGCCACGATCCAGT
>JBFIJC010000366.1:0-3290 GCA_041600915.1 Nitrogeniibacter sp.
GGCGCAGCGACGAAGTCCGGGTCGGCGAGATACTGCGCGCGGTCGGCAAAGGTGAGGCGCGAGGCCTCCACATAGCGATGCAGCCAGTCGGCCGACGCCATGTCTGCCGGGGGCTCGGCGGCACCGGCTTCGAGCGAGGTGGTGCCGGCTTTAGTCTCTGCCAGAATGCCCAGAATCTGGCCGACGGCGATGGCGCCCGAGCTTGGCGGGGGAAAGCCGCAGACGCGGTAATCGGTGCCGCGGGCGCGGTAGTCATGACACATCGGGTCGCGACGCTTGGCCTTGTAGTTGGCCAGGTCGGACAAGGCGAGCAGGCCCGGGTTGGTCGGATGCGCGGTGACTTTGTCGACGATGGCCCGCGCCACTTCGCCTTCAAGCAGGCCGGTCGCGCCACGTTGCGCGATGGTTCGCAGCACGGCGGCGAGCGCCGGGTTTTTGAGGACATGGCCTGCCGGCCACGGCGTGCCGTCGACATCAAAAAAGTAGGCCCGCGCGACGGGGTCTTGGGCAATGAACTTGTCCTTGCCCAGCATGGTGTTCAGTCGCGGGCTGACTTTGAAGCCCTGTTCGGCCAGTTGAATGGCCGGTTCGAACAATGCCGCCCACGGCAGCTTGCCGTGTCTGGCATGCGCCATTTCAAGCATGGCGACGGTGCCCGGCGTGCCGACCGAGCGGCCGCCCACCTTGGCGTCGTCGAATTTCATCGGCTTGCCTTCCTTGTCCAGAAAGAGCGCCTCGGTCGCTGCCGCAGGGGCGGTCTCGCGGCCGTCGTAGGCGGCCACGTCCTGACCGTCGAAGTACATCAAGAAAGCGCCGCCACCAATGCCCGACGATTGCGGCTCCACCAGCGTGAGTACCATCTGCACGGCAATGGCCGCGTCGATGGCCGAGCCGCCCGCCTTGAGAATCTGAAAGCCGGCGTCGGTGGCCAGCGGGTTGGCCGCCGCCACCGCAAACGTCTGATGCGTCCAGCCCGGTTTGGCGGTGTAGCCCGATGCGCCTTCTGGCAGCACGGGCGCTGTATAGGTGAAGGGCTTCGGGCCGGCGCAGCCGGCAAGCAAACTGAGGGCGGCGGCGCCTAAAAAGAGCGGCGTGGAACGCATGATCATGACAACTCCCGTGTGTGGGCGAGGCTTCAATCTAGTGGGCTGCCGGGGTGAACTCAAGCTGCACTGCGCAGGGGTGCGAACTTTCAGTGGCTGTCGGGGGCGGCCGAGAGGCGGTCGAGCCGGAGCCGCTCGCGCTCGTCGAACAGGCGGCCGCTGGCGGCGAGGACGGCGGCCAGCGTGCCGAAGCCGGTACCGACGGTGATCGTGAACATGATCAGGATCTGATACTTCACCGCCAGCGTCGGCGCCGTGCCGGCCAGGATCTGGCCGGTCATCATGCCCGGCAGGCTGACGATGCCCGCGGCGGCCATGCCGTTGATGATCGGAATCATGCCGCTGCGCATGGCATCGCGACGCGCTTCGCCGATGGCGTCCTGCCAGCGGTGGCCGAGCATCAGGCGGTTTTCGATCAGCGCGCGCTGGCGCCACACCGCGTCGGTGAGCCGGTCCAGGCCGATGGCGATGCCGGTCATGGTGTTGCCCAGCATCATGCCCAGCAGCGGGATCGCGTACTGCGGCGCATACCAGGGCTCGGGTCCGATGATGGCGATCAGTGTGAGTACGGTGACACTGAAGGCTGAAATGAACATCGACAGCGTGCCGATGCCAAACGCCCAGCCGCCGCTCAATCGGCGCTTCTGGCGGGCGGTGACTTCGCGCCCGGCCATCATCAGCATCACCAGCGCCATCAGCGTAATCCAGGGCAGGGCGGCGACCGAGAACAGCGCTTCGAGCACCAGCCCGATCAGGCTCAGTTGCACCACGGTGCGCACCGCCGCAATGAGCATGGTCTTGCCGATGTCGAGCCGGGCGAGCTGCGTGCAGACGGCCAGCGCGAGCACAAGGCCGGCGGCCAGCGCAAGCTGCCACCATGCCAGATCGATCAGTTGCATGGCACTGCCTCCAGCGTCTTGCCGGCGATGCGCAGGTGCGCGTCGGCCACGCGTTGGATTTGTGCCGGATCGTGCGCGACCCAGAGCACCGGCCAGCCGTGGCGCCGCGCCAGCCCGGTCAGCCAGGCCTCGACGATGGCCGTGGTGTCGGGGTCGAGGTTGGCCGTAGGCTCGTCCAGCAAGAGCGCGCGTGGCTGGTGCGCGATGGCGCGCAGCAAGGCGAGGCGCTGCTTTTCGCCGGACGACAAGCGGCTGACCTGCCAGTCCATCACCTCGGGGCCGAAGCCCAGCGCATGTAGATCATCGGGTGCGCCGGCGGGGAAGTGCTCGCCCACGGTATCGGCCCACCACTGGCTGTCGGCCGGCACCATCATCGCTGCCTGGCGCCACACATGCCCCGGCGTGGTGTCTTGGCGCATCTCGCCCAGGCTGACCGCGCCATCGTGTGGATCGAGGTCGGCCAGCGCGCGCAGCAACCGACTCTTGCCCGAGCCGGAAGGGCCTGAAAGCGCAAGAATCTGGCCTGGCGGGGCCGCGAACGATACCGCGCTCAGATCGCCCACGCGAAGCCTGTGGACAGTGAGTGTGGCGGCGGGGTGTGTCGACATGGATTCTGCGAAAGTCGGTCGGAAGCTCATCATACCCGCCGTCGCAGCGACGGCTGCTGCGGCCGTCGGCGACCGGGCGGATCTGCCAGAAAACAGCGCTGCCCCGCGAGGGCCGCATATGAACACGCCATGTTTTCAGCTGATTGTCAGTCACGGGTTTGCGTGTGTCGATTTGCTGAGAAAGTCAATCGGCGTGTTTTTAAATAAATCACTATAAAACAATTGTTTGCGTGGGATTGCGATGATCGTAAGTAGATTGTCAGGCTGCTTTTTGTTGCGTTTTTCCGTACGCGTTTCCCGCAATCTCGTTTGCCCTAGCTTGCGGTTTTTTGCGGCCAAACGAGAATCTCGTTCGCTGCTGTTTTGTTCCCTATTTGATGAGTGGATTGCGCTGCCAATCCGCCAGCGCCTTCGGTGTCTGGCGAGCGTGCGTACGCGATGCGTTTGGAGGAAATGCCTATATGAAATACCTGTTGTTTCTGGCGCGCTGCATTGATGGGCTGAATGCGCGTGTCGGCCGAATGGCCATCTGGCTGGTACTGCTCATGAGCCTGATCAGTGCCGGCAATGCCGTGAGTCGTTACGGATTCAACCTCAGCTCAAATGCCATGCTTGAGATCCAGTGGTATTTGTTCTCCGCCGTCTTCCTGTTGTGTGCCGGCGCCACCTTGCTCAACAAC
>JBFIJC010000367.1:0-3281 GCA_041600915.1 Nitrogeniibacter sp.
ACGGTTCCCGTCGCCCACCGCTACCTGAATCATCGCGAATCTCGCCGGGAACACCTGCAGGCCAAGTTCCGCGCGCAGGCAGGAAAAGCGCTCGACAAGCGACTGATGGCCGGCTACCAAGGCATGAGTCCTCGGGGCATCTGGGACCGCCTCGACGCGAAAACGAAGTCGGTACCGAGCACCTTCCGTCACATCGCCGCAGTCATGGACAGACGCAGCACTTAGTCCGAACCAGAATAGAAAACAAAAACGGGACCGCCGGTCCCGTTTTTGTTTTTCGCGTGGCGCACCGCACGGCCAAACCCGCTAGCTTACTCTGGCTTTCCCAATAAACCATAATGTGGCCTAAGGGGAAATAAAGCATAAAGTGGCCTGGTGGCCACTTTATGCTTAACGCCACAACAACCCGCTCTAATACAAGAATTTTTTGGTGGAGAGGAAGGGGATCGAACCCTCGACCTCCGCATTGCGAACGCGGCGCTCTCCCAGCTGAGCTACCCCCCCACGGTCGAAAAAGTATAGTCCTGGCCTTTGGACTTGGGAAGTCCTAGGCTTCGCCCGTGCGGTCAGCGGCGGCGCGCTGAAGGCGGTCGTTCACGGCTCGCCACTCGGGCGTCGCAGGCGGCGCTTCGACCAACAGCATATCGGCGCCACACTGGTCGAGGCGGCGCAGATCGCGATAGAGCCGATGCGCATAGCCGCTCGGATCCTTGGGCAAATGCAGCCACACCGAGCCATTCGCCGGCGCGTCATCGGTCACCGTGAGCGACAGCACGCCAATGCGCTGGCCGGCTTGCGCGGCGGCCACCACGGCAGCATACAGGGCGGGCACATCGAGCAGGCGCACCGGGGTGGCGGGCGCATAGTGCGAGGCCAGGGTGCCGGAGGCGCGCGGTGCGGTGGTGTCGGCCGCATCGGGGCTGAGCACCGGGGCGCCGAGCACATGGCGCATCTGGTCGAGCGTGACCCGCCCGGGACGCAGCATGACGGGCACACCGCGAGAGAAATCGACGATGGTCGACTCAATGCCGACGTCGCATTCGCCGCCATCGAGCACCACGGCCACGGCCTCGCCGAGCTCTTCGCGAACATGGGCGGCAGTGGTCGGGCTGATACGGCCGAAGCGGTTGGCCGAAGGCGCGGCAAGACCGCCGCCGAAGGCGTCCAGCAGCGCATGCGCCACGGGGTGCGCCGGCACGCGCAGGCCGACCGTGTCTTGCCCGCCAGTGACGGCATCGGGAACGTCGGGCTGGCGTTTGAGGATCAGGGTGAGCGGGCCGGGCCAGAAAGCCGCTGCCAGCTGGCGGGCCGCGTCGGGGATCTCACGCGCCCAGTCGTCGAGCTGCTCTGCCGACGCAAGATGAACGATGAGCGGATGATTGGCCGGGCGGCCCTTTGCGGCGAAGATGCGAGCGACCGCCTGCGGATTGCAGGCGTCGGCGGCGAGGCCGTACACCGTTTCCGTCGGCAGCCCCACCAGCTCGCCGGCGCGCAAGGCGGCGACCGCGTCGAGCAGATCGCGGGACAGCTCAGTCATCCGTGATGCCGATCGCCGACCGTGCCGCCAGGGCGGTGGCCAGCGCGGCCTCCACATCGGTATCGACCACCGTGAAATGCCCCATCTTGCGACCCGCACGGGCGTGATGCTTGCCGTACAGATGCAGGCGCAGATTGGGCACGGAGTGCAGCACGGCCCAGTCGGGCTCATGGGCGCGCTCGTCGCCGCCGCGATACCACAGGTCGCCGAGCAGATTGACCATCACCGCCGCGCTGTGCGCACGCGGCACACCCAGTGGCAAGCCGCACAGGGCGCGCACTTGTTGCATGTATTGGTCGGTGATGTTGGCATCGATGGTGGCGTGGCCGCTGTTGTGCGGACG
This sequence comes from Nitrogeniibacter sp., assembly GCA_041600915.1. Classification (GTDB taxonomy): domain Bacteria; phylum Pseudomonadota; class Gammaproteobacteria; order Burkholderiales; family Rhodocyclaceae; genus Nitrogeniibacter. The sequence continues at coordinate 1,881 of JBFIJC010000367.1, forward strand.
CGGCGCCATCTCATTCACGTACAGTGCGCCGCCGGAAATGAAGAACTCGACTGCCAGTGTGCCGACGTAGCCGAGCCGCGTGGCAATGTGTTCGGCCAGCTGCCGGGCTTGCGTGGCGAGTGCGGCGTCCACGCGGGCGGGCGTGATCGACACATCGAGAATGCCATGCCGATGCTGGTTCTCGGCAACCGGGAAGACCGTCACGCTGCCCGAGGCTTCGCGCGCCAGCACGACCGAGACTTCACAATCGAGCGCGAGGCGCTTTTCAAGCACGCAGGATTCGCCGCCAAACTCGTTGAAGGCGTGCAGCGCTTGCGCCGCGTCGTGCACCGTCACCTGCCCCTTGCCGTCGTAACCGAAGCGGGCAACCTTGAGAATGGCCGGGAACAGATCGTCCGGCAGATCGGCGAGGTCCTCGGCACTGCGCAGCGCACGGAAGGCGCCATGCGGCAGACCGTTGTCGGCCAGGAAGGTTTTTTCAACGATGCGGTTCTGGCACACCGACACCGCGGCCGCACCAGGGCGCACCGGGATGAATTTGGCGAGGTATTCAAGCGTGCCGGCGGGGACGTTTTCGAATTCGGTGGTGACGCCGGCGCAGGCTTGGGCCATCAGATCAAGCGCAGCGAAATCTTCGTACTCGGCCAGAATGTGGCGATCGGCCGCGCGACCGGCCGGGCTGTTGGCGTCGGGGTCAAGCACCCACACCTGGTAGCCCATTTCGTGGGCGGCATGAACAAAAAAACGGCCGAGCTGACCGCCACCGAGCATGCCCAGCGTGGCGGGCGGAAGAATCGCGTCGATCGTGTTCATGCGCAGTCTCAGCCCTGGTCAACCGGCGACAAGGCCATCGCCAGCACGGTATCGGTTTGCTTCTGACGGAAGGCGGCGAGCTTGTCGGCCAGCGCGGCGTCTTCGTTGGCCATCAGCGACACCGCAAACAGCGCCGCGTTGGCCGCGCCCGCTTCGCCAATGGCGAAGGTCGCCACCGGCACGCCCTTGGGCATCTGGACGATGGACAACAGCGAATCCTGCCCCGACAGCGCACGCGACTGCACCGGCACACCAAGCACCGGCAAAGTGGTCTTAGCAGCCACCATACCGGGCAAATGGGCAGCGCCACCGGCGCCAGCGATGATGGCCTTGAGGCCGCGACCGCGCGCGGCTTCGGCGTATTCGAACATGAGATCAGGGGTGCGATGCGCCGACACCACACGCGCCTCGTAGGGCACGCCGAAGTCTTCCAGAATCTGCGCGGCTGCCTGCATGGTTGGCCAATCGGAGTTGGAGCCCATGATGATGCCGATCTTGACGTCTTCGCTCATTGTTCAGATTCCCTTGCGCTCAGCGGCGCGCTGCGCCGATTCGAGGGTGTTGGCCAGCAACATGGTGATGGTCATC
>JBFIJC010000368.1:0-3247 GCA_041600915.1 Nitrogeniibacter sp.
CGCACCGGTGGCCCATTCGCTCATCTGCCAGATCCCGGTGCCTGCCGAAGACGGCCCCGTCAATACCTTCGAGGCACGTGTGCTCGACATCTCCGGCGGCGGCGTGGCGGTGATCGTTCCGCCCGAAGGCGTCGAGTTCAAGCCCGACACCGAGTTCACCGAGTGCCAGATCCAACTGCCCGAAATCGGCACCATCCAGGCGCGCCTGCGCGTGCGCAACCTCTTCCGCGTCACCAACCGCAATGGCATTTCCATGCTGCGGGCTGGCTGTGAATTCGTGGATCTGCCCGAGCGCCTTGCCTCGGTCATCCACCGCTACATCCTCAAGGTCGAGCGGGATCGCAACTCCCGCGAGCGGCGTCTTTAACGCCCCATAAAAAGTCTCATGAAAATGGCCACCGCGAAGGTGGCCATTTTTACGTCAGATCGGACTCTTTGATCAGGTCCGGAAGCGATCAATCAGCTGCTTCAACTCGCTCGCCGTGCCCTCCAGCACTGCGGTGGCGTCAGCGTTTCGCTCAGTCGCCTCGGTGCTGCGCCCGGCCATCTCGGTGATCGCCTCCATGTTCTTGGCAATCGCGTCGGCCCCCGCGCTCAACTCCTTCATCGACAGCGCCACATCGCTGACCCGCTGCATGGTGCCGCGGGCGCTATCCTGAATCGAACGCAGCGAACTGGCCGCCTGCGCCGACAACTCACTGCCCTTTTGCACCTTGGGCGTAATCGCCTCGATGCTCTCGACCGCCGTGTTGGTTTCTTTTTGCACCGCCACAATGACTTCCGAAATCTTGGAGGTTGCCGCGCCGGTGCGTTCGGCCAGACCGCGCACCTCGTCCGCCACCACCGCAAAGCCCCGGCCCTGCTCGCCCGCACGCGCCGCTTCGATTGCAGCATTGAGCGCCAGCAGGTTGGTCTGATCGGCAATCTCGCGAATCACCTGCGCAATCGTGCCGATCTCGCTCGAGCGCGCCTTGAGCACCTGAATCTGGGCAGCCGCTTTTTCCACCGTTTCCGACACGTTGGCAATACTCTCGGACGCCACCGACGACTGCTGTTCGCCTTCGCTGGCTGCTGCGCACGTGCGCTCGGAGTTGGCCTGCGACTCTTCCGTATTCGAGGCCACGTGAGCCACGCTGACGGCAATCTCTTCCACCGCCGCGGCCGTCGACTCAGCCGCCGACGCCTGCCCCCCAGCCGCCTCACGCACCGTCGCCGAAGCCTGCGCCACAGCCTGGGCCGACACCGCAATCTGCTCCGCTTGACGACGCACCGCCTGGATCATGGTTTTCAGGTCAGCCTGCATTTTGTGAATGGCGAAGACCACACTGCTGCTGTCGCCCTTGGGCACCACCACCTCGCCACTCAGGTCTCCCGACGCAATCCGCTGAGTCACACTTGCCAGCACGTCGGGCTCACCGCCCAGCGCACGCAAAATGCTGCGGCCGATCAACCAGCAAACGCCCAGAGTGGCGATAAATCCGAGCGCCACCAGAATGAGCGAATTCGACGCATGCGACCAGAAGATGGTCTTCAGGTCACTCACATACACGCCGGTGCCGATCACCCAGTTCCATGGCGCAAAACCCTTCACAAACGAAATTTTGGGTTGCGGCGCGTCCTCGCCCGGCTTGGGCCAGAGGTAATCAACAAAACCATGGCCGCTCTGGCCGACCACGGTGATCATGTCCTTGAAAATCAGCTTGCCGTTAGCATCCTTGAGCGTGGACAAATCCTTGCCATTGAGCGCCGGCTTGACCGCGTGCATGACCATGACCTGGTTCATGTCATTGATCCAGAAATACTCGCCATCGCCGTAGCGCATTGCCCCAACGGCAGCGGCGGCTTGCGCTTGCGCCTCGTCCATGCTCATCTGCCCCTTCTCGGCCAGACCATGGAAATATGCAACAGTGGCATGCGCCGACTCGGTGAGCCGTTCGATGCTGCTACGCCGTTCGGCTGTCAGCAACTCATCGAGCGAACGCAGCGCGCCGGCAGACACCACCGCCAGCGATGCCAGCGCCACCAGTGCCAGCACGAACAAACGCACCGACAGTTTCATCCGGTTAAAAATCTGCATGTCTATCCCCACGTATCTCGCTTAAGTTATAAGAGTGATAACGTCTTCCGACCGGTCAACTTGAGATCAAATCGGACACCTGACAATCTCGGAATCGACCATGGAAAAACCTTTTTCTCCCGCCTGTGAGCGCAATCGAGGTCCGATCGGCGAGGTGCTTGCAAGGCACTTCTCAGATCGCCGCCATGTGCTTGAAATCGGCTCGGGCACCGGCCAGCACGCCGTGCACTTCGCCGCCGCCCTGCCGCATCTGACCTGGCAGTGCTCGGATCGCGCGCAGAACCTGCCGGGCATTCGCATGTGGCTCGACGAGGCCGCGCTGCCAAACACCCCGCCGCCCCTGGTGCTCGATGTCTGTGACACTTGGCCGCAGCTACAGGTCGACGCTGTGTATTCGGCCAATACCCTGCACATCATGAGTTGGGCCGACGTCGAGCAACTCTTTGCCGGCTTGCCGGCGGTGCTCGCGTCGGGCGCACGCGTGCTTGTCTACGGCCCCTTTCGCATCGGCGGGCAGCACACCAGCCACAGCAACGCGGCTTTTGACGCCAGCTTGCGTGCCGAGGCGCCGCACATGGGCATCCGCGACCTCGAGGCCGTCAATGCGCTGGCCGAGGCGGCTGGCCTGCGCCACATGGCCGATATCGCCATGCCGGCCAACAACCGCTGTCAGCTCTGGCAAGCCAACTGACCCAGGTTTGGTTCACATCAAGGCTGGCCGGGGCGCAATCAATTAGCCTTCGCTGATCTGTTGATCCACAACTACAAGACAGAACCATGACCCCAGACAGCACCGCACTCCCAGAGTTGGCGGACGAGCCGCATATCGCGCCGCCCGGCGACCTCGCCATTTGGTTTTTCATCCTTGCCGAACTGCTCGCCTTCGCGGTGTTCTTCGCGGCCTACGCCTTTGCGCGCGCCAAGAACCCCGCACTGTTCGACGAAATGCAGCTCACGCTCGATCGCGACGCCGGCGCCCTCAACACCCTGCTGCTGATTACCGCCAGCTGGTGCGTGGCCCGCGGCGTACATGCCGTCGTCAAGTACAACGACAGCGCCAAGGCCAGTCGCTGGTTGCTCGGCGGCATGGCCGGTGGCGCCGGTTTTCTGGTGGTCAAGCTATTCGAATACGCCCACGTGTTTGGCGAAGGCATCACGCTATCGACCAAC
>JBFIJC010000369.1:0-3234 GCA_041600915.1 Nitrogeniibacter sp.
CGCCGTCACCCGTGTCGTGTACAGCTGACTACGGCGGGCCGCTTTCAGACTTTAGGTCGGTCTTCGTCAAAATCTATTGCTTTCGTCTTGCACGGACCCGTCGGACGTAATGCCGGACAGGCTGCGGCGCAAGGCTCGCACACCCAAACGTGCCAGATAGCGACCACGGTAAAAGCGCCCGCTGCCGCCAAGCCGAAACACCTGCCCGGCCGGGGTGTAGGCGGGCAGGCTCACGCCATCGGCGACCAGCCCGGTGCGGACCTGCCGCCAGTAGTCAGACACATCAATGCCACCACGCTTGAGCACGGGCGGCATGACGAACACCGTCTTGCCGAGCAGTTGCCGCGACACCAGCTGTTGCACCTCCCAGCGCGTCTCCCCCTGGTCACTCGGAATCATCACGATCCAGCGTGCACCATCGGTGAGCTGCCAGAACATCGCTCGCCACACCTCGTCGCTCACCGCAATCCGACCGGCGCCGATCGCCTCACCCGGACGGCCCAGGGCCAACAAGGGCAAGCCGGGCGGCAAGGCCGCCGCCAGCACGCGCTCGAACTCCATCTCGGCTTCATGCGCGTAGTAGCGAGGCATGAAGGGCAGGCCGCGCAGGCGGCGGTTGCTCACCATCAGCCGACCGGTCACCGAAAATGGCCGCAGGTAAACCGCAAACGGCGGGGGCTCGGCGTCGTCCGGCGCACTCAAGCGCTGAAGCAGCACGGCCTCGGCATGTCGATCACGCTGCCGCTGCGTCCACCACCGATCGATCGCCGCCAACACGCGCCCGGTCAGGAAAAACCCCGCACTGCCGACCGCCGCCATCGACGCCGACAAGCCATCACCACTCACGCCCCCGCGCGTCAGAAGATGCACCAGCACCACCAGGGCGGCCAGCAGATTGCAGTAGCGCACCAGCACCGTCATGGCCGCCTCCCGCATTGTCTTTGCGCTTCCGCGGCCTCTTTCGGCGGCAATGGCTGCTTGAGCAAAAGATTCGGATTCCAGTCGCGCAAGCAGATGTCGTAGGCCCACTCGGCATCCAGCGCGGTCAGGACGGTGTCGAGTGCGATGCGTGCCGCCGGGTCGGCAAGCCGGTCCCGCGCGAGGGCGAAGACCTGCCACTCGATCGCCCGGCTTTCAAACCAGGTGCGAGGTACGGCCAGCGGATCGGGTGCCGCGTCGGGCAGCGGCCATACCAGCACGCCCACCCAACGCAGACGCTCCGACGTAAACCGGCGGAAGGCAATATCGATCCGGTGATAGATCACCGCGTCGGCGAGCAGACCACCACCGACTTGCTGATCCAGCACGCTCAGATCGGCCTCAAGCCGCGCATCGAGTCCTTCAAACGGTGCCAGCAAGCGTTGCCGATGCGCGGCATAGCGCTGCCGCAAATCGGTCGCCTGGGCCACCAGTGAGGCCACGTCATCGCCCGGCACTGCGGCCAGAAAGCGCTGCGTGTGCGGCACCACGGTCTGCGCGGCATCGCGCGCCGCCGCCTCGCGCTGCACGCCAAGATCAATCCACGGCCCGGCCAGCATCGCCAGCGGCAAGGCCAGATAGGCAAACTGCCGGCCGAGCTGACGCATCGCGTTCGCCGCCACACGCCCCAGCGCGCGGCGCAGCCGCCCCAGCAAAAACGCCACGCCCGCCCAACCGTATCGGCGCAGCAAGCGCGGCGTGTCGAGCACATCTGCCACGCCATGCCCCGCCGACCGCCACCACCCCCATCGCGCGCTGACCTCGCCTCGCCGACGCTCTTCGCGCATCGTCCGCGCACGGCGCAATCGCGCTACGAGATCGGTCCGCCGAGGCGAGGCGCGCGGCCTTGTCGCCCAACGCCACATGACGGCCCCGGCCCCGGTCAGAACCGCCGCAACAAGCACGCTACCTGCCGCACACACCGCCCACATCACCATCGTGCCCGTCGCGCCCGCCGGGTCGGCCGACAGCCCGGCCCAAGTAAGCGTGATGGCCTCCTGCCACGCTTCCACCCCGTGACGCCGATCCGAAAAAGCCAGCGCAATGCCATCCACACTCAACCACGGATGCCACACCCACTGCGCCACCGCCAGACCCACCCGACGCACGCCCTCGCCCAGGCCCAGTGCGATCTGCGCCAGCCAATCGGCAGCCGCCGTCGCCGCCCACGCCGTTGCCGGCAGGCAGCACAACACGGCACAGGATCGAAAGCTCAGACGCCTCATCAGCATGCGGGCGCCGACGCGCCTCTCGGCCGGCACCATCTGTGGACATACTTGAGCTATAGCATCGCAGCCCCCCAGCGCAATCCGAGGTCCATCAGCAAGCACTGAAGCACACCACGGCGCGTCGGCGCGGTGGCATCATGGCAAGACCGCCCAGGCAATCGCCAATTGCCCGGCGTTTGCGTCCGCGCAAGGCAGGCGACAAGCATCCACGGCAAGGTGGGCGCCTCGTGGACCTCCCCCACTCACAGGAGAACTGACCGATGTCGATGCTGACCCGACTGCGCGGCCTGAGCCGCCTTCTGGCCATCACGGCGGCCCTCGGCCTGCCGGGACTGGCTCTCGCTGAAACCAACCCCGGCGAACAACCCATCCACCAGATCGCCCGCACCGGCACGGGTGACGACGTGAGCGCAGCGCTCAAAGCCAACCCCAAGGCGCGCGACGCCCGCACCGCACGCGGCTCGACGCCGCTGCATCTGGCCGCCATGAACTCCGATACCAGCGCCATGAAAGCCCTCATCGCCGCCGGCGCAGACCCCAACGCGCGCGACGAAAACGGCTCCACCCCGCTGCACATGGCGGCCTACGCCACCCGCACCGAAAACGCCCAGCTGCTGCTCGAAGCGGGCGCCGACCCCGTCGCCAAGAACCTCGCCGGCCGCGACCCCGCCGCCATGGGCCGCAAGGTCAAGGCCGACGAAACGGTCGGCATCATCTCCCTGTGGATCCTCAAGGGCTGCCAGGCTGGCAAGCCGTGCTAAGGAAGCGCCACATGAAAACCCTGCTCATCACCGCCCTCGCCGCGCTTGCACTCAACAGCACCGCCAGCCGGGCCGAAGCCCCCGCCGTCGAGATCGAAATGTACGCCCCCACGGTCTGCCTGGCCTGCATCGACTACGCCGAACACCTGCGCCAGCACGGCTTCAAGGTCACGGTTAACCGCCTGCCCATGGACGACCTGAGCGCCACCAAAACGCGACTGAATGTGCCGAACGGCTACCAGGCCATCCCCACCGCCACCGTCGCC
>JBFIJC010000370.1:0-3222 GCA_041600915.1 Nitrogeniibacter sp.
GATATTGGTGGGCACGCCGTCGGAAGTGAAGCCGGCGCGCTGGGTTTTGTACTCGGTGAGCTTGGCCAGTTCGGTGCGAACGAGGTTGGGCAGGGCGAGGTCGTCGAAGAAGACGTCGAGAAACTCATCTCGCGAGAGCTGAAATACGAAGTCGTCCTCGCTTTCGCCCTCATTCGAGGCGCCCCCGCCACCACCGCTGCCGCCGCCCCCCATGGGGCGGTCGATGCCGTCACCCGAGGCAAAGCGGTCGTTGCCGGTAAAGACCTGCTCCCAGACGCCTTCCTTGCCGTGCTGGAAGCTCGGCTCGGACAGATCTTTGGACGGGATCGAGATTTCCTCGCCGCTGTCCAGATCGCGAATGGAGCGCCCGTCAATGGCGTCGGCAACCGCCTTGCGAATCTGCCGCTTGAAGCGGCGCATGAAACGCTGGCGGTTGGCGGTGCTCTTTTTTTTGCTGTCGAAACGTCGGTCGATGATCCGGACCATCGTCCTCCCCCCTTTTGCCGCAAGCAGGTGGCCGCTACCCGAAGGTGGCGGCCTGCCGGCTTACGAGGATTTGCGGACGCGCAGATACCACTCGCAGAGCAAGCGAACCTGCTTCTCGGTGTAGCCCTTTTCGATCATGCGATTGACGAAGTCCTGGTGCTTGCGCTGCTCGTCGGCGCTGGCCTTGGCGTTGAAGCTGATGACCGGCAGGAGGTCTTCGGTGTTGGAGAACATTTTTTTCTCGATCACCGCGCGCAGCTTCTCGTAGCTCGTCCAGCTCGGGTTCTTGCCGGCGTTCTGGGCACGGGCGCGCAGCACGAAGTTGACCACCTCGTTGCGGAAGTCCTTCGGGTTGCTGATGCCGGCGGGTTTTTCGATCTTTTCGAGCTCGTCATTGAGTGAGTTGCGATCGAGGATCTCGCCGGTGTTTGGATCGCGGAATTCCTGATCCTGAATCCAGAAGTCGGCGTAGGTGACATAGCGATCGAAGATGTTCTGACCGTACTCGGAGTAGCTCTCGAGGTAGGCGGTCTGGATCTCCTTGCCGATGAACTCGGCGTAGTGCGCCGACAGGTATTCCTTGATGAAGGCGCGATAGCGGTCTTCGACCTCCTGCGGGAACTGTTCCTGCTCGATCTGCTGTTCGAGCACATACATAAGGTGCACCGGGTTGGCGGCGACTTCGCGGTGGTCGAAGTTGAAGACCCGCGACAACACCTTGAACGCAAAGCGGGTCGACAGGCCGTTCATGCCTTCATTGACGCCAGCGTAGTCGCGGTACTCCTGGTAGGACTTCGCTTTCGGGTCGGTGTCCTTCAGGCTCTCGCCGTCGTAGATCCGCATCTTGGAGTAGATGCTGGAGTTCTCCGGCTCGGCCAGGCGGGAGAGGATCGCGAACTGCGCCATCATGCGCAGGGTGTCGGGGGCGCAGGGCGCTTCGGCGAGCGAGCTTTCGCGCAGCAGCTTTTCGTAAATGCGGATTTCGTCAGAAGCGCGCAGGCAGTAAGGCACTTTGACGGTATAGATGCGGTCGAGGAAGGCTTCGTTGTTCTTGTTGTTCTTGAACGCGGCCCATTCCGACTCGTTCGAGTGGGCCATGACGATGCCGTCGAAGGGAATCGCGCCAAAGCCTTCGGTGCCCTTGTAGTTGCCTTCCTGCGTGGCCGTGAGCAAGGGGTGAAGCACCTTGATCGGCGCCTTGAACATTTCGACGAACTCAAGCAAGCCGCGGTTGGCCAGGCAGAGGCCGCCGGAGTAGCTATAGGCGTCGGGGTCGTCCTGCGAATGGGCTTCGAGCTTGCGAATATCGACCTTGCCGACCAGCGAGGAAATGTCCTGGTTGTTTTCGTCGCCCGGTTCGGTCTTGGCGACGGCAATCTGGCGCAGCACCGAGGGGCGTAGTTTGACCACGCGGAACTTGGTGATGTCACCGCCGTACTCGTGGAGCCGTTTGACGGCCCACGGGCTCATGATGGTGTTCAGGTAGCGTGCCGGAATGCCAAAGTCGTCCTGTAGCAGCTTGCCGTCTTCTTCGGGCTTGAACAGGCCGAGCGGCGACTCATGGACGGGCGAGTCCTTGATCGCATAGAAGGGCACATGCTCCATCAGGCTCTTCAATCGCTCAGCAAGCGACGATTTGCCGCCACCCACCGGACCGAGCAAATAGAGGATCTGCTTCTTTTCCTCAAGGCCCTGCGCCGCATGGCGGAAGTAGGAGACGATGTTCTCGATCGCCTCTTCCATCCCGTAAAACTCAGGGAAGGCGGGGTAGCGCTTGAGAACCTTGTTGGAAAAGATGCGCGATAGCCGTGGGTCGTCGCGGGTGTCGATGAACTCGGGCTCGCCGATGGCCAGCAGCAGTCGTTCGGCCGCTGTCGCGTAGGCGCTCGGGTCATCACGACACAGATCCAGATATTCCTGGAGCGACATCTCTTCTTCGCGTGTCGCTTCAAACCGGGCTTGGTAGGCGTTGAAGATGCTCATCTGACGTCTCCTGCTAGGTGCCGCGTGATCAGGCGGAGGGGAGCCGGTGTATCGGGGCAGTGCCGCCTTCAGGTGAATTAACGGCGACCCTTCCTGAAACTTGATGCCATCGGCGTGACAATTAGTTTCCGCGTTTTCATGGGTCAGAGGAGGAAAAGCGTCACGGGTTCCCTCAATGTCAGAGGTTTTTGCAATCATTCACGCAGGCCCGAGTTGTGCTCAAAGTTGCGCGCATTCGTGTTGCGCTGTTCCGGCCAACCCCTGTGATAAACTTATCGTTTGTCTTTACTCAACGTAGCGTGTGCGTCCGGCCATCGGGTCGTGGCGCGCCAGTCATTAGTCGGGAATGTTCATGCAAACCAACCAGGAAACCACCAACGCCCTCGAACGTCGCATCGACATCACAGTCGCCAAGGAGGCTGTGGAGAAGGAAGTTCAGGCACGTCTGAAGCATCTGGGCCGCACCGTGAAAATGCCGGGTTTTCGTCCTGGAAAAGTGCCGCTCAAAATGATCGAGCAGAACTATGGTGGTCAGGCGCATTCGGAAGCGATTGGTGCCGCACTTGAGAAAGCCTTTGCCGAAAAAGTGCAGGCCGAGAAGCTGCGCGTTGCCGGTCAGCCGCGTATCGAGCCGAAAGCCGACGCCGAAGAAGGCGCAATGGCCTTCACCGCCGTGTTCGAGGTGTACCCCGAAATCACGCTGGGCGAAGTCAGCGACAAGTCCATCGAGCGCCCCTCGCTGACCGTGAGCGA
>JBFIJC010000371.1:0-3167 GCA_041600915.1 Nitrogeniibacter sp.
ATCGAATCCGATCGTCGGCATGACTTCTGTCGTAATGGTGAGCGGGTTGGATAACATCGGCCGCCACGTTAACAGCCTGCCGAACTGTTCACAAGTCCTAAAATGAAAAATGCCGCTCACCTAAGTGAACGGCATTACCGTCGCGACGGGGCTTTTTCGATGGTGCGAAAGGCTTAGTTGCCCTCGACCGGCGGCTCGGTGAAGCTGCCGCCCGACTGGTTGGCCAGATAGGCCACGGCGCGGATCAGCTCTTTGTCGGTCAGGTCGCTGGCGCCGCCGTTGGGGGGCATGGCGCCTTTGCCGGTGGCTGCGGTCTTGACCAGGGCATCGAGGCCCAGCGCGATGCGCGGTGCCCAGGCGGCGTTGTCGCCGGTTTTGGGGGCTTCGAGCACGCCCGAGCTATGACAGGCTGCGCAGACGTTGGTGTAGATCTGCTCACCCGTGCGGCTACCCGGCGCCACTTTGGCGACTTCGAGCTCGACGCGTGCGACGGGTTGGGTCAGCTGGGCAGACAGTTCGCCATCAATGCTTTTGTTATCACCACAGCCGGCCAGGGGCAGGGCAATGACAGCGAGAAGGCTCAGGAGGCGTGTTTGGGTCATGCTCTTTTCCTCTGTGCGGGTGCAACAATCATAAAGCGGCGATTATAGCGGTGCGCGGGGCGGTTTGGAAAACGCCGCCGTGGACGGCTTTGTGAAAAGAGGCTATTCTCACGCCCTCTGCGCGCCTGTAGCTCAGTGGATAGAGTACTGGCCTCCGAAGCCAGGGGCCGCTGGTTCGATTCCAGCCAGGCGCGCCATGCCCCACCAGTCGGTTTCGGCGGTCATACCAGGTGACCATGCTCGAATACCGAATCATTCCCGTTACGCCCTTTGCCCAGAATTGTTCCTTGCTCTGGTGTTCCGACACCCGCAAGGCGGCTGTTGTCGACCCCGGTGGCGATATTCCTCGCATCGTCGCGGCGATTGCCAGCGCGGGCGTCGAGGTCGACAAGATCCTGCTGACGCACGGCCATATTGATCATGCTGGCGCCACCGCCGAGCTCGCGCGCACTCTTGACGTGCCCATCATCGGGCCGCAACTCGAAGAGCGCTTCTGGCTCGACGCGCTGGAAAAGCAGAGCAAGATGTTCGGCTTCCCGCCGGTGGAGTCCTTCGAGCCCGATCGCTGGCTCGAAGATGGCGACACCGTAGAGATCGGGAACAACCAGTTGCAAGTCCTGCACACGCCGGGCCACACGCCCGGCCATGTGGTGTTCTTTGATGCCGGCTCGCGGCTGGCCGTCGTCGGCGACGTGTTGTTTGCCGGCTCGATTGGCCGGACCGACTTCCCGCGCGGTGATCATGCGACCCTGGTGGCTGCCATCCGCGACAAGCTGTGGCCGCTGGGCGATGATGTCAGCTTCATTCCGGGCCATGGTCCGCAGTCGACCTTCGGCGCGGAGCGCGCAAACAACCCGTATGTGGGCGATGGCCGCTGAATACGCTACCGGATGGTGCGGCGATTTGCGGTAGGATGTTCGGTCAAGATCGATTGAACTTGTGATAAAGCGAGGGCACCGCCGTGCGATTGGCCATTCTTGAAGACGACACGATCCAGAGCGACACGCTGGCTGATTGGCTGCGCCAGGCGGGGCATGATGTTCACGTGTTTTCCCAGTCGCGCGACTTCGTTCGCATCGCCGGTCGTGAAAGTTTCGACCTGTGCCTGATCGACTGGATGCTGCCGGAGATGACCGGCACCGAAGTGCTGCACTGGCTGCGCGAAGACCGCGCCAACGACACCCCGGTGATCTTCATCACCGCGCGCGACGCCGAGGAAGACATTGTCACGGCGCTCGGTGCCGGTGCGGACGACTATCTGGTCAAACCCTTGCGTCGTTTTGAGCTGCTCTCGCGCATTGATGCGGTCATGCGTCGTGCCCGACCGCAGGCGTCCGACACGCTTATCGAAGTGCCGCCCTTCTGTTTCGATGTGCAGTCCAAGCGGGTCACTGTCGATGGCGAGCCGCTCGAGCTGACCGACAAGGAGTTCGACCTCGCCGCTTTTCTGTTCAAGAATCTCGGCCGGCTGCTCTCTCGCGGCCACATGCTTGAGGCCGTGTGGGGGCGCAACCCCAATCTCGCCACGCGCACGGTCGACACCCATATCAGCCGGGTGCGCAGCAAACTGGGCTTGCGGCCCGAAAACGGATTTCGCCTGACGCCGACCTATAACTATGGCTATCGCCTCGAGCAAATCGAAGCCGCCGAGGACACCGCCGCCGACTGATCGACGGCCGCAGCCCGCGGTCAATGGCTTCAGTCGCGCTTCAGCGAATCGCGAATCTCGCGCAGCAGCACAATATCTTCCGGGTCCGCCTTGGGCGCTTCCGGCTCGGGCGGCGCTTCGCGCTTGAGCTTGTTGACCGCCTTGATGGCCATGAAGATCGCGAAAGCCACGATCACGAAATCCAGCGCCGTATTGATGAACACCCCGTACTTGATCAGCGGCGCGCCGGCCTTTTCGGCTTCGGCCAGCGAGGCAAACGCGCCCTCGCCCAGATTGACGTACAGGTTCGAGAAGTCGACGCCGCCAATCATCTTGCCGACCACCGGCATGACCAGGTCGTTGACCGCCGAATTGACGATCTTGCCGAAGGCTGCGCCGATGATTACACCGACCGCCATGTCCATCACGTTGCCCTTGACGGCAAACTCCTTGAACTCCGAAATAATGCTCATCTGCAGATCTCCTGGCTTGGGGGCACTGGCGGCGATTGCTTACCTGTGTGCCTGATTTGACGGCTTCTGTGACGCCTGTGGACTATGCTGTCCAAATGACGACGTTAGACGGGATTGTTGTCCGTGAGGCGAAGTATCACTGTTTTTCACGGCGAAAACAGCCATCACACGTATGATGAAACGCTTACTTACGAAGGGACGCCCGATGCAACCGAAAGTCACAATCCGCCGTCTGTTGGCCGTCGGCCTGGCGGCTTTTGCTCTGATGGGTGCCAGCGCTGCGCGCGCTGCCGATGACGCGGTGCACTACGTGGTGCAACCGGGCGATACCCTGATCGGGCTCGGCGAAACGTTGCTCGAAAACCCCGACCGCTGGCCGACCGTGCAGCGTCTCAACGCCGTCGCCGATCCTTACCGGATGCCGGTCGGCCGCAGTCTGCGCAT
>JBFIJC010000372.1:0-3156 GCA_041600915.1 Nitrogeniibacter sp.
AAGGCCTCGGGCCCGACCTGAAGCATGATGCTCAGGCCGACGGCCGACCATAGCGAGTAGCGTCCGCCCACCCAGTCCCAGAAGCCGAACATGTTGGCCGGGTCGATGCCGAAGGTGCTGACTGCCTCGGCGTTGGTCGACACCGCCACAAAGTGGCGGCTGATATTGGCTTCGGCCGCGCCGTCCTGCAAAAACCAGGCACGCGCGCTGCGGGCGTTGGTGAGGGTTTCCTGGGTGGTGAAGCTTTTGGAGCAGACGACAAACAGCGTGCTGCGACGGTCGAGCTGGCGCAGCAGACCGTTGAGCCGGCCGGCGTCGACGTTGGCCACAAAATGCGTGCGCAGGCGCGGGTGGCCGATGGGGCGCAGGGCGTCGCACACCAGGCGCGGGCCGAGGTCGGAGCCGCCGATACCGATGTTGACGATATTGGTGATGAGCTCGCCGGTGTGGCCGCGCCATTGGCCGCTGCGTACCTGCTCGGCGAACTCGGCCATGTGCGCGAGTTCGGCGTGAACGCCCGGCACGACATTGTGGCCGTCGACCCGGATATCGGCTGATGCCGGCGCGCGAAGGGCGGTGTGCAGTACGGCGCGGTGCTCGGTGCTGTTGATGCGCTCGCCGGCAAACATGGCGTCGATGGCGCCGCGCAAGCCGCTGGAGTCGGTGAGCTTGAAGAGCAGCTGCAGGTCGGCGTCGTCGAGGCGGTTCTTGCTGTAGTCGATGAAGATGCCGTTGCTGCGCGCGCTCATGCGCGCCGCCCGATCGGGGTCGGTGGCGAATTGGTCGCGCAGGTGGCGGCCGGCCTGTGCCTGGGCGGCCAGCTGCACTCGGGACCACAGATCGGAGCGTGCGTCGAGCATTGTGTTTGCGGCGCGCCCGTCGGGGGCGCTGAAGTCAGAAGGGCGGTTCATGCTGGGGCTACAGTGTAGTGGAGCGATGTTACAGCGTCATCCTGCGGCGCCGCACTGTTGATAACAACCGTGCATTATGTCATGAGGATTGCTTCCGCGGGTTTGTCATGTGAGACGCGAGGCATCCGAAAATCGCGGCCTCGCGCTACAATACGTGGCTACGCTCGCAGCCCAAGGTTTCAGGAGATATCCCCATGCCCCAGTACCGTTCACGCACTTCCACCGCCGGCCGCAACATGGCAGGCGCCCGCGCCCTGTGGCGGGCAACCGGCATGAAAGATGGCGATTTCGAAAAGCCGATCATTGCCGTGGTCAACAGCTTCACCCAGTTTGTGCCGGGTCACGTCCACCTCAAGGACATGGGCCAGCTGGTGGCGCGCGAGATCGAAGCCGCCGGTGGCGTGGCCAAGGAATTCAACACCATCGCCATCGACGACGGCATTGCCATGGGCCACGGCGGCATGCTCTACAGCCTGCCCTCGCGCGATCTCATCGCCGATTCGGTCGAGTACATGGTCAACGGCCACACCGCCGACGCCATGGTGTGCATCTCCAACTGCGACAAGATCACCCCGGGCATGCTGATGGCCGCGCTGCGCCTCAACATTCCGGTGATCTTCGTTTCCGGCGGCCCGATGGAAGCCGGCAAGGTCAAGTGGGATAACAAGGTCATCTCGCTCGATCTGGTTGACGCCATGGTCAAGGCCGCCGATTCGAGTGTGTCGGACGAAGAAGTGGCCGCGGTCGAGCGCTCTGCCTGCCCGACCTGTGGCTCCTGCTCCGGCATGTTCACCGCCAACTCCATGAACTGCCTCACCGAGGCGCTGGGCCTGTCGCTGCCGGGCAATGGCACGACGCTGGCCACCCACGCCGACCGTAAGCAGCTCTTCCTGTCTGCCGGTCGCAAGATCGTCGAGCTGGCGCGCCGCTATTACGAAAAGGATGACGAGACCGCGCTGCCGCGCAGCATTGCCACCTTCGAAGCCTTTGAAAACGCCATCACCCTCGACGTGGCCATGGGCGGCTCGACCAACACCGTGCTGCACCTGCTGGCAGCGGCGCACGAAGCCAAGGTCGACTTCACCATGAAGGACATCGACCGCATTTCGCGCAAGGTGCCCTGCCTGTCCAAGGTGGCGCCGGCGGTGTCGGATGTGCACATTGAAGACGTGCACCGCGCTGGCGGCATCATGGGCATTCTCGGCGAGCTCGACCGCGCCGGTCTGCTCCACAGCAACGCACACACGGTGCACAGCAAGACGCTCAAGGAAGCGCTGGCGCGCTGGGATGTGATGCAGGCGCACGACAACAAGGTGTTCGACTTCTTCCGCGCAGCGCCCGGTGGCGTACCCACCCAGGTGGCTTTCAGTCAGGATCGTCGCTGGAACGAACTCGACATGGATCGCAGCCACGGCGTGATCCGTGACAAGGCCAACGCCTTCAGCCAGGAGGGCGGCCTCGCCGTGCTCTACGGCAACATTGCCGAAAACGGCTGCATTGTTAAAACGGCCGGCGTCGATGAATCCATCTGGACCTTCACCGGCCGTGCCCGCGTGTTCGAGAGCCAGGACGCCGCGGTCCACGCCATCCTGACCGACAAGATCGTCGCCGGCGACGTGGTCGTCATCCGCTACGAAGGCCCCAAGGGCGGCCCCGGCATGCAGGAAATGCTCTACCCGACCAGCTACCTCAAGTCCAAAGGTCTGGGCAAAGCCTGCGCGCTGCTGACCGACGGCCGCTTCTCGGGCGGCACCTCGGGCCTGTCCATCGGCCACGCTTCGCCGGAGGCCGCATGCGGCGGCGCGATTGGTCTGATCGAAGAGGGCGACAGCATCGAGATCGACATCCCCAATCGTGGCATCAAGCTGGCGGTCGACGATGCCACGCTGGCAGCCCGTCGCGCAGCGATGGACGCCAAGGGCGCCGATGCCTGGAAGCCGATCGGCCGCGAGCGCGTGGTGTCGGCGGCGCTGCAAGCCTATGCCGCGCTGACCACCAGTGCCGATACCGGCGCGGTGCGCGACGTGACGCAAGTTCAGCGCTGATCGACGTTTCTGCTTCATCAACAAGGCCGCCTCCGGGCGTAATGCAGTTCAGTTAAGGGTCTTTCAGGTGCCGAATTGGGTACCGAGCGGGTTTGGCTTTGACGACACGGGGGCATTTTCGCCCCCGTCGTTTTTCGACGATGGCCGTTTGTAGCCTTAAGCGCATGCGCGCCAGATGTGCGGGCAACTTCCCCGGACTC
>JBFIJC010000373.1:0-3150 GCA_041600915.1 Nitrogeniibacter sp.
CATGGTGCCGCCGGTGGCGATCAGGTCGTCGATGAGCAGCACCCGGTCGCCGGTTTTGACGGCGTCGGTGTGCAGCTCGACGGTGGCCGAGCCGTATTCGAGCTCGTATTCTTCCGACACCGTATCGAAGGGCAGCTTGCCTTTCTTGCGCACCGGCACGAAGCCGACGTTCAGTTCATGGGCGACGACCGCGCCGAGGATGAAGCCGCGCGCGTCGATGCCGGCAACCACGTCAATGTGCTGCGGCATGTAGCGCACCACCAGGGTCTGCACCATCAGCCGGAAGCTGACCGGGTCTTGCAGCACCGGGGTGATGTCGCGGAACTGCACGCCCGGCTGCGGCCAGTCGGCCACGGTGCGGATGCGCTGGCGGAGGATGTCGGCGGCGCTTTGCATGGTGTGGTCCTCGCTCACAGGAAGATGAACTTGACGAGGAACACGCCGGCGATCACCACCACGGCGATCGACAGGTCACGTGCGCGGCCGGCCAGCAGCTTGATGGCCACATAGCTGAGGAAGCCGAAGGCGATGCCGTGGGCCACCGAGAAGGTGAAGGGCATGGTGATGGCGGTGACCACGGCGGGCGCGGTTTCGGTCATGTCGTCCCAGTCGATCTCGGCCAGGCCGCGCGTCATCAGAATGGCGACGTAGATCAGCGCCGGGGCGGTGGCGAAGGCGGGCACGCTGCCGGCCAGCGGGGCGAGCACCAGCGCGGCCAGGAAGCAGATGGCAACCACCACGGCGGTCAGGCCGGTGCGCCCGCCCACGGCGGTGCCGGCGGCGGATTCAATATAGGCGGTGGTGGACGAGGTGCCCATCGCGGCGCCGGCGGCGATGGCGGTGGAGTCGGACAGCAGGGCGCGCGACAGGCGCGGCAGCTTGCCGTCCTTGTCGAGCAGGCCGGCGCGGTGTGCCACGCCGATGAGCGTGCCCGAGGCGTCGAAGAGCTCGACCAGGAAGAAGGTCATGATGACGGTGAGCAGGCCGGCATTGAGCGCGCCGGCAATGTCCATCTGCATCAGGGTGGGCATCAGCGAGGGCGGTGCGGCAAACACGCCGCCGAAAGTGCTCTGTCCGGTGAGGATGCCGGCGACGGTCACCACCAGAATGCCAATGATGATTGCGCCCGGCACTTTGCGGTGGGCCAGCGCGGCGATGACGATGAAGCCGATGGCGGCGAAGATCGGGCCCGGCGCATGCAGATCGCCGAGGGTGACCAGCGTGGCGGGGTGACCGGTGATGATGCCCGCGTTCTTGAGGCCGATGATGGCCAGGAACAGGCCGATACCGGCCGAGATCGATAGCTTGAGCGAGTGCGGAATGGCGTTGACGATCCACTCGCGGATGCGGAACAGGCTGACGACAATGAACAGACAGCCTGAGAGGAATACGGCGCCCAGTGCCGCCTGCCAGCTGAAGCCCATGCCCTGCACCACGGCGAAGGCGAAGTAGGCATTGAGACCCATGCCCGGCGCCAGCGCGATCGGGTAGTTGGCCCACAGGCCCATGATCAGCGATCCGAGTGCAGCGGCCAGACAGGTGGCGACGAACACCGCGTCTTTTGGCATACCGGCGGCCGAGAGGATGTCGGGGTTCACGAAGATGATGTAGGCCATGGTCAGGAAGGTGGTCAGACCGGCCAGCACTTCGGTACGCACGGTGGTGCCGTGGGCGCGAAGCTGGAAGAAGTTTTCGAGCATGGTGGGGTGTCTTGCGCGAGAAAACCCCGGATTCTATTTGAAGCACGACCGTTCGCCCACCGGTCGGATCAAGTGCGGGACGGACGGCGCGTGGCAGAGTAAACTAGCGCGGTTTGCCGCGACGCAGCCCGCGTCCGGCTGTTATTGCGATTTTTCCGCCGCCATGTCCATTACCGAAATCTCCCATCCGCTCGTCAGACACAAGATCGGCCTGATGCGCGAAGCCGATATCAGCACCAAGAAGTTCCGCGAGCTGACCGCCGAAATCGCGCGCCTGCTGGCCTACGAGGCCTGTCAGGATTTTCCGCTCGAGACGGTGACCATTGCTGGCTGGGCGGGCCCGGTCGAGGTGGAGCAGATCAAGGGCAAGAAAGTGACGGTGGTGCCGATTCTGCGCGCCGGCCTGGGCATGCTCGACGGCGTGCTCGACATGATTCCGAGCGCCAAGGTCAGCGTGGCGGGCATCGCGCGTAACGAAGAAACCCTGCGTCCCGAGCCTTACTTCGAGAAGTTTGTCGGGCATCTGGCCGAGCGCATGGCGATCATCATCGACCCGATGCTGGCCACCGGCGGCTCAATGGCAGCGACCGTCGAGATGCTCAAGCGCAAGGGTTGCACCCATATCAAGGCTCTGGTTCTGGTGGCGGCGCCCGAAGGCATCGCGTTGATGACCGAGCAGCACCCGGATGTGGACATCTACACCGCGAGCATCGACAGCCACCTCAACGAGGTCGGCTACATCATCCCCGGCCTGGGTGACGCCGGCGACAAGATTTTCGGTACCAAGCACGGGTGATCCCCGCGGCATGGGCCACAGCAGTTCATAAAAAAAGACTCGGGCACGACCCGCTCAGGAGTAAACAGCATGCGTGACATCCCCATCGCGGGCGCCGACCCGCTGTGGCGCCAGGCCATTGCCGGCGCCCAGATTCTGTTTGTGGCCTTTGGCGCACTGGTGTTGGTGCCCTTGCTCACCGGTCTCAACCCCAGCCTGGCGCTGCTTGGCGCGGGTGTGGGCACCTTGCTGTTTCAGCTGGTCACGCGGCGGCAGGTGCCGATCTTTCTGGGCTCCAGCTTCGCCTTTATCGCGCCCATCATCTACGCGACCCAGACCTGGGGCGTGTCGGCCACCATGGGTGCGCTGGCGTGCGTGAGTCTGGTGTATTTCCTGTTTGCCGCGCTGGTGCGCAAGCATGGCGCCGAGATCGTGCATCGCTTCATGCCGCCGGTGGTGATCGGGCCGATCATCATGATCATCGGCTTGTCGCTGGCGGCGGTGGCGGTGAACATGGCGATGGGCAAGAGCGGCGACGGCAAGATCGAGCTGGTGCCCTACGCCACGGCGATGGTGGTGGCGGCGGCGTCGCTGCTGACGACCGTGGTGGTGTCGATTTTTGCACGCGGTTTTTTGCGCCTGGTGCCGATTCTGGCCGGCGTGCTGGTGGGTTAC
>JBFIJC010000374.1:0-3140 GCA_041600915.1 Nitrogeniibacter sp.
TCGCCGATGATGCGCGGCAGGTCGGCCGAGTCGGCAACGCGGTTGCCATTCACGCCGAGGATGACATCTCCTGGCTGAAGCTTGGCCTTGGCGGCTGCCGAGCCGGGTTCGACGCTGGAGACCAGCGCGCCCTTGGCGTCGTCCAGCCCGAAAGAGTCCGCCAGTTCCTTGTCCAGCCCCTGGATGATCACGCCCAGGCGGCCGCGACGCACCACACCAAAGGCCTGGAGCTGGTCCTTGACCTTCATTGCCACGTCGATGGGAATGGCAAAGGAGATGCCCATGAAGCCGCCGGAGCGCGAGTAGATCTGCGAGTTGATGCCGACCACTTCGCCGTCCAGGTTGAACAGCGGCCCGCCCGAGTTACCCGGGTTGATCGCCACGTCGGTCTGGATGAAGGGCACATAGGTTTCGTCCGGCAGGCGGCGCGCCTTGGCCGAGATGATGCCGGCGGTGACGGTGTTGTCGAAGCCGAAGGGCGAGCCGACCGCCACCACCCATTCGCCGACGCGGGTCGCTTCCGGGTCGCCGATGCGCACGGTGGGCAGGTCTTTTGCGTCGATCTTGAGCAAGGCCACATCGGTGCGCTTATCGACGCCTTCGACCTTGGCCTTGAACTCACGCTTGTCGGTCAGGCGAACGGTCACCTCGGTAGCGTCGTCGACCACATGGGCGTTGGTCAGCACATAACCGTCGGCACTGACGATGAAGCCCGAGCCCACGCCACGGGCGATCTGACGCCCGCCCTGGCCTTGACCGGGTATGCCCGGAATATTGGGGCCGCCGGGCATGCCGGGCACCGGGACGCCGAAGCGGCGCAGAAAGTCGTAGAAGGGGTCTTCGGCGCTACCCAGCGGGCTGGCCACTTGCTGCACCACGCTGATGTTGACCACCGCCGGGCCGACGCGGGACACCAGCTCGGCAAAGTCGGGCAAGGTCTGGCGAGTGGCCGCGATGGCGCTCACCGGTGCGGCAACCGTGGCGTGGGCTTCGGTCATGCCGGGCGAGAGATTCAGCCAGGCGGCCAGGGCCAGTCCGGTGGCGCCGGCCAGTGCGCCGAGGCGGGTAGAGAGTCGGTTCATGCGTCCTCCAGTGTTGTCGGGGTGTCGGCTGTGCCGAGTGTGTTCGTCGGGGCCGTCAGCCATGGCATCGTGCCATAGTTGGGGATATCGAAGCTTGGATTCAATACCGCAGCGGCTCGCCTGGGTCGCCGCTTGCGGAACCCGGGCTGTGCGCCTGCGTCATAGCCTGTGATAATCATGATTAAGCAGACCATGGAATAGTAAAACTGTTCCTGAAGAGGAAAAAACATGACGCTGACCGACCTGAAGTACATCGTGGCGCTGGCGCGGGAGTGCCATTTCGGCCGGGCGGCCGAACGCTGCCATGTCAGCCAGCCGACGCTGTCTGTGGCGATCAAGAAAGTCGAAGAGCAGCTTGGCGTGATGCTTTTCGAGCGCGGCACCAGCGACGTCAAGGTGACGCAACTGGGCCAGCGGATCGTCGAGCAGGCACAGCGGGTGCTGGTCGAGGCCGGCCAGATCAAGGAGATCGCCCAGGCCGGCAAGGACCCGCTGGGCGGTCCGCTGCGGGTCGGCGCGATCTACACCATCGGGCCGTATCTGTTGCCGCGCCTGATTCCACAGGTCAAGGCGCTGGCGCCGCGCATGCCGCTCATTCTTGAGGAAAACTACACTGCCAGCCTCGCCGAGTCGCTCAAGCGTGGGGATCTCGATGTGGCCATTCTGGCGCTGCCTTTCGAGCAGCCAGGGCTGGTTGTTCAGCCGATTTATGAAGAGCCGTTCCGGGTGCTCATGCCCAGCACCCACCCCTGGGCGCAGCAATCGACGGTCAGTGCCCACCAGCTGGCCGAAGACCAGTTGCTGCTGCTGGGGGCGGGTAACTGCTTCCGCGATCAGGTGCTTGAGGTGTGCCCCGAGTGCAATGGCGTGGGTGGTCTGCAGCGGACCTTGCAGGGCAGCTCGCTCGAAACGATACGCCTGATGGTGGCCAGCGGAATCGGGGTGACCGTGTTGCCCGCGACGGCCGCCGATGAGCTCCCCGAGCGCAACAGCCTGCTCGCCACGCGCCCCTTCGAGGCGCCTGAACCCTCGCGCACGATTGCGCTGGCCTGGCGGGTGACTTACCCGCGCAGCGGTGCGATCGACGTGATCCGCAAAGCCATCCTGGCTTGCACCCTGCCCGGCGTGCACCCGCTTGAGGCGGCCTGCCAGGATGTGACGGTATAGATCAGATCAATTGATCGGATATGGAGAATCGATTGGATTCCGCCATGTCAGACAGGTAGGCTGAATACATCAGAAATCATTCATCCGGAACAAGGAGTGACACCATGGATATCGATATCGGCATCAGCAAGAAAGACCGGACAGCCATCGCGCAGGGCCTCTCGCGCCTGCTCGCCGACAGCTACACGCTCTATCTCACGACCCACAATTTTCACTGGAACGTGACCGGCCCGATGTTCAATACCCTGCACCAGATGTTCGAGGTGCAATACACCGAGCTGGCCTTGGCGGTGGACGCCATTGCTGAGCGTATCCGTGCGCTGGGCGAGCCCGCACCGGCCACGTACAGCGCCTTTGCCGAGCTGACGCGCCTGGAAGAGCCGGTGGGCGTACCCAGCGCTGAAGAGATGATTCGCCAGCTGGTCAAGGGGCAGGAAGCCGTGGTGCGCACAGCCCGCGAGATCATGCCGGTGGTCGATGAGGCGGACGACGAGCCGACCGCCGACTTGCTCACTCAGCGCATGCAGGTGCACGAGAAGACCGCCTGGATGTTGCGCAGCATGCTGGCGAACTGATTGCGCTGACGTGTGCACTACGAGGGCCGGGGCAACCCGGCCTTTTTTTGTTCAGAAGCCCGAACCCGGTGTGGCGAGGAAGGCGTCTTCGGCCGCTGTGCTGGCCCGACCGAGAATCGCGTTGCGGTGCGGAAATCGACCGAACTGCGTGATGACGGCCTGATGGCGAAGTGCATAGTCGTAGGTGTTGTCGAAGCCGGGATGCGCATCTCTGAGGGCGGCAAAGAGCGCCACTGAGCGCGTCTGCTCGGTGGCATCTTCGGCATGCTCGAATGGCAAATAGGCGAACACCCGCTCGACGGGCAGCAGTTGTGCA
>JBFIJC010000375.1:0-3127 GCA_041600915.1 Nitrogeniibacter sp.
ATCGTCGATGATCTCCACTTCGTTATAGGCCACTTCAAACTGGGCGGGATCGAAGAAGGGCTGCAGATCGGGCGCATTGAGAATCGCCTCGGCGGCATGACGAACGGCCTCGTTCACATCCGCCGGCGTCGCGGCACCGGGTGTTGTCGCTGCCTCGATGAGCGCGTGCATCGCCGTTCCGAAATCCATGGCTGTGTTCGCCACTGGCGCAAGCACCCGCTCGCCCACCGGCGAAACACGCACCGGCACCGCCGGCGCCACCTCGGCAAGCGCAGCGCCCGGCTCAGTCACTGGTGACGCGATACGCGAGACCTCGCCATAGGTCTCATCAGCGCCCAGATCATCCAGCGCGCGGCGCAAACGACCGTAGTAGGTCTGCGACGCGTCGCCCCGTGCCTCGCTGCCGCTGGCCACAAAAATCTGCTCGGCGCGGGTGATGGCGACGTAGAGCAGATTCAGCATTTCGCGCTCGCGCGCCGCCGCCTCCGCATCGAAAATCGCCGCCCGCGCCCGCCCGGCCAGAGCCGATGTGGCGTGCAACGAAAAATGCGTCGGCCTCGGCGCACCCGCAGGCCAGTCAATCAGCGGCTGATAGCTGTCCGGGCGCTGGTGCGTGTTGTTGGCATCGATCAGCCACACCACCGGCGCTTCCAGACCTTTGGCGCCGTGAACAGTCATGATGCGCACCCGTCCCTGCGAGGCGCCATCGATCAATGCGCCTTCATCCGGCGCTTCGTCGTCACCGGCGCGACCGAGGCGCTGGAGTTCATCGACAAAGCGCGGCAGGCTCGGGTAACGCCCGCCATCCACACTCAGCGCGAGCGCCAGAAAAGCCTCCAGGTTGGCCGCCACGCCGGCCCACATCGGGGGCGGCACGCGGCGGCGATACGCCGCCATCACATCGGCCTGATCGTAAATGCGGTCGAGCAGATCGTGCACCGGCAAATGCGCCGCCAAGGCCATCCAGCCCGAGAGCAAGTCCGCCGCCGGCGCCAGCGCGGCCGCGTGCGGCCCCGCCCCGGCCGCCACGGCGCGCAAGCGCGTCCACCAGTCGCCGTCCGGCTCGGCCGCCAGCGCCAGCAGGGCCGCATCGCTGACATCGAACCAGGGCGCGCGCAGGCAATGCGCCAGCGCCAGATCGTCGGACGGCGTGGTCAGGAAGCGCAGCAGCGCGGTCAGGTCGGCGGCTTCGAGCGTCGACAGCAGTTGCCCGCGGCTGACACTCAGATAGGGCACGCCGCTCTCGCGCAGCGCCCGCTCGTACTCAGGCAGAATGCCGCGAGTGCGCGTCAGGATCAGTACATCACCCCACTGCATGGGGCGCGGTCCGTCGTGCGCGTCGATCGCGCGATCACCCACCCAGTCGAACAAGGTCGACACCATCACCTGCGCTTCCTGACGTCGGGCCAGGTTTTCGCGCACGCGGCGGGCAACATTCAGTGGGTCGCGCAAGCTGCCGTCGTCAGCGTCGTCGGCCAGTTCGGGCGCGCTCACCAGCGGGGGCAAATGGACCATGCCCTCACGCGCGCCACGCCGCGCCGCCTGCTCGGCAAAGCCGACAAAAGCTGGCTCTTTCACGAACAGCGCATTGACCACCTCAACCACCGCTGGCGCATTTCGCCATGTGTGATTATTCGGCAGGCGTACCGCGTCGAAGCCATCCGACAGCCACTCGGCCGCGTGGTTGAAAATGCGGTAGTCGGCACGGCGGAAGCGATAGATGGACTGCTTCGGGTCGCCCACGAGAAAAATCGACGGCCGATACGCGTCCGCCTCGTAGGCCGCCAGCCAGGCCAGCAAAATGCGCCACTGCACCGGGTTGGTGTCCTGAAACTCGTCGAGCAGCAGGTGGCGGTATCGGGCGTCGAGTCGCGCTTGCAAGTACGGCGCGCGGTCGGCGTCATCCAGCAGGCGATCGACCTCGATCTCAAGATCGGCGTAGTCCATCAGACGCCGTTGACGCTTGAAGGCTTCGAACTCGGTGAGCAGCGCGGTGCCGGCTGTCAGCGCCGCGGCATTGAATTCAAGCACGCGCAGCTCCAGCCGCGCGGCCACGCAGTCGAGCAAGGCGCCGGCAAGCGATTCGTGCAGCGTCAGGAGATCGACCTCGCCTGCCTCAGTCAGGCGGCCGGCCTGCGCCTTGGACGCCTTGCGCACGCGCACCGTCCCCTCGCCGGTCAGAAAGACCGGCACCAGCGCCTCGAAACGCGTTGCCTCATCGGCAATGGCCAGCGCATCAATCAAGGCATTGGCGGCTTTCTGATCAGAGGCCGTGTTCTTGCCCAGATAACTGGCGTAGCGCTGAAGCCGCGCATCGAGATCGGCCGCGCCAAAAAACATTGCCAGTGCTTCTTCGTCCGTGGACACATCGGCCGCAGCCGCCATATCCGCCAACACGGATTCAAGCGAGGCCCCCGCGGCAAACACCTGCCACTCGCCCCGCCGCGACACGAAGGCGTCGAGCAGGCTGCGCGTATTGGCGCTGCCGAACAAGGTGTAGAGCTGCCCAAGCGCAGTGGCCACGGGGCCGTCCGGCGCTTCAGCGCAGCGCCGCGCAAACAAGCCCCAGGCCTCGTCCATCAGCGGGGCTTCGGCCTCGGCCAGCGCAAAACCGGCGAGCCCGGCGTTGAGGCTGGCGCCCGACAGAATGCGGCCGAACCAGCCGTGAAAAGTGGTGATGGTGATCGCCGGGCTGGCCTGCTCGACCGTTTCGATCAAACCGCGCGCCCGGGGCAGCACGGCAAGCGCCTCCGCCGCATCAAGCCCGCGTGCTTCGAGAAAAGCGCAGGCGGCAGCGTCATCGAACCGCGCCAGATCGCGCAACCACAGCCGCAACCGTGCCTCAATCTCCCGCGCCGCCTTGCGGGTGTAGGTAATGGCAAGGATGTCGCCGGGGCGCGCGCCGGTGAGCAAAATGCGCAGGATGCGCGACACCAGCAGCCAGGTCTTGCCGCTGCCGGCACAGGCCTCGACCACCACGCTGCGGGCCGGGTCCAGCGCCTGGCGAACGAAGGGCTCAGTCATCGTGATAGTCCTTGCGGCACAAACCGCGCACGCTGCAGTAGTCGCAGACGGTGCCCAGCCCGTTGGCCGTCATCGGCGCGCCCTCGCCCATGCGTTGAAACAC
>JBFIJC010000376.1:0-3125 GCA_041600915.1 Nitrogeniibacter sp.
GGCGCGCGGAAGATGGTGTGCTTGCCCACCCAGCGAATCGGCCAGCCACAGGTAAAGCGGGCCATCAGGCCGGCGATGAAGTCCCAGTTGGAGGTGTGCGGATAGGCCAGCAGGATCATCTTGGGCCCCGGCGGCGTTTTCATGTCCACGGACCAACCCAGCCGCTTGAACAAAAAAGCGGCCCAGGCTTTGGGCGCTACAGGGAAAGGGAGGGGTTCGGCCACGGGCGCGCCCATATCGATGGAGGTCGCGCATTGTGGCTTAAAAGCCCGGCAAACTCAGCGTGCAGTGCGCAATGTCAAATGGCTATTGCGCAGCCTGAATGCCATGTTCATTATTCGGGCGGGCACCACTCAAAGCGGATCAGGGACTCTCCCGCACCGCCTCGGGTGGCGTCGCCGGCGCGTCCTCGGTATGGGTCGAGGTGTCGGGCGTGCGCGGATCCATCTCCATCGCCATCACCGAGGTCCGGTGCACCGGCAGGAACTCGGTCAGATCGGCGTCGGCCACCGGGGCCTCGCGGCGGATACGCCAGGCGGTGAACAGCGCCAGCGCCACCAGCATCCCGGCCAGCACCAGCGGAAACGACCGGGCGCCCACCGCCGACATCACCGCGCCAGCCAGCACCGGCCCGATCACCGCGCCGGTGCCGTGCAGCACCAGCAAGGCCTTGGTGGCCTCCAGGGCTTCCGACGAATGAAAGCGGTCATGCGTCTGGGCCACGGCGAGGCTGTAAATGGTGAAGGCGAAGCCGCCGTACAAACCGGTCGCGACAACAAGCGCCATGACCGAGATATCGGCAACACCGAACATCGCCACCGCGCACACTGCCGCCAGCACACAGACGCCCACCAGCACCACGCGCCGATCACGGTGCTCGGACGCATGGCCGACCGGCCACTGCATGAAAGCCCCGCCAAAAATGGCGGCCGCCGTAAAGATGGCGACATTGAAATCATCCAGGCCCTGCGCCGCAGCGAAGGCCGCCGACAAGCCCCAGAAGGCGCCTGACACCAGGCCGGACATCAAGCCGCCGGCGAAACCGACGGGCGAAATCTTGTACAGGCGGGCAAGCGGCAGGCTCGGCGTCTGGATGGGCGTCGGCTGATCCACCGGCGTGAGCGCGATCGGCACCAGCCCGAGGCAATAGAAAATGGCCACCAGCGCAAACGAGCCCATGTGCTCGGCGCCGTAGATGGCGATCATGAACTGGCCCAGGCCCAGCGCCACGAAGCTGACCATCATGTAGGCGGCGAAGATCTTGCCGCGCTTGTCGTGCATCTGCTCGTTGAGCCAGCTCTCGATGATCATGTAGATGGCGACCATGGTCACCCCATGAATCACGCGCAACACCCACCAGAACCAGGGATTGACGACCATGCCGTAAAGCAGCGACACCACCGCCGCCAGCGCGGCCATGGCGGTAAAGGCACGGATGTGGCCGATGCGGCGGATCAGCGGCGGGCAGGCGAAGGCACCGACGATGTAACCGGCAAAGAAGCCCGACATGATCAGACCCAGCGACAGGCCGGTGAAGCCCTCGACGCTGGCGCGCAGGCCGAGCAGGGTGCCGATCAGTCCGGAACCTGCCAGCAAAATGGCCATGCCCAGCAAGAGGCTGGAGACGGGGAGAATGGCGGTGATCATGGCTTACATCTCTTTAAGTCTTTGACAGGGTCTCACGGATAGCGAGCCTGCCAAAACATAATGCCGGCCCCGCGATAGCCGGGCCGGCATAGTCGGCAACAACAGACGGGGCGCCTTATTCGATGCCCTGGCTGCTCAGATACTCTTCGTAGGTGCCGCGGTAGTCGATCACTTCGCCGTTCTGGCGCATGTCGATCACGCGGGTGGCCAGGGAGGAGACGAACTCGCGGTCATGCGAGATGAACAGGAAGGTGCCGCTGAATTTCTCCAGCCCCGAGTTCAGGGACTCGATCGATTCCATGTCGAGGTGGTTGGTCGGCTCGTCCATCAGCAGCACGTTCTTGCTCTGAAGCATGAGCTTGCCGAACAGCATGCGACCCTGCTCTCCGCCCGAGATCACGCGCACCGGCTTCTTCACTTCGTCGCCCGAGAACAGCAGCCGGCCGAGCGTGCCACGGATCAGGGTCTCCATGTCCTCGCCCTCGAAGCCGCCGTCACGTACATGCTCGGAGATCCAGTCGGTCAGCGACACGTCGGACTTGAACTCGGCCGAGTGGTCCTGCGCGTAGTAGCCCAGCTTAGCTTTTTCGGCCCACTTGATGCTGCCCTTCTGCGGTGTCAGCTCACCCATCAGCAGGCGCATCAGCGTGGTTTTACCGACGCCGTTCTCGCCGATGATGGCCACCTTGTCACCGGCATCGATGGCCAGCGACAGGGATTTGATCAGCGGCTTGTCCATGCCCTCGTAGGCGAACGTCACGCTGTCGAGCTCGACGGCCAGACGGTGGAGCTTGTCCTTGGCGTCCACATCGAAGCGGATCCACGGGTACTGACGGCTGGACGGCTTGACGTCTTCCGGCTTGAGCTTGTCGATCAGCTTCATGCGGCTGGTGGCCTGCTTGGCCTTCGACTTGTTGGCCGAGAAGCGGCGCACGAACTGCTGCAGCTCGGCGATCTTGTCCTTGGCGCGCGCATTGGCGTTGGCCTGACGCTGACGCGCCATGGTCGACGCTTCCATGTAGTCGTCGTAGGTGCCCGGATAGACCTTGATGGTGCCGTAGTCCAGGTCGGCCATGTGGGTGCACACCTGGTTCAGGAAGTGCCGGTCGTGCGAGATGATGACCATGGTGGAGTTGCGCTCGTTGAGCGTATCTTCCAGCCAGCGGATGGTGTTGATGTCGAGGTTGTTGGTCGGCTCGTCGAGCAGCAGGATGTCGGGGTTGGCGAACAGCGCCTGGCACAGCAGCACGCGCAGCTTCCAGCCCGGCGCCACCTGGCTCATCGGGCCGTTGTGCTGCTCGGTCGGGATGCCCACGCCCAGCAGCAACTCACCGGCGCGCGCTTCGGCGGTATAGCCGTCGTACTCGGCAAACACGCCTTCGAGTTCGGCGGCGCGCATGTAGTCGTCTTCGGTCGCCTCGGGGTTGGCGTAGATCGCGTCCTTCTCGCTCATGCAGGCCCACATCTCGGTGTGGCCC
>JBFIJC010000377.1:0-3107 GCA_041600915.1 Nitrogeniibacter sp.
AGGAAGATGACCTGACCCGGGTAGATCAGATGCGGGTTGCGGATCTGGTCTTTATTGAGTTGCCACACTTCTGGCCAGCGCCAGGGTTCGCGCAAAAACTTGCCGGAGATGTCCCAGAGCGTGTCGCCTTTGCGCACCGTATGGCTGTCTGGTGCGTTCTGCGCCAGCTCGACAGGCGAGGCGGCGAGGGCTGGTTGGACAAGGGCGGCGACGCCAATGACTAGAGAGAATATAATGCGGATCATCACTCGCTTCCGTTTCGATGCAGGCGGCATTCCGACGCCCTGCCGGGAATTCGTACCGTCAATGACGGTCATATATCCCGGAAGTTGAGCGTTCCGATGACAAATGTGCATCATCGGGGATGGCAAATCACTTGAAATTCTGCACGTAATCCCATAACGCGGCAAGCTTTTATGGCACTACTACCAATACTACATTTTCCTGATCCACGACTTCACACCAAGGCGGTCCCGGTGGCCAAGGTGGATGATCGCATTCGCACATTGATCCGCGACATGGCCGAAACCATGTACGAGGCGCCGGGCATCGGCCTGGCTGCCACGCAGGTGAACGTCCATGAGCGCGTGGTGGTCATCGATGTCAGCGAAGACCAATCAAGCCTCCAGGCCTTCATCAACCCCGAGATCCTCGAGCGCTCCGGTGAGCAGGTGGGCGAAGAAGGCTGCCTGTCCGTGCCCGGCGTTTACGACAAGGTGGTGCGCGCCGAGCGTGTGAAAGTCCGCGCGCTGAACGAAAAGGGCGAGTCTTTCGAGCTCGAGGCCGACGGCCTGCTGGCGGTGTGCATCCAGCACGAGCTGGACCACCTTGATGGCAAGGTCTTCGTCGAATACCTGTCGCTGCTCAAGCAAGGTCGTATCAAGAGCAAGCTGGCCAAGCGCGCGCGCATCACCGCCTGAGGGCGAGGCGAATCACCCCATGAGAATTGCGTTTGCCGGTACGCCGGCCTTTGCCGCGACCGCACTGACCGCCCTGATCGAGGGCGGCTTTGAAGTCGTGCTGGTGCTTACCCAGCCGGATCGCCCGGCCGGGCGTGGCATGAAGCTGCAGCCCAGCGCCGTCAAGCAGGTGGCGCTGGCGCATGGTATTCCGGTCGATCAGCCGGAGAAGCTGCGCAGCCCCGAGCAACAGGCGGCCTTGCGGGCTGCCGCGCCCGATGTGCTGGTGGTCGCGGCTTACGGCCTGATCCTGCCGCAGGATGTGCTCGACATTCCGCGCATCGGTTGTCTCAACATTCACGCCTCGCTCCTGCCGCGCTGGCGCGGGGCGGCGCCGATTCACCGCGCGATTGAAGCGGGCGACACCGAAACCGGCATCACCATCATGAAGATGGACGCGGGTCTCGACACCGGCGACATGTTGCTGCGTCAGGCGGTGCCGATTCCGCCGGATGCCACCACCGCCAGCCTGCATGACACCCTGGCCACGCTTGGCGGCGAGATGATTGTCGACGCGATCTGCCGCCTCGCCATCAAGTCGCTGGAGGGCGAGCGTCAGCCCGCCGAAGGCGTGACCTACGCGCACAAGATCGCCAAATCCGAGGCGCGGCTCGATTGGCGCCGGCCGGCGATTGCGTTGGCACGGCAGGTGCGCGCCTTCGATCCCTTCCCCGGTGCGGTCGCCGAGTTGGATGGCCGGCTGATCAAACTCTGGCAAGCCCGGCCGACTGACGACGCCGGAGAACCCGGCACGGTGCTCAGGGCCGATGCGGACGGCGTGCTCATCGCCTGCGGCGAGGGCGCGCTGTGCGTCACGGTGTTGCAGCAGCCGGGCGGACGCCGGGCGGCGGTGGCCGATTTCCTGAACGCTTGCCCCTTGGCTGTGGGCACCCGCCTGGCACTGACACCGGTCGATTGAATCTTTCCGATCAAGCCCCATCTAAGTGTGCGCGGAGGTGTGCTCCGCGTTTGATGACGAGGAATCTCAATGTTCGGTAACTGGATCAAAACCTCTCTGCTGATGGCCGGTATCGTCGCCTTGTTTGGCGTGATCGGCGGCATGATCGGCGGTCAGCAAGGCATGCTGCTGGCGCTGCTGTTTGGCGGCGGGATGAACGTCTGGGCCTACTGGTTCTCGGACAAGATGGTGCTCAAGATGTACAAGGCGCGCGAAGTCGACGCCAGCACCTCGCCCTATCTCTACAACATGGTGCGCGAGCTGGCCGGGCGGGCGCAGCTGCCGATGCCCAAGGTGTACATCATTGACGAGGCACAGCCCAATGCCTTCGCCACCGGCCGCAATCCGGACCATGCTGCCGTGGCCGCAACCACCGGCATCATCCGCATGCTCTCCGAGCGTGAACTGCGTGGCGTGATGGCGCATGAGCTGGCGCACGTGAAGAATCGCGACATCCTGATCTCGACCATTTCGGCCACCGTGGCTGGCGCGATCTCGGCGCTGGCGCAGTTCGGCATGTTCTTCGGCGGGCGCGGTGAGGACCGCCCCAACCCGGTGGTGTCGATCATCATCATGATCCTCGCGCCGATCGGCGGCATGCTCATCCAGATGGCGATCTCGCGCACCCGCGAGTTCGGGGCCGATCGCGGTGGTGCCGAGATCTCCGGCGACCCGGCCGCGCTGGCCGATGCGCTGGCCAAGATCGACGCCTACGCGCGTGGTATCCCCATGCATACCGCCGACGAGCACCCCGAAACCGCGCAGATGATGATCATGAATCCGCTCTCGGGCGGCGGGCTGAAGGGTTTGTTTTCGACCCACCCGGCCACCGAAGAGCGCATCGCCCGGCTGCGTGCCATGCGCTGATCCCGGCGCAGTAGCAACTGTCACAGTGTGCGCGAGCTTCGGCTCGCGCATTTTTTTTGTATCGCCCGCATGCTCTAATCAGGCTCTTCACGTTGAGGGAACAGAACCATGAGCGCAGAGCAGCACAGCGATAAATCGGCCGAAGCCCGTTCGGAGTGGTCGGACTACGCGGTGCTGGTGGTCGACGACGAAGCCGGCATGCGCAGCTTCTTGCAGCGGGCGCTCAGTGCGCGCGGCTGTTCGGTGGAGGTGGCCGACAGCGCCGAATCGGCGGCCGTGTT
The DNA here is from genome assembly GCA_041600915.1 of Nitrogeniibacter sp. Lineage (GTDB taxonomy): Bacteria > Pseudomonadota > Gammaproteobacteria > Burkholderiales > Rhodocyclaceae > Nitrogeniibacter. The sequence goes on from JBFIJC010000377.1 coordinate 3,066, forward strand.
GCTGGCCGGCGCGCATTTCGATGTGATCGTGCTCGACATCGC
>JBFIJC010000378.1:0-3084 GCA_041600915.1 Nitrogeniibacter sp.
CGGCAAGTCGATCCGCACCGTCAAAACCTGCGTCGGCTCGGAGCATTGCCGCTTCGGCACCCAGCGCTCGATGGAGATGGGCGTCAAGCTGGAAAAGATGCTGTTCGGCATGTACAGCCCGCACAAGGTCAAGCTGGCGGTGTCGGGCTGCCCGCGCAACTGCGCCGAGGCCGGCATCAAGGATGTGGGCGTGATCGGCGTCGATTCGGGCTACGAGATCTACGTGGCCGGCAACGGCGGCATCAAGACCGAAGTGGCCCAGTTCTTCTGCAAGGTGCAGACCGACGAGGAGGTGAAGGAAGTGTCCGGTGCCTTCTTGCAGCTGTATCGCGAAGAAGGCTTCTACCTGGAGCGCACCGTCCACTACATCGAACGCGTCGGCCTCGACTATGTGAAGAAGCGGGTGCTCGATGACGCAGCCAACCGCAAGGCGCTCTATGAGCGGCTGCTGTTCGCGCTACAAGACTACGTTGATCCGTGGCAGGAGCGCGCCCAGAAGCCTGAGCTACGCCGCAACTTTGAAGACGTGACGGCCTGAGCCGCCCGCGACACCAACACCAAACGACGACCGAATCGGGACACACCATGACGACTCAATCACTCGACGCCACCTCCGACCTGAACTGGCAGCCGGTCTTCAAACTCGACGAGATTCCGGTGCTCGGCTCGCGCGTGGTCGGCAGCACCACCCACGGCGACATCGCGGTATTCCGCAACCGCGAAGACGAAGTCTTTGCCGTGCATGACAAGTGCCCCCACAAGGGCGGCCCGTTGTCGCAGGGCATGGTGCATGGCCGCTCGGTGACCTGCCCGCTGCACAACTGGAAGATCCAGCTCGAGAACGGTGAGGCCGTCGCGCCTGACAAGGGCTGCACCAAGCCTTTCGCCGTCAAGGTTGAAGACGGCGTGGTCTTCCTCCAACTGTAAGCACGCCGCCGGCGCGAGGCCGGCACACCGCGCATAACACGACCGCTGGCATATCGCTGCCCGCGCAGGCCCCGCTCGGCCCCAACACCGGCGAGACCACAGATTTTTTACAGCATCACGAGGTGACACATGTCTAACGAGAAAGGCTTCAACCTGTTCTCCTTCACGGGGAAAATGAAAATCCTCCACTTATCGTGGATGGTGTTCTTCATCACCTTCTTCGTGTGGTTCAACCACGCGCCGCTGCTCGGCGCCATCGCCCAGTCGCTCGGGCTTGAAAAGGGGCAGGTCAAGACCCTGTTGATCCTCAACGTGGCGCTCACCATTCCGGCGCGCATCCTGATCGGCATGCTCACCGACAAGTACGGCCCGCGCATCACCTACGCCTCGCTGCTGTTCATCTCCAGCGTACCCTGCTTCATGTTTGCGCTGGCCGACACCTTCACCCAGGCCGCCATTGCGCGCTTCCTGCTCGGCTTCATCGGTGCGGGCTTCGTGGTCGGTATCCGCATGGTCAGCGAATGGTTCCCGGCCAATGAACTGGGCACGGCCGAAGGCATCTACGGCGGCTGGGGCAACTTCGGCTCGGCGGCCGCGGCCATGCTGCTGCCGACGCTGGCGCTGGTCTTCGGCGGCGACGACGGGTGGCGCTACGCCATCGGCATCACCGGCGCGCTGAGCCTGCTGTTCTCCTTCATCTGGTACTTCAACGTCAGCGACACGCCCAAGGGCTCGACCTACTTCAAGCCGAAGAAAAGTGGCGGCCTGGAAGTGACCAGCACCGGCGACTTCTGGTTTCTGCTGCTGATGAAGATCCCGATGTATGCCGCGCTCGCGCTGCTGACCTGGAAGCTCTCGCCCGAGGGCGTGAAGATGATTTCGACGTTTGCCGCCAACGCCATCTATGTCGGCCTCGCCGCCATCTATGTGTATGACAGCTACAGCGCCTACTCGGTGAACCGCGAAATCTTCGTCAAGCCAGTGCCGGAAATGCACCGCTACAAGTTCAAGCAGGTCGCGGTGCTCAACATCCTGTACTTCGCCACTTTCGGTTCCGAACTGGCCGTGGTCTCGATGCTGCCGCTGTTCTTTGGTGAAACCTTCGGCCTCGATCCGGTTTATGCCGGTCTGGTGGCCTCGGCCTACGCCTTCATGAACCTGATGTCACGCCCCGGCGGCGGCTGGATCTCCGACCGCTTCGGTCGCAAGAAGACGCTGCTCATCCTCACCGCCGGTCTGGCCGGGGGCTACGCCCTGATGGCCATGACCAGCAGCAGCTGGCCGCTGTGGCTGGCCGTGGGTGTGGCAATGGCCTGCTCCTTCTTCGTCCAGGCAGGTGAAGGTGCGGTGTTCGCCGTGGTGCCGCTGATCAAGCGTCGTCTGACCGGCCAGATCGCCGGCATGACTGGCGCCTACGGCAACGTCGGCGCGGTGGTCTACCTCACCGTGCTGTCGCTGGTCAGCTACGAAGTGTTCTTCAGCGTGATCGCACTGACCGCCGTGCTCGGTTTCATCACCCTGTTGTTCATGGAAGAGCCCAAGGGCCACATGGCCGAAGTGCGCGAAGACGGTTCGGTGGAACTGATCAGCGTGAGCTGAGGCTAGGTAGAATCGGACCCAACGGCATGTAGGTTGGGTTGAGCGCAGCGAAGCCCAACGCGCAGAGCCGTGCCGGACTGCAATGTTGATTGTTGGGCTTCGCGTTGCTCAACCCAAGCTACGCCCGAACCACATCGTACGAAAGGCCGGCACCCGCCGGCCTTTCCCACAGGAGCTGACAGCCATGAGCACGCGCCTTGAAGTGCGCTTCGGCGGCCACTCGATCGAAGGTATCAAGCCGGTCAATCAGGACGCCTTCGCGGCGCACCTGCCCGACGGCTCCGAGCGCGACCTGAAAGGCGCAGCGGCGGTCATGTGTGACGGCGTGAGCAGCGCGGCGGACTCGGAGATCGCCAGCCAGATGGCCGTCACCGGCTTCATCAACGACTACTTTTCGACCCCGCCGACCTGGAGCGTCCGCAAAGCCGCCAGCCAGGTCCTCAACGGGCTCAACCAGTGGGTGTATCGCCAGAACGCCGCGCGCCACGGCACCCGCGACAGCCTGCTCACCACCTTCTCGGCGGCGGTCATCAAGTCCAACACCCTGCATGTCTTCCA
>JBFIJC010000379.1:0-3061 GCA_041600915.1 Nitrogeniibacter sp.
AGGTAAGGTCGCCTACCTCTTCCAGCGTTACCGTGAGGAACGTGAGCTAACAAGCATGCTCCTGTGTGTTGCTGACAGTAATCAGGAAGTGAAGGCGTTGCCCGAGGTGATCGATGGATGGGTAAGGGAGACCCACGGTGCAACCTTGGAGGCTCGTGCCGATAAGCCAGTCTCGCTCTTTTTGGTCTTGACCAAATTTGACAAAGAGTTTGATCGCAAAGGCGGTGGTGGCGATACGGCTGAAGAGTATTCAGCCAAGTGGAAGACCCGTTTGCACTCCTCACTCTGGGACTTCTTCGGTAAACAACACCGCTGGCCCTTCGAGTGGAGTCCGAGTGGTGCATTCAATAACGCCTACTGGATTCGAAACCCTAAATACGAAGCGCCACACCTCTATCAATACGATGATGTAGGCCGAGAAATTGACTTGCTCACAAGCGCACGCGATGTCGAAAGAATTGAGGGGCTTAAACAAGCGTTCTTGAATACGGAACAAGTCTCAGTGCACTTTAAAGACCCTGTTAAGGCGTGGAAATCAGCGTTAGCGCCTAACGATGGCGGCATTGCTTACCTTGCACATGAGTTAGGCAAGGTGTGCGACCCTGACCTGAAGTACAACCAACTGCTGGCTCAGTTCAACGCACTCAAGCGTGAGATGCTGGCGCGGATCAACGAGTACCATGTGGGTGACGATACCACTGTACTGGTCAGTAAGCGGATCGAGAGTAGCAAGCAGGTTGTTCGGTCGTTGGTTAAGACCAGAAAAGCCGAGCGCTTTGGAAGTCTCATCAGTCAGTTCTACGTCGCTGAACAGCACCTCAAGGATCTATACATCAAACTCGACAAAGAGTTTTCAGATGATGTGATTGTTGTGAGTGAAACATCTAGCAAAGACGATGACATGCTGAGTCTGTTGGGGTTAGAACCGGAAGAGGCTGCAAAGGACGATGCGGAGAAACCAGATGGTCAGGTGCAGAGCTTGCCTCAGCAGTATGCACGTGAAGTGGTGGCTATGTGGATCGCATCACTGCAAGACTTTATCGATGACACACCCACACTGAAGTTCCATCTTCTGGACGAAGAGGTGGCGCATAACTTTATCCGCGAATTGAAGGCTGGATTTATGCGTCACGAAATCGAACAGAAGATCTCCGAAGTTGTGACCAGCGCGACCCGTTTGCGCGTGGATATACATAAGGCGATCGCTTACCCAACACGGCTGAGTGCGAGCCTCGTAAACGATTATGTAAACTATCTCGGGTTTATGAGTGCTCCTGCCGGAACCTCACCGGAGCTCAGCGGCCGACCAATTTTCCAACCAAAACCGTTCGATCGCGGCCCTCCAACGCTCACCGAAACACCGAGTGGGTATCAGGACGAGTATGTCACTGACTGGCTGAAGGGTTTCTTGGTATTGGCCGAACAAAATGCACGAACTGAAGGGGGCATGAGCGTTGACCCGGTGGCCAACCAAAGGCTCTCTAATTTGATCGTCAGGCTAGCAGCCTGTCGGCCTTTCCAGCTTTATCGGTAAAATGGCACATCCTTGCTGGAGCCCGACTACATGAGCCGCTTTCGTCTGATTGACCGCGATACCGACTACCTGCTTCCGCCCTCGATACAGGACTGGGTGCCCGAGTCGCATTTGGCGCGCTACATTGTGGATGTGGTCGACGGGCTGGATCTGTCAGAGCTGGAGCGCGCCTATGCGGGTCGGGGCAGCGCGGCGTACCATCCGGCATTGCTACTGTCGTTACTGATCTACGGCTATGCAACGGGCACCTTCTCCAGCCGCAGGATTGAGCGGGCCACGTATGACTCACTGGCCTTTCGCTTCATCGCCTGCGATCAGCATCCGGACCATGACACCCTGGCCAGCTTTCGCCGTCGCTTCGGCGAGCAATTCGCGGCGGTCTTTGTGCAGGTGCTGGACGTCGCGCGCGAGAACCAGCTCTCGCGCTTTGGCACCCTGAGTCTGGATGGCACCAAGATCCACGCCAATGCCTCGCGGCACAGCGCGCTGTCGTATGGTCACGCCGAGAAGATCGAGGCCCAGCTCAAAGCTGAAGTGCAGCAGCTACTCAATCTGGCGGAGGCCGCCGACCAAAGCACCGTGCCCGACGGGGTCAGCCTGCCCGAAGAGATCCAGCGGCGTGAAGACCGCCTGGCCGCGATCGCGGCGGCCAAGGTCACGATCGAAGCGCGCGCCAGGGAGCGCTTCGAGCGAGAGCAAGCCGAGTACCAAACTAAACTGGCCAAGCGACAGGCCAAGGAAAAAGCCACCGGAAAAAAGCCCGGAGGCAAGCCGCCCCAGCCGGGCCCACGCCCGAGCGACCAGGTCAATCTGACCGATGAAGACTCCCGCATCATGAAAGTTGCCGGAGGTGGGTTCGAACAATGTTATAACGCCCAGGCGGTGGTCGATGCCGAGTCCTTGCTGATCCTGGCGGCTCAGGTGACGCAGGCGGGAAATGATAAGCAGCAGGTCGAGCCGATGCTGGTCAAGCTGCAATCGCTCCCCGAGGGGCTGAACCAGCCTAAGCATTTACTGGGCGATACCGGCTTTTTCAGTGCGCAGAATGTCTGCGCCTGTCACCGCGCAGGAATCGAGCCGCTGATCGCCGTCGGCCGCGACGCGCACCACCCGCACTGGCGCGAGCGTTTCGAGGAGCCGGCACCGCTGGCAGAGTCGGCCAGTCATGTCGAGCAGATGAAGCATAGGCTGAAAACCAAAGCCGGCCGAGCGCTCTACGCGCTCAGAAAGCAGACGGTCGAGCCGGTGTTCGGAATCATTAAGTCAGTCATGGGCTTTCGCCAGTTCCTGCTGCGCGGCTTGGGGAATGCCGGGAACGAATGGACGCTGGTGTGCCTTGCATGGAACTTGAAACGCATGGCCGTATTGCGCCCGCAATCCGCCCAATGGGCTTAAAAGGCAGGGAATTCCGCGCGTCGGAAGTGAATTCGAGCGATAAGAGCCCTAAATTCGGCACCAATATGGTGCATTTAGTGATAACGAGTGGCGCTTGACCATCACGAGAGCATTAAGTCCGACAGGCTGCTA
>JBFIJC010000380.1:0-3060 GCA_041600915.1 Nitrogeniibacter sp.
CCGAGCCGACGCCAATCAAAACAAACGGAAAGAGTCGCGGCCGCATAATCAGTGCTCCCCACCGTACCCGCCGCGGCGATGCCCGCCACGGAAGCGGAACTCACGGTCGAACACCGCCTGCTGTTCGGTGTCGAGCACCGGGTAGAGCGCGCGGGTGGCGTCGGCGACCGTCGTCACCAAGGCCTGCCCCTGATCGAGTCCGAACTGAATTTTATCCAGCCGGCCCAGGGCAGTCGCCGGCATCGCGGTGCTGCGCCAGTCGGCCACGGCCTTTTCCACCTCGCCGGCCTTGGCGGTCAGCGCCTGCTCGAAACCATCCCAGGCCGCCTGCTGCTGCGGCGTAATCTTGAGCGCCGACTCCAGCGCATTGAGCCTGGCCTCGGCCTTGCGCACAATCGGCGGGTTCTCGCACCACTCGCCACCGCGCGCCACCACGGCCGTGGCGCCCAGGCCAGCCAGCGTCAGCACACCCACGGTGCCAATGATCAGTGTTTTGCGTTTCATGTCCTGCTCCTGTTCGGTGTCACCCAAGTGGTGACGACGGCACCAGTATGGGCAGCGCATGTAAGCCGCATTTGTCTGGCACCCCGCCCGTAAGCAAGACTGTGTATCGGCCGCCGGAATTGATACATTGGCATACGAAGCCGCCTCCGGGCTGCGGTATAAACAGCCCACACCGGAGCCGCCAATGACCGAATCCCCCGACCACATCCTCATCGTCGACGACGACCGCGAGATCCGCAGCCTGCTGTCCGACTACCTCGAGCGCCAGGGCCTGCGCTGTACCGCCGTGGCCGACGGCCGGCAGATGCTCGCCGCGCTCGAAAAATCGCAGGTCGATCTGATCGTGCTCGATGTCATGCTGCCCGGCGAAGACGGCCTGAGCCTGTGTCGCAAACTGCGCGCCGACTCGCAAGTGCCCATCCTCATGCTCACCGCGCGCGGCGACGACATGGACCGCATCCTCGGGCTGGAGATGGGCGCCGACGACTATCTCGCCAAGCCATTCGTGCCACGCGAGCTGCTCGCCCGCATCAGCGCGGTGCTGCGCCGCACTCGCGCCCTGCCGCCCAATCTGGCCGCGCAAGCCGCCACACACACGCGCTATCTCGACTTTGCCCAGTGGCGGCTCGACACCGCCGAACGCCACCTGATCGCCCCCGACGGCGTCACCGTGCCGCTCACCGGTGGCGAGTACCGATTGCTGCACGTCTTCCTCACCCATCCGCAGCGTGTGCTCAACCGCGACCAACTACTGGAGCTCACCCAGGGCCGCGAAGCCGACGCCTTCGACCGCTCCATCGACCTGCTCGTCAGCCGTCTGCGCGCCCGCCTGCGTGACGACGCCCGCGAACCCGCTGTGCTCAAAACCGTGCGCGGCGAAGGCTATGTGCTCGCCGCCACGGTTGCCGGAGCGGCCCAATGAAGTGGCCATTCACGCGTCGCCAGCGCGGCCACAGCCTGTTCCGCCGGCTGATGCTGATCTGGCTGCTCGGTCTGGCGGTGGTCATTACCGTCAGCCTCGGCCTGTCGCTCGGCGCCAGCGGACGCGCCCTGCGCGATCAGTTGTACACACAGATGGCGCACGATATTGCCTCCGCTGTGCGCCTGATGGACTACCTGCCCCCGGCCGAGCGCGCCGACTGGCTCGCCTCGCTCGACCGCCCCTACTACCGCTTCGCCCTCGCGCCGCCACCGAGTCGCGGCTACAGCGGCGAGCACCTCGAAGACGAAGACGCACTCGACCTGCTGCGCGAGGCCCTGGGCAGCCGCCCCTTCACCATCCGTGGCGAATGGAAAAGCCCGTCCGGCCGGCCCGCCCTCTACCTCGGCCTCGCGCTCGCCGACGGCACACCCTTCAGCGTCACGCTCACCTCACCGGCCGGATTCATGCCGCGCGGCCGGCTGTTTGCCGCCGTCGCGCTGCTGGTGTTGGGCGTGATGGCGCTCACCTGGCTGGCCGTGCGACTCGCCACGCGGCCCATCTCTCGCCTGGCCGACGCCGCCCGCGCCCTCGGCGACAACCCCGAACGCGAGCCCCTGCCTGAAGACGCCGGCCCGCGCGAAGTGCGCGACGCCGCCCGTGCCTTCAACCAGATGCAGACCCGGATCCGCAGCCACATGGCCGAGCGCACGCAAATCCTCGCCGCCATCTCGCACGACCTGCAAACCCCAATCACCCGGTTGCGCCTGCGCACCGAACTGCTCGACGACACCGCCACGCAAACCCGCTTCAATGCCGACCTCGACGCCATGCAGGCCTTGGTGCGCGAAGGGCTCGACTACGCCCGCAGCCTCGACTCGCAAGAGACCAGCCGCAACATCGACCTCAACGCCTTGCTCGACACCTTGCGCCTCGAAGCCGACGAAATGGCCATGCCCGTCACCCTCGACGGCCGCGCCAGTCAGCCCTACACCGGCCGCCTGCAAGGCCTGCGCCGCGCCCTGTGGAATCTGATCGACAACGGCGTGAAATACGGCGAACGGGTGGACATCACCCTCGCAGAAACCGACACGGGCTGGCAGATCGACATCCGCGACCACGGCCCCGGCCTGCCCGAATCGGAACGCGAGTCGGTGTTCGAACCTTTCTACCGCCGCGAAGCCTCACGCAACCGCGACACTGGCGGCACCGGCCTGGGCCTGGCCATCACCCGCAACCTGCTGCGCGCACAAGGTGGCGAGGTGGTGCTGACCAACGCCGAGGGTGGCGGCCTGCGCGCCAGGGTGACACTCATTCGGGCGGGTTGAGCGGCCCATCATCCCGATGCGCGCCCAGGCTGGCCGAGAGCTTGCGGGTAATCTTTGCCATGCTCACTTCAGCGCGGTCGAAGCCATACACAAACTTCGGAAAATCCAGCGGCGCCTGCGCCGCCCAGATGGCCTCGTGCTGGTCGGGCGGCAAAATGCGCAGCGGCGCGCCCACCGCCACCCAGCCAATCGGCACCGTCTCACCCGGCGGCAGCGTGGTGCGCAAATGCACCACGGCGTTGATGCGCAGCTCGCAACCCTGCCCGATGTGCGCGCCGTGAAACACCGACGCGCCGGTGGCGATGAACA
>JBFIJC010000381.1:0-3049 GCA_041600915.1 Nitrogeniibacter sp.
CGTGGCCTTTCCAGAAGACAACGCCCAACATAGCATCGCGCATGACGGGGAAGAGGAAGGAGATCGATTTGTTTGGCGACTGCCAATCTACCAACCTCCGAACCGTCAACCACTACTTCCCCCGGATTGCGCGAAGAACCTATTAATATGCCGCTGGCTAGCTCAGCATGCCTTTTTCATTGAGTACGGCTATAACCTGATCTGCCATCATCTCAACCGTTGTACCTGCAGTCACCAACCGCACCTCAGCCTCTTCCGGCGCCTCATACGGCGAATCGATGCCGGTAAAATTCTTCAGTTCACCGCGTCGCGCCTTCTTGTAGAGCCCTTTCGGGTCGCGCTCTTCGGCGACTTCGAGCGGCGTGTCGACAAACACTTCCAGGAATTCCCCCTCTTCGACCAGCGTTCGAGCCATGCGCCGCTCTGAGCGGAAGGGGGATATGAAAGCGGTGATGACAATGAGGCCGGCGTCGACCATCAGTTTGGACACTTCGGCCACGCGACGGATGTTTTCGACACGGTCGGCATCGGTGAAGCCGAGGTCCTTGTTCAGCCCGTGGCGGACGTTGTCGCCGTCGAGCAGATAGGTATGGCGGCCCATGGCGTGGAGCTTTTTCTCGACCATGTTGGCAATCGCTGACTTGCCGGCGCCGGACAGGCCGGTAAACCACAACAGGCAGGGCTTCTGGCCCTTCATACCGCCACGCGCGGCTTTGTCGACGTCCACGTGCTGCATGTGGATGTTGTGCGAGCGGCGCAGGGCAAAGTGGATCATGCCGGCACCGACGGTGCTGTTGCTCAGCCGGTCGATGAGGATGTAGGCACCGGTGTCGCGGTTGTCGGCGTAGGCGTCGAAGGCGATCTGGCGGTCGAGGCTGAGATTGCACACGGCGATGCCGTTGAGGTCGAGCTTCTTGGCGGCCACGTGCTCCAGAGTATTGACGTTCACCTGGTACTTGATTTCGGTGACGGTCGCCGTGACCATTTTGGTGCCAATCTTGAGCAAATAGGCGCGCCCCGGCAGCATGGGCTCTTCGTGCATCCAGACGATGGTGGTCTCGAACTGGTCGGCCGAGCTGGCCGGGTGCTCGGCGATGGAAATGACATCGCCGCGGGAGACGTCAATTTCATCGGCCAGCGTCAGCGTAACCGACTGCCCCGCCACCGCCTGCGGCAGATCGCCGTCATGGGTGACGATGCGTGCCACCGTGCTCTCTTTGCCCGACGGCTGAACGCGAATGCGGTCACCCGGCTGAATCACGCCGCTGGACACCGTACCGGCAAAGCCACGGAAGTCGAGATTGGGGCGGTTGACCCACTGCACCGGCAGACGGAACGGCGCCTTCTGCATGCGCTCTTCATCGATTTCGACGGTTTCGAGGTAGCCCATCAGCGTCGTGCCGTGGTACCAGGAGAGCTTGTCGCTGGGGGTGATGATGTTGTCGCCCTTGAAGGCCGACAGCGGGATGAAGGTGATGCCTTCGATCCCGATGCGCGCGGCGAATTCACGGTAGTCTTCGACGATTTTGCGGTAGGTCTTTTCGGAGTAATCGACCAGATCCATCTTGTTGATGGCGACCACGATGTGGCGAATGCCGATCAACGAGACCAGATAGCTGTGGCGCCGCGTCTGGGTGAGGATGCCCTTGCGTGCGTCGACCATGAGGATGGCAACGTCCGCCGTGGAGGCGCCGGTCACCATGTTGCGGGTGTATTGCTCGTGCCCCGGGGTGTCGGCAACGATGAACTTGCGCTTGTCGGTCGAGAAGAAGCGGTAGGCCACATCGATGGTAATGCCCTGCTCGCGCTCGGCGGCGAGGCCATCAACCAGCAGCGCGAAGTCGATGTCCTCGCCTTGGGTGCCATACTTCTTCGAGTCGGCTTCGACCGCGGCCATCTGGTCTTCGAACAGCATCTTGGATTCAAACAGCAGGCGCCCGATCAAGGTGCTCTTGCCGTCATCCACGCTGCCGCAGGTAATGAAACGCAGCAGGCTCTTGTGCTCATGGCTGCGCAGGTATTCGCCAATATCGGAGGCGATGAGGTCGGATACGTGGGCCATTAAAAGTACCCCTCCTGCTTTTTCTTTTCCATGGACGCGGCCGAATCGTGGTCAATCACCCGACCCTGCCGCTCGGAGGTCTTGGTGAGCAGCATCTCTTGAATAATCGCCGGCAAGGTGTCGGCATCGGACTCGACTGCACCCGTGAGCGGATAGCAGCCCAGGGTGCGGAAGCGCACCTTGCGCATCATCGGCACTTCGCCGGCCTTGAGCGGCATGCGCTCGTCGTCGACCATGATCAGCGCGCCATCGCGCTCAACCACCGGCCGTGCGGCCGAGTAGTACAGCGGCACGATGGGGATGTCTTCAAGATAGATGTATTGCCAGATATCCAGCTCGGTCCAGTTCGATATCGGAAACACCCGCATCGATTCGCCCTTGTGCTTGCGCGCGTTGTAGAGCTTCCACAGCTCCGGGCGCTGCACTTTTGGGTCCCAACGATGCTGCGCGCTGCGGAAGGAGAAAATGCGCTCCTTGGCGCGTGATTTTTCTTCATCGCGGCGCGCACCGCCAAAGGCCGCATCAAAGCCGTACATGTCGAGCGCCTGCTTTAGGCCCTCGGTTTTCATGATGTCGGTGTGGATCGCCGAGCCGTGGGTGAAGGGGTTGATGTCCTTCGCGACGCCGTCGGGGTTGATATGCACCCGCAGATCGAGGCCCAGTTCCTTCACCATCTTGTCGCGAAAGGCGTACATCTCGCGGAATTTCCAGCGCGTATCGACATGCAGCAGCGGGAACGGCGGCTTGGCCGGGTAAAAAGCCTTCATCGCCAGATGCAGCATCACCGCACTGTCTTTACCGATCGAATAGAGCATGACCGGGTTGTCCGCCTCGGCCACCACCTCACGCATGATGTGGATGCTCTCGGCCTCTAGCCGTTGCAAATGGGTCAATGTCATTGTTGTCCTCTTGCCAAAACCGTGTTGATCGCCGCCGGCCGATTGCGCCGACGCCGCGTTGTTCGAATCATACGACAGGGCCGGCTGC
>JBFIJC010000382.1:0-2954 GCA_041600915.1 Nitrogeniibacter sp.
CTCGGCGGCGGAAACGACTTTTTCGTATTGGCGCTCACCGGTGACCATGATGAACAGTGTTGCCAGGGGGATGATGTTGTTGTGGCGCAGGTCTTCAAGCAGATGCTGCCCGTCCTGGCCATCACCGATGTGGTATTCGCACAGGATCAGATCGAAGCGCGCATCGCGTAGTTTGCGCACCGCAGCGCCCGCCGATACCGCCAGCTGGACTTTGTCGACACCACTTTCGCCCAACATATTGCGCAACTGAGTGCGCATGTTGGGGTTGGCCTCGATGACGAGGGCGGTGACGGCTGACAGGTCGGGCATGGTGGCGGTGCCGTAGAAAAGGGACTCAAGCTGAATTGTCGGCTGTTTTGGGCCGATCTTGAGCGTGACCACCAAAACAAACGAGGCGACCGCAGTCGCCTCGTTGAGTTTTTGTCATCATCCTGTCGGAATTAGTCTGAGGTGACTTCTACCGAGGTTGCGATTTTCTGGCGCAGGCGAACGTGCAGGTCGCGCAGTTGGCGGTCGTCGACTGGCGAGGGTGCTTCGGTGAGCAGGCACTGAGCGCGCTGCGTTTTGGGGAAGGCGATCACGTCGCGGATCGACTCGGCGCCGGTCATCATGGTGACGATGCGATCGAGGCCGAAGGCCAGGCCACCATGCGGCGGCGCGCCGTATTTCAGCGCATCGAGCAGGAAGCCGAATTTCTGCTGGGCTTCTTCGTCGCCGATCCCCAGCGCGCTGAATACCTTGCTCTGCACGTCGGCACGGTGAATACGCACCGAGCCGCCGCCGAGTTCCCAGCCGTTCAGCGCAAGATCGTAAGCCTTGGCGAGGCACTTGCCCGGGGCGGTGCTGAGCAGCTCAAGGTGTTCATCCTTGGGGCTGGTGAAGGGATGGTGGCAGGCGGTCCAGCGCTTGTCTTCGTCGTCGTACTCGAACATCGGGAAATCGACTATCCACAGCGGCTCCCACGCTTTGCCGTTGACGTAGCCTTTCTCGTGGCCGACCTTGCTGCGCAATGCACCGAGGGCGTCGTTGACGATCTTGGTCTTGTCTGCGCCGAAGAAGATCAGATCACCGTTTTGCGCACCGGTGCGCTCGACGATGGTTGCCAGCGCTTGCGCGTGCAGGTTCTTGACGATGGGCGATTGCAGGCCTTCATCACTCAGCTTGCTGATGTCATTGACCTTGATGTAGGCCAGGCCTCGGGCGCCGTAGATGCCGACAAACTTGGTGTATTCGTCGATTTCGCCACGGGAGAGCTGGGCACCACCGGGCACACGCATCGCGGCAACACGGCCGTTGTCGGCGTTTGCCGGGCCGGAGAAGACCTTGAAGGCAACGTCCTTGACGGCATCGGTCACATCGGTGATCTCGAGGGTCACACGCAGGTCGGGCTTGTCCGAGCCGAAGCGCGACATCGCTTCGGCGTAGCTCATGCGCGGGAAGGGGTTGGGGAGATCGACGTTCAGCACTTCCTTGAAGATGCTGCGAATCATCTCTTCCATCAGCGCGGTGATTTCGTCTTCGCCCAGGAAGGACGTCTCGATATCGACCTGGGTGAACTCGGGCTGTCGGTCGGCCCGGAGGTCTTCGTCGCGGAAGCACTTGGTGATCTGGTAGTAGCGGTCATAGCCCGCCACCATCAGCAGCTGCTTGAACAGTTGCGGCGACTGCGGCAGGGCGAAGAAGTGGCCCGGGTGAACCCGCGACGGCACCAGATAGTCGCGCGCGCCTTCCGGCGTGCTCTTGGTGAGCATCGGTGTCTCGATGTCGATGAAGCCCTTGGCGTCGAGGAAGCGACGGAAGGCCATCGCCGTCTTGTAGCGCAGCATCATGTTGCGTTGCATGGCCGGGCGGCGCAGATCGATCACGCGATGGGTCAGGCGCGTGGTTTCCGACAGATTGTCGTCGTCGAGCTGGAAGGGCGGTGTGACCGAAATGTTCAGGACTTCGATTTCGTGGCACAGCACTTCGATTTCGCCGGAAGTGAGGTTGGCGTTTTCGGTGCCGGCAGGGCGGCGACGGACTTTGCCGGTCATGCGCACGACAAACTCGTTACGGAGCGATTCGGCCACCGTAAACATGTCGGCCCGATCGGGGTCGCAAACCACCTGGACAAGACCCTCGCGGTCGCGCAGATCGACAAAAATCACGCCGCCGTGATCTCGCCGGCGATGCACCCAGCCGCACAGAGTGACGATCTGATCGAGGTTGGCGGCAGTGACCTGTCCGCAGTATTGAGTACGCATGATTCTGATTCCGTATTTTGGACGCTGGGGGCGATGCGCCCCGGTTTGCTAGGGTTCGAGTCGGGCCAGCTCAGGGGCGTCAGCCTTTTTTCCAGGGGAGACCACGCCCATGGAAATGACGTATTTGAGTGCTTCGTCAACGCTCATCTCGAGCTCGATGACGTCGGCACGCGGGACCATCAGAAAGAATCCAGAGGTCGGGTTCGGCGTGGTTGGCACGTAGATGCTGATGTAGTCGCCGCTCAGGTGACGGGCGGCGTCGCCGCCGGGCTTTCCGGTCAGGAAGCCGATGGTCCAAGCGCCTTGGCGGGGATACTGGACCAGCAGTGCTTTACGAAACGCATGGCTGGAACTGGAGAACAGGGTGTCTGACACCTGTTTGACGCTTGAGTAGATGGACTTGACCACCGGAATGCGGGCCAGCAGCGCCTCCCAGATCAGCACCAGTCGCTGGCCGAGGACGTTGGCGCCGATCAAGCCGGTGAGCAGGATGATCAGCAAGGTGACCGCCACGCCGATGCCGGGGATGTCGAGCCCGATCAAGACTTTAGGCTGCCAGTGCTCGGGTATCCACAGCAGGATGCGGTCAAGCGTGCTGACGATCCACGCGATCACCATGAACGTGATGGCAAGTGGGATCCAGATCAGAAGCCCGGTGACGAAGTATTTCTTCATTCGTGGCGATCAGTGACAGGCGCAGCCGCCACCGCA
>JBFIJC010000383.1:0-2949 GCA_041600915.1 Nitrogeniibacter sp.
CGTCATCCGTGAGCTGCAAAGTTTCGGCTGCGATGTGGTGGTGCACGACCCGGTCGCAGAGGCGGCTGAAGCCATGCACGAGTACGGTGTCCAGCTGGTTGAGTGGGCCGATCTGCCGCGGGCGCAAGCCATGGTCGCCACGGTCTCTCACCGTGAATACGCGGAGATGGATCTGGGCACGCTGACCGGCGTGCTTGAAGACAAAGGCGTATTCATCGACGTCAAATCAGCCTTCGATCGTCATGCGCTGGCCGAGGCCGGCCTGCGCGTCTGGCGCCTCTGAGGAATGTGGCGATGTGGCGCGCTCTCGTTCTGTGCGGCTCCCTGCTATCACTGACGGGGGCGGTGCAGGCGGTCTCGGCCGGAGAGCCGCCACTTTCGCCTGAACAGCTGGCGGCGCTGAGCCAGCATGCTGAGTATCTCCACCAGGCCGGCGTCGCGTTCGAGCATGGTGAAGGTGTACCGCGAGAGGCTGAGCGGGCCGCCGCGTGTTACTGCGAGTCGGCCCGGCAGGGCAATGCGGAAGGCATGTATGCCCTGGGCTGGATGTACGCCAATGGCCGAGGCGTGGCGCGCGACGACGCCTATGCCGGCACCTTGTTTGCCATGGCCTCGATGCTGTCTCACCCCCAGGCAGAACGCATGATGCGCTACACCGGCCCCTACACCGGGGCCGTGCCGGCGTGCTTGCACGCCCCCGACTGGGAGCAGGACGAGGGCTTGGTGGGTCGTTTGATGGCGCGTCTGCCAGCCGACCGTCACCCCATCATTTTGCAGGTCGCGCGTACGGCACCCGAGTTCGGGGTCGATGCCCGTTTCGCCCTGGCCATTGCATTGACAGAGTCGGCCTTCAATCCACAGGCCTTGTCGCCGCGCAACGCCATGGGCGTGATGCAGCTGATTCCCGACACCGCTGCGCGTTTCAATGTGCGCAATGCCTATGACCCGGCGCAGAACATTCGCGGCGGTCTGGCGTATTTGCGCTGGTTATTGGCGTATTTTAAGGGCGAGGTCCGCCTGGTTGCCGCGGCCTACAACGCGGGCGAAGGGGCTGTGGAGCGCTATCAGGGCGTGCCGCCCTACCCGGAAACCAAAGCCTATGTGACCCGGATTCAGGGCTTTTTCAGCGAACAAACACACCCGTATGACGCGAGTGTGGTTGAATCATCCGCAGTCATGGCGCCCCTGTTCATGGCTGACTGATAAGGGAGCAAGCCCATGAGCCGGTGGCTCTGTTTTGCCGTTTCTGCCGTATTGATGCTTGCGAGCGTTTCGGTGAGGGCCGATTTGCCGGCGACGGTAGCTCGCGTCAAACCGTCAATCGTTGCCGTAGGCACCTACGAGCCCACCCGCAGTCCGGCCTTCCGTTTTCTGGGCACCGGCTTTGTCGTGGGCGATGGCCTGACCGTTGCCACCAACGCGCATGTGCTGCCCGCAAGTGTCGATGCCAATCGCCGAGAGACGCTGGCGGTGGCCATTCCGCTGGGCGACAAGGTGAATGTGCGCTCGGCCGAAAAGCTGCGCTCCGATCCGGCGCATGACTTGGCTACCTTGCGCATTGTCGGCCCGGCCTTGCCGGTGTTGGTGTTGTCGAATGGCGAGGCCGAAGAGGGGCAGTCGGTGGCGTTTACCGGCTTTCCGATTGGTAGTGCGCTGGGGCTCAAGCCGGCCACGCACCGCGGTATCGTCGCGGCCATTACGCCCATCAGCATTCCGCGGGGCAATGCCCGTGAATTGAACGCGCGGCAAATCCGCAGTCTGGGCAATGATCCGTTTTCGGTCTATCAACTGGATGCGACGGCCTACCCGGGCAACAGCGGCAGCCCCTTGTTTGACCCGGACTCGGGCGCGGTGCTCGGTGTCCTCAATATGGTTTTCGTGAAGGACACCAAGGAGAACGTGCTGAGCAAACCGTCCGGGATCAGCTACGCCATCCCGGTCCGGTATTTGAACGACCTGCTTCATTGAGGTCAGCCTGGCAGCACGCGCTCAGCGGCGGTAGTAGCCTACCGCCACCAGGGTGTCGCCCACCGTCTTGAAGTAGGTGTGCTTGGTTTCGACGGCACCGCTAGCCGGATTGCGCCAGGCGTATTCACTTTCTCCGTCCTGCTTTTCTTTCGCGATCTCGGCCATTCGGCGCACGACGTGGCTGCCATCCGGGCCGACCAACTCGTAGCTGTTGGTGCCGACCAGTGAGGGCGTGGCGCCATGGGCGAGGACGCGGCCGTCGCTCAAGCGCACCACGAACACATACAGATCGTCGCGGATGAACGCGCCGTCGAGTCGCTGGAAGTGTTCGAGCGCGGCGGCGGGGTTGGCGGCCATGGCCTTGACCGCGTCGCGTAACAACACCCGTGCCTGCATCGGTGTGGCGCGCGGCGGGTAGTAGCCGGCCGCGACGATGATGTTGCCCACCGCGCGGAACACCGCGATCTTGGGCTCGCCACGCGCGTCGGCCGGATTAAACCAGCGGTACTCGACCCGCCCGGCGCCAAAGGCCTTGGCCTGTTCGATGATTTCGCGGAAGAAGGGCTTGCCGTTGAGATCGACCTCTTTGAGCACGTTTTGCCCGATGAGGGCGGCCGAGCCGCCACCGCTGGCCAAGAAGCTGCCGTCGGTTTTCAGTGCGTAGGTATACAAGTCGCGATCAATGAACTCTGCGCCCTGGCTGAACGCTGCGGTGCCGGCTTCGCCCTTGGCTTCGATATGGGCGACTGCCCGGTCGAGCAGCGCCATGGCGCGTCGCTCGACATTGGTGCCGTGAAGCACCTCGCGGGTCATTGTGTCCGTGCCGGCTGCAGCGGCGGGGAGGCTGATGGCGCAGCTGAACGCGAGCAGGCTCAGCTGGAGGATTCTGCGGGGGATGCGGTACATGCTGGGACTCCTGAATGCAGGCGCGTGACGCGCTGGTGGCGGCGGTGCGGGCGGCCCTTGTGTGGCCGCCCGCAC
>JBFIJC010000384.1:0-2945 GCA_041600915.1 Nitrogeniibacter sp.
ACCGGGTGGCGGATGGCCTTGATGCCGACCTTGTCGATGGCGATCTGGCGGCTGTCGCGGCTGTTCTGGACGTCGGGGATGGCTTGGGAGTCTGTGGCGGACATCGGGGTCTCAATCGGGCAGGCAGTCGGAGAGCCTACGGTTTCCGACAAAAATACTCAACTATTGGCGGGATAGCGCGCGCGTATGGCTTTGAGGATGCCCTCGACGTCGAGGCCGATCTCTTTGAGCAGCTGGCTTTGCTCGCCATGATCGATGAAGCGGTCAGGCAGGCCCAGGCGAAGTGTGCGTACCGGCGCCGGAGCCGATTCGAGCACACGGCTGACTTCGCTGCCCGCGCCGCCGATGAGGGCGTTTTCTTCGAGCGTGACGATGAGCTCATGGCTTTGGGCCAGTTCGAGAATCAGCGCCTCGTCCAGCGGTTTGACGAAGCGCATGTTGACCACCGTGGCGTCGAGCTGCTCGCCCACTTCGAGTGCCGGTTTTAGCATGGAGCCGAAGGCCAGCAGCGCGATTTTCTTGCCGCTGCGACGCAGTTCGGCCTTGCCGATGGGATAGGCGGTCATCGCTTTTTCGGGCGTGACACCCATGCCGCTGCCGCGCGGGTAGCGCACCGCGCTGGGGCCGTTGTGGCAGTGCGCGGTGTAGAGCATCTGGCGGCATTCGTTCTCGTCGGCCGGCGCCATCACCACCAGATTCGGGATACAGGTGAGGTAGGACAGATCGTAGGCGCCGTGGTGGGTCGCGCCGTCGGCGCCGACCAGGCCGGCGCGGTCGATGGCGAACACCACCGGCAGGTTCTGCAGGGCCACGTCGTGAATGAACTGGTCGTAGCCGCGCTGCAGGAAGGTCGAGTAGATCGCCACCACCGGCTTGAGTCCGTCGGCCGCCATGCCGGCGGCGAAGGTGACCGCGTGCTGCTCGGCGATGCCCACATCGTAGTAGCGCTTGGGATACTTTTCGGCAAAGCGCACCAGACCGGAGCCCTCGCGCATGGCGGGGGTGACGCCGACCACTCGCGCATCGGCCTCGGCCATGTCGCACAGCCAGTCGCTGAACACCTGGGTGTAGCTGATCTTGCTGCTGGGCTTGCCCGGCGACTTGATGCCCTCGGTGTGGTCGAAGGTCGACACGCCGTGGTACAGAATCGGGTCGGCCTCGGCCAGCTTGTAGCCCTGGCCCTTGCGGGTGACCACATGCAAAAAGTGCGGGCCGTCGAGCTTGCGCAGGTTGTGCAGCGTGGGCAGCAAGGCATCGAGGTCGTGGCCGTCGATGGGGCCGATGTAGTTGAAGCCGAACTCTTCGAACAAGGTACCCGGCGTGACCAGGCCTTTGACATGCTCTTCGACCCGGCGGGCGAAATCGAGCATGGGCGGTGCGACGCCCAGCACTTTGCCGCCCGCCCGGCGTGCTGCGCTGACGGTGCGGCCGGTCATCAGGCGCGCCAGGATCTGGGTGAGCGCACCCACCGGCGGCGAGATCGACATCTCGTTGTCGTTGAGGATCACCAGCAAATTGGTGTCGCGCATGTCGCCGGCGTTGTTGAGCGCCTCGAAGGCCATGCCGGCCGACATGGCGCCGTCACCAATGACGGCGATGGCGCGGCGGTCTGAGCCCTGGTCACGCGCGGCAACGGCCATGCCCAGCGCGGCGGAAATCGAGGTGGACGAATGTGCGGTGCCGAAGGTGTCGAACTCGCTCTCGTCGCGCCGCGGGAAGCCTGACATGCCCTGGTATTTGCGCAGCGTGGGCATGCGGCCGCGCCGGCCGGTGAGGATCTTGTGGCCGTAGGTCTGGTGGCCGACGTCCCACACGATGCGGTCTTCGGGTGTGTTGAAGGCGTAGTGCAGGGCGATGGTCAGCTCGACCGTGCCGAGGTTGGACGACAGATGGCCGCCAGTGCGCGACACCGATTCGATCAGGAACTGGCGCAACTCCTTGGCCAGTGCCGGCAGCTGTTTG
Organism: Nitrogeniibacter sp.; assembly: GCA_041600915.1. GTDB lineage: Bacteria > Pseudomonadota > Gammaproteobacteria > Burkholderiales > Rhodocyclaceae > Nitrogeniibacter. Next base: position 1,963 of record JBFIJC010000384.1, read on the forward strand.
CGCTCAAGCGCACGCAGGTCGGTCGGGGAGTCGATGGCGTTGAGCAGGGGATAGATGGCGGGCATGGGGTCGTTCATTCGGGTCCCTGCGCTCAGAAGCGTCGGTGGACGATGTAGCTGGCCAGCGCGCGGAGCATGTCTGCGCGTGCATCCAGTGGGCGGAGGGCGGCCAGCGCGTCGGCTTCGAGTTCGGCCGCGAGGCGGCGTGCTTCTTCGAGACCGAGCAGGGTGACGTAGGTTGGCTTGTCGTTGCGGGCGTCCTTGCCCGCAGTCTTGCCCAGCGTGGCGGTGTCGGCCTCGCAGTCGAGCATGTCGTCGACCACCTGGAACAGCAGGCCGATACGCTTGCTGTACTGATCGAGGCGGGCGAGCGTGTCGGCTTCGAGTTCGTCGCCGCACAGCGCGCCCAGTTGCACCGAGGCGCGGATCAGCGCGCCGGTCTTGTGGACATGCATCACTTCGAGCGCTTCGCGGCTGATGTTCTGGCCGACCGACTGCAAATCAATGGCCTGGCCGCCGGCCATGCCGCGCGAGCCCGAGGCGATGCCCAGGTGCTCAAGCATCTTGAGCTGGCGCGCGGCGTCGGGGATCAGGCCCGGTTCGGCGAGCAGCTGAAAGGCCAGCGATTGCAGCGCGTCGCCGACCAGCAGCGCCGTGGCGTCGTCGTATTCGACATGCACGGTCGGCTTGCCGCGGCGCAGGCTGTCGTCGTCCATGCACGGCATGTCGTCGTGCACTAGCGAGTAGGCGTGAATCAGTTCGACCGCACAGGCGGCACGGTCGATGGTCTCGGCAGCGGCGCCAGTAACCAGGCCGGCACCGTGGGCGAGCAGCGGCCGCACCCGCTTGCCGCCGCCCAGCACGGCGTAGCGCATGGCTTCGTGCAGCCGGTCGGGGGCCAGATCCAGCGGTGGCAGTGCCTTGGCGAGCGCCGTTTCGGTACGCGCCTGTGTGGCTCGCATCCAGTCGGAAAAATGCGTACCG
>JBFIJC010000385.1:0-2940 GCA_041600915.1 Nitrogeniibacter sp.
CGCGAGATCGCATCGACCGTCGCCTCGATATTGACCACCACCCCGCGGCGCAAGCCGTTGGAGGGCTGCGTGCCGAGGCCGATCACGTTGAACTGTCCATCGGGGCGCACCTCGGCCACCATGCAGGTGGTCTTCGAGGTGCCGATGTCGAGTCCGACGACGAGGTCTTTGTATTCCTTGCTCATTGTGTGCTTTCCACTGACTTCTTGTCGCCCGCCGGCAAGAGGGCGAAACCATTCGGATACCGCAAATCCGCCACCGCAATCATCATTGGCGACTTGGCCAGGGCCTTGGGATAGGCATCCACAAAGCGCGCCATCCGCTCTTCAACGTGCGCTTTCTCGCGATCCCGACCCAGCCGGATCACCAGCCCATCGTCCAGCGTCAGCTGCCACGCCTCTCGCGCCGACAAGCTCAACTCGACCAGCTCCCGGCCCAGCGGCGCGACCAGCTTGGAGAACTGTGCATGGCTGGCCAGCACATAGCCGGCATAGCCCTCCGGCCCGATGAAGGCCGGCATGTGTGCATTGCTGGCAGCCACAAAAATCTCGCCCTGACGATTGACCAGTCGCGTCTCGCCGCTGTCATTGACCGTCCAGTAAGCGACGGCCTGATGCTCTTCGAGCCGCACTTCGAGCATGTCGGGCCAGTGGCGACGCACCTGGGCGCGGCGCACCCACGGCAGTTTCTCGAAGGCCTCGCGCACCGACACCAGATCGACCGTAAAGAAGTTGCCCTTCACCGCCGAGCGCGCGGCGTATTGCAGCTGCTCGGCCGACACCTGCGCCGGCGGCGTCAGCACGGTGACTTCGCGCAACTGAAATGCGGGGCGCGCGGCCATCCAGGTCACTGCGGCATAGCCAATGATTGCGGTCGCGATCAGCATCAAGGCGTCCGACACCAGGTTCAGTACCGCCGGCCGATGCCACACGCCCACGCGCACCCGTCCGCCACCGGCCGCGCGGGTGGCGCTCTTGCGGGCAGCAGGACGGAGGCGGATCTCAGCCAAGGCGTGCTTTCTCCAGAATCGACAGGCATAGCGCCGTGAAGTCATACCCCGCCACCCGGGCCGACATCGGCACCAGGGAGTGGCCGGTCATGCCCGGCGTGGTGTTCATTTCGAGCAGATAGGGCTTGCCGTCGGCGGTCAGAATCAGGTCGCCCCGCCCCCAGCCGCGGCAGGCCAGCACGCGGGCGGCGCGCAGCATCAGCGCCTGCAACTCGGCCTCTTGTGCCTCGGGCAAACCGCTGGGGCAGAAATACTGGGTGTCGTCGGTGAAGTACTTGTTCTGGTAGTCGTAGTTGCCGCCCGGCGCCACGATGCGCACCACCGGCAGCACTTCATCGCCCAGGAAGGGGATGGTCAGCTCCTGGCCTTCGATGAACTCCTCGGCGATCACCAGGGTATCGAAGCGCGCCGCCAGCGCCCAGGCATCGGCCAGCTGACTGGCCTCGGTCACCTTGGTGGCGCCCATGCTGGAGCCTTCATGCACCGGCTTGACGAAGATCGGCAAGCCCAGATCGGCAGCCACGGCGGCCCAGTCGCTGGTCTCGTCGATGATATGAAAGCGCGGCGTCGGCAGGCCGGCAGCCAGCCACACCATCTTGGTCCGCCACTTGTCCATCGACAGCGCCGAGGCCATCACGCCGCTGCCGGTATAGGGAATGCCGAGCATTTCGAGCATGCCTTGCACCGTGCCGTCTTCGCCACCGCGACCATGCAGCGCCAGAAACGCACGCGCGTAACCTTCGTCCTTGAGCACATGCAGATCGGTGTCGGCGGGGTCAAAGGCATGGGCATCCACGCCCGCGCCCTGCAGCGCCGCGAGCACGGCCTTGCCGGACATCAGCGACACCTCGCGCTCTGCGGACGAGCCCCCCATCAGTACCGCGACTTTTCCGAACTGGGTCTGCTTGTTTTCTTTCATGTCACTCATCGCTTTAGCCCTGCGCACCGACAAAACGTAGCCGGCAGCGCACTGCGCGCCCCGCCTGCTGGCCCGCCGCCGCGCACAATTGTTCAATCGCCGACTCGAGATCGGTTGCCTCGGCCGTATCGTCCAGATGAAGCTGCGCCGTTTCCGTATCGAGCCGGACCGCGCCGTCCAGGGCCGCCCCTGCCGCCAGCACATGCGGCACGCAATCGGGTGCAAACAGCTGCGTCACCGTCCGCGCGCCGGCCATTGCCGTCGGCGTGTGGATGGCTTCGTTTCCGCCGCGCAGCCAGACGCCAAGCACGATCTCGTCCGAGTGGTGCGCCGCGCCCGCCCAGGTACTCTCGACGCCAAAGTCATGCATCTCGCGCACGTGCACATGGCCGTGGCGATCGACGGTCTGCACCGTCTTGACCTGCGCCCACAGCCCATGCGCGCCAACGCTGACGTTCGTCATCAAGGCGCCGCCAATGGAGCCGGGCACACCGGCCAGCCATGCCAGCGCACCGTGATGGTTGTGCGCGCACGCATGTCCCACCCGTGCGCACAAGGCGCCCGCCTCGACGTAAACACCCTCGGTGCTGATCTCGATGCGGCGCAGTTCAGCGGTACTGATGACCACGCCTTGCATGCCGCCTTCGCGCACGACAACGCGCGAACCGGTACCGCTCACCAGCACAGGCTCATCCAGCCGCAAGGACGCCAAAAAGCCGCGCAAGTCGGCGGCGTCGCTCGGCGTATAGACGAACTGCGCCGTCCCGCCAACGCCCCAGGCACTGCGCTCGGCCATGCCGGCATCACGCAACCAGGTGCCCTGGGCGTTCATACGCTTTCCTCGCCGGCCAACTGGCCGGGCACCGCGCCGATGGTGCCGGCCCCCATGGTCAGCACCACATCGCCGTCCTGCACCACGTCGAGCACGGTCTTGCTCATGTCCTCGATCTGCTCGACAAACACCGGCTCGATGCGCCCGGCCACGCGCAGCGCACGCGCCAGCGCCCGGCCA
>JBFIJC010000386.1:0-2933 GCA_041600915.1 Nitrogeniibacter sp.
ATGACGCTTCGGGGGTAGGGGGTAGTGCGTCCAGAAGCCCAAAAAACACCCCATTCCTACCCGCGTGGGCTGCACACACTGACCGGTCACGCGTTTGACATAGAAAAGCAGAGCTTCGTCGGGGACGATGAAATTTCCGGGTTAGCAGTGCTTTCGCACTGTTCTTGCCCCGCAAATTTCCGTTGTCCTGCTCGGTATAGCGAAATCGGACGCGATACGCGTATCGATTTTCAAGGAACATCAATACGTGTGGCTTCGCCACACCAAATCACACTGCAAGCCCATGGCTTGCGCGGCCATTCGCGAGTTTCGATTTTTTCTCTCTATACCGATCTTTATGGAGAGGTTTCGAATGACTCGTGCAAACCCCGCATCAACGCCCATCGCATCTTCAAAGAGCGCTGCGCTCGCTCGCGTGCTTGATTCCGTACCCAAGGGCTATCGCTTCTATGTCGCCGGCAAGTGTCCTGCTGAGCGCGCGATTGCGCTCGCCCGGAAGTTTCATCTGAGGTACGGCATCGGATGCTCACCGGCGCAACGGATCACGCGCCGCAAGCGCGGCGAAGCGAACACGCTATTGGTCATGTATTGGCCCGCCTTCGGCGCTGAGCCAGGCGACAGCGATATGGTGGCTGATGAGTTCAGCGAGCGCGCATCAGGCGCCGACGAGGGGACTGGCGCGGCGCCTGCCAAGCGCCTACCCGACGACTCAGTCCAGTGGGTTCTACTCGCTACCGCGGGCACCGGGCCGGTGTGGGAACAGGAGTCTCTGCAGCCGCTGGAGGAGAAGCCGCGCCTGGTGTTTTGTGGGTATGAATTCGTACGCCGGGCAAGTCGAGGTCGAACTACGTGGACGTGGCGCAGGACTAAGGAGGAGATGGCGGACTGGTATGCCCTGCTTGGCGACCAGTTAGCACGCCGGCAAGTATCTGCTGCGGCGCAGACCCTGGAGATGATCTGTCGCCAGCCTGGATTCGCGGGGGTGCGGGAGCAGGGCCGCGAGTTGTGTTTGTTCGCGCGAGCCAGAGGTTTCAAGAGGGATTTGCCGACGCTCTTCTTCATGCAGAAAATCTCGCACGGTGAGCGCATGAAGCTGTCGCCGTAAAGAGTATCTACGGCGATCAATCTGGCTGTTCGGTTCGCGCGCGTCAGTCTACGCCAACGTTCTTGCGTGGGGGCTTCTCAGCGGTCTTGAGTCGATGTGGCCGGCCAATCTTGAACGGCAGCTTGATGTTTGACATCTGCTCAAGCTTCACTTCCAACGAGACGCCCCGTCCGTACTCATCGCCAACGTTTTTAGAATCGCGATCATCTGCATGCCCGGTGATCGCATGGTGAACCTCTCTGGGAATCAGCGCGTCGCGACACATGTCTTTGAAGGTGTGCCGAAAGGAATGAAAAACAACGTTCGACGGCATCTTAAGCGTGTCGTGAATGTAGCGATTGAACCACTTCCCGAAAACCTCGCTGTCTTTCGTCTTCTCCGACCGACTGTTGAGCGTCGGCCACAGCTTGGTGCCGCCTGCTTTGCGGATGTCTTCAACGTACGTCAGAAAACCAAGTTCAATCAGTTTCGGGTGAATCGGAACTTCCCGAACACTCGACTGGGTTTTTGCTCGCAGAACAACGAAATGCGGCACCGGGGCAAGCTTCACATCATCGACGACAAGGCTCCCGATTTCGTCCAGGCGAGCGCCACTCAGGAGTGCGACGAGCGGAAACCAGACGCGCGGATAATAGCCACCGCCTCCACTCGCTTTCGTCACGCCAAGCACACCCTCATCGCTGGAGAAGATGCGCTTCAGTTGATCGACAGTGAAAGGTTCGCGCTCCTCGTCTTCGGCCAGCCCCTCTTTTGTGGCAAAACGGCTGTAGTCGAAGCCTGCAAACGGGTTCCTCTCAAGCAGCTCGTCTTTGACTGCGACGGAGAACAGCGCGCCGAGGAGTGTGCCTTTTTTCTCAAGCGTTTTCGCTTTGTTGCCACGCTCTACACGCTCGTTTCGCAGCCAATTCGTCACGTCCGCACGACTTAGGCTGACTGGAGTGGCCTGCGGAAGGTAGGTACGCAACGACGCCAAGAAGGTCTCGACGTCTGCGACGGTCTTTTCGGGGCGATCGCGGTCGCTCTTCCAGTGCCTGAGCAGTTCGTCCCAGGTTATCCCAACGCCGGATTTCGCCTCAACCTCCCATGCAGCCCTTAACGGCGCGGCGGGGGAAACAGGCGTCGGCACTGCGCGGCCAGCTTGACGCTGCTCGAGCACATCGTAACCTTGCTGGAACGCACTCATCAATTCGTAGACGAGGCGTCGCTCATCGCTGGGGCTGACGAGCAACTCGTACCCACGACCGACAAGCAACGAGCGGACGGCCGGAGCATAGTTTTCTGTATCACCGCGAGCAAGGGCCTGTGCCAGAACCACTTTGGATTCGGCGATGTTGGTGCTTAGTTCGTCAAACTCTTCAACACCCAGCCCCGCTCGACGCCATGACACGTCTGCATCAAGGCCCGAGAGCCAAAGACTCTTAAGCCCTGCTATCAGCTCGGGCGTCACTTCAGTGATGGGCTTAAGGCGTTTGTCAGCAGGAAGGCGGAGAAACGCTTCAATCGAATCCGCGCCAAGAGCGTGGGGGACGCTCTGGGCTCGCGCTTCAGAAAAGAGATTATCGACGCGTACAGCCATGGCGTGAGCTTCTGAGACAGCCGCGCGATAGTCACGCCCCAGAGACTTCTTGACCTCGCGCTTGCCGATCGCTACGCGTAGTTCAACAGGAACAACGACGCGGAACTGAAAGCCGAATGGCGTTCGGTATGTGTTCCGGGGGAGTGCAGGCATCTCGGGCTCCGAAGCCCGCCCACGAATGTGTTTTGTACCGTCTTTTTGTACCATTCGGCACTCTTAAAGCCTTGCTGGCTATAGAATTCAAGACGTTAC
>JBFIJC010000387.1:0-2928 GCA_041600915.1 Nitrogeniibacter sp.
CCGGGGAAGTTGCCCGCACATCTGGCGCGCATGCGCTTAAGGCTACAAACGGCCATTGTCGAAAAACGACGGGGGCGAAAATGCCCCCGTGTCGTCAAAGCCAAACCCGCTCGGTACCCAATTCGGCACCTGAAAGACCCTTAACTGAACTGCATTACCGCTCCGGCGGGAGTTTTTCGTTGTCGGAGCGGTTCGCGATGGCTTGCGTGTCGCGCTGACCGGGCTACACTTTGCAAGGCGCGTCATGCGCCACGGGGTCAGTATCAAGAGGACAAGAATGCGTGTATTGGTGGTCGAAGACGACGTGGAGCTGGCCCAGGGCATGGTGGCCCATTTGCAAGGGCAGGGCGTGACCGTCGAGGCAGTGGATGACGGCGAAATGGCGCGACGCCGGCTGGCGGCAGGCGGCATAGACATGGCGCTGATTGATGTGGGTTTGCCGGGTTTGTCGGGTTATGAGCTGGTGCGCGGCATCCGTGCCGATAAATTGCCGGTGGCGGTGATTCTGGTGACGGCCCGCGACGCGCTGTCTGACCGTATCTACGGTCTGGATCTGGGCGCTGACGATTATCTGGCCAAGCCGTTTGAGTTAGGTGAGCTGTCTGCGCGCATGCGTGCCGTGGCGCGCCGGATCGGGCATCTCACGCGCAGCGAGCGGGTATTTGGGCCGCTGAAAATGGATGCGGAAGACCATCTGGCGACACTGTCTGGCGAGCCGATGACGCTGACCGGACGTGAATGGGCCGTGCTGGCCGCCTTGGTCGACGCCGGCGGGCGGACCGTGCCCAAGGAACGTCTGGTTGCCGATGGTTCGGCCAACGCGGTTGAGGTGTACATCTCCCGCTTGCGCCCGCGGCTCGAGGTGGCTGGTCTGGTGATTCGGAGTGTTCGCGGTTTTGGCTATCGGCTGGAGCACCGCGTCGCGGCGCCCGCAGCGGGTGCAGGCGTCGCGCCGGATGCGTGAAGTCGGAATGTTTCGTGCCTAGCCTTCACCGCCGCCTGCTGCGTGCGTTGCTCCTGCCCGTCGTGATCACCCTGATCGGCGGCGTGCTGGCGTATCGCACGGCCATCGAGGTGATTGGTACTGCTTACGATACAAGTTTGTTGAATCTGGCCGATGGCGTGGCCGAGCGTATCCGCGCGGGCGAGCAGCGCCTGCGGATGGATATGGCCGACGGCGGGGTGGCGCTGCTGCGCTCCGATACGGTCGATACCATTTTCTACCGCGTGCGGGGCGACGACGGCAGCCTGGTTGCCGGCGATGGCGACTTGCCGTTGGCGGACGCGATCAGCGTGGACGCGCCACCTGATTATTTCGACGCTGTGCATCTCGGTCAGGCCATTCGGGGCGTGCGCCTTCACCGAATGGTGGATGGTCGTGGTTTTTACGTCACCGTGGCTGAAACGCTGAGTAAAAGACGTGCGGCGCTTCATCAGCTGTTGTTGGGATTTATCGCGGCGATGGCGGGTTTGACGGTGGCCGTTGTGGCGATTGTGCGCATTGCCATTCCATCGGGCTTGTCGCCGCTTGCCGGGCTGAGCGCGCGTCTTGCGGCCCGCGATGGCGAAGATCTGAGCCAGGTCGACCCCGCCAGCGTGCCGCTCGAGCTGCGTACGCTGGTGCAGGCGTTGAATGGCTTGCTCGAGCGGCTGTCGTCAGCGCGGGAGCACCAACGCAGCTTCTTGCAAAACGCTGCGCACCAATTACGCACCCCCCTGGCGAACCTGCAGATGCAGGTCGAGCTGCTGGGCGCTGCGCCCGCGCCGGAACAGCTCGATCGCGTGACCCGCGCGACGGTGCGTGTGACGCGTCTGGCAAATCAGCTGCTGGCGCTGGCGCGCGCCGAGGTCGGGGCGCGGCTGATGGTCGATGCCAGACCGGTTGATCTGGCACCGCTGATTGACGACATGCTCGACGATTGGCTGGCGCAGGCCGATCGCAAACACATCGACCTTGGTGTGCATCGCGAGTCTGCGCGGGTCGCGGGTGACGGAACGCTGCTGCGTGAATTGATGGCCAATCTGGTGGACAACGCCTTGAAATATTCCCCTGGCGGAGGGCGAGTCAGCCTGCATTGCGCGGCGCATGCCGGTGCGGTGTTGCTGAGCGTCGAAGACAATGGGCCGGGTATTTCAGCGCAAGAGCGTGAGCAGGTTTTCGATCGGTTTTATCGAAGCCCGGGCAGCGCCGGCAGCGGAGTGGGGCTTGGACTGGCGATTGTTCAGGAAATCGTGCGCGCACACCGCGGGCAGATTGAACTCGAAACACCATCGTCGGGCGGGCTTCGCGTACGCGTCAGCCTGCCGGAAGCTCAGTCCGTTTTGGCCGCAGGGCCAGACGCATAACGCGCGTTTGACACCGGGGCTGCCGCATACCAGCAGCCAAGGGTGTGCGCGTCGACCGCCTTGCTAAAGTGAAAGCCCTGGCCAAGCTGGCAGCCCTCGGCCACCAGGAAGTCGGCTTGCTTTGTCGTCTCCACGCCTTCAGCGATCACGTCAAGCGACAGGCTCCTTGCCAGCGCGATGATGGCCCGGGTGATGGCGGCGTCGTCGCGGTCCTCGGGAATGTCGCGGACAAAGGACTGGTCAATCTTGAGGCGTGTGACGGGCAGGCGCTTGAGGTAGGACAGCGACGAATAACCGGTGCCAAAATCATCGATCGCGATCGCGATACCGAGCTCACGCAAGGCACCCAGGCGCGGGATGGCTTCCTCGGCCTGCTGCATGATGAAGCCTTCGGTCACTTCCAGCTCCAGCATGCTGGCGGGCAGGCCGCTTGAGTCGAGTGTGTCGCGCGTGAGGGCAAGCAGATCGCCCCGGCGCAGTTGTGATGCGGCGATGTTGACCCCGATGCGGCCGAACGCAAGTCCGTTATCGAGCCACTCGCGCGCTTGTCGGCACGCGGTTTCGAGAATCCAGCGACCAATA
>JBFIJC010000388.1:0-2926 GCA_041600915.1 Nitrogeniibacter sp.
CCCGGTGCCGCGACGCCGGCGGATGTGAACGAGGCCGTTCGTCATGCCGCCGAGGCGATTCTCAATGCGCCCGATCTGCAGCCCTTCTTCGATCCCGCCCAGTTTGAAGTGGCCTATAACGAAGTGGAGATCATCGACGATGCCGGTCGTCTCGGCCGGATCGACCGGCTGGTGTTGCGCGATGACGCGGCCTGGGTGATCGACTACAAGAGTGGCCATCCGGAGGAAAAGCTGATGGAGAAGTATCGCCAGCAAATGCGCGACTACTGCCGTGCGGTGTCGGCCATGTTCCCGGCGCGTACGGCGAGGGCGATGCTTGTATTTGCCGATGGCAGCCGTGAGCTGGTGGCGCCGTCAAGGTGATGGATAGGGGCTTTCCCGCTTCCCCCGTGCCACGCAATCGACTACCATCCGAAACAAACATGCGCACCCGAAGAGTGCGATCCGTTCAAGGGGTAAAACATGCAGGTGAGTGAAATCCTGGCGATCAAGGGCAAAGTGCTCTACACGATCGCTCCGAACCGTAGTCTTTCCGAAGCCGTGGCCATCATGACCGAGCAGGATGTCGGCTCGCTGGTGGTGTTCGAGCACGGCAAGATGGCCGGTATGCTCACTTTCCGTGAAGTGCTCAAGCATGTGCATGGCGCGGGCGCCGCTTGGCAGGATCTGACCATTGCCGACGTGATGGTGCGCGATCCGCTGACCGCGGGCGCGAACATGGAAATGGATGAATTGCGTCGCCACATGGTGGATCATCACCAGCGCTATTTGCCGGTCATGGATGAAGACACCTTGCTGGGTGTCATTTCCTTCCATGACGTGGCCAAGGCCGTACTGGAAGAACAGAGTTTCGAGAATCGCATGCTGAAAAATTACATTCGCAACTGGCCCGAAGAATCAAACGAGGCTTGAGTCGAGTGTGACCGGCTCGACGCCTCAGGGGGGGCGGCGAGCCGGTAAAGAGTCGTTGGAAAAGCGCGTCGTCGATTGACGGTGCACTTGCCTTGGGAGGGCGGGGTCCGGCTATGGCCGGATCAAATTCCGACGCAAAACAAGGAGACACCATGGATAAAATCTGGCTCAAAAGCTACCCCCCTGGCATTCCCGCCGAGATCGATCTGAATGAGTTCGAGTCAATCGGCGACATGTTCCTGCAAAGTTGCCGTCAATTCGGCGAGCGCACTGCCTATGTCAACATGGGCAAGAGCATGCGTTTCGACGAACTTGAAAAGCTGTCCGGGCAGTTTGCCGCCTATCTCCAGGGTGAATTGAAGCTACCGAAAGGTGCGCGCATCGCCCTGATGATGCCCAACGTCATGCAGTACCCCATCGCCATGTACGGCGCCTTGCGCGCGGGCTACACGGTGGTCAACTGCAACCCGCTCTATACCGCCCGCGAACTTGAGCACCAGCTCAAGGATTCCGGTGCCGTGGCGATTGTCATTCTCGACAACTTCGCACATACGCTGCAGGACGTTGTCGCGAACACGCAGATCAAGCACGTCGTCGTCACCCGCTTGGGTGACCGGCTCGGCGGCCTCAAGGGCGGCCTGGTCAACTTCGTGGTCAAGTACATCAAGAAGATGGTGCCCGACTGGGATCTGCCCGGCCACACCCGCTTCAACGACATCTTGTCGGTCGGCGCGCGACACACCCTGAAGCCGGTGACCGTCGGTCACGACGACATCGCCTACCTGCAATACACCGGCGGCACGACTGGTGTGGCCAAAGGCGCGATGCTGACCCACCGCAACATCATCGGCAACCTGCAGCAGGCCCATGCGTGGATAAAACCCTTTTTGGGTGAAAAGCCCGAGGTGATCATCACCGCGCTGCCGCTTTATCACATCTTCTCGCTGACCGCGAACTGCCTGACCTTCTTCAAGCTCGGCGCGACCAACGTGTTGATTACCAACCCGCGCGACATTCCCGGTTTCATCAAGGAACTGGGCTCGGTTCGTTTTACTGCCATCACTGGCGTCAATACCTTGTTCAATGCGCTGCTCAATAATCCAGACTTTGAGAAGGTGGATTTCTCTGCCCTGCGCATCACCCTGGGCGGTGGCATGGCCGTGCAGCAAGTCGTGGCCGAGCGCTGGAAGAAGGTCACCGGCAAGCCATTGATCGAAGCCTACGGTCTGACCGAAACTTCGCCGGCGGTGTGTATCAACCCGCTGGATCTGGCCGAGTTCAACCATGCGATTGGTCTGCCGATCAGTTCGACCGACGTGAGCATCCGTGATGACGACGGCGTCGAGCTGGCGGTCGGCCAGCCGGGCGAGCTGTGCGTAAAAGGCCCGCAAGTGATGCCGGGTTACTGGAATCGTCCGGACGAAACCGCCAAGGTCATGACCGCTGATGGCTTCCTGCGTACCGGTGACGTCGCAACCGTCGACCCCGATGGCTTTGTCCGTATTGTCGACCGCAAGAAGGACATGATTCTGGTGTCGGGTTTCAACGTGTATCCGAACGAAGTCGAAGACATCGTGGCCAGCCATCCGGGCGTCATCGAAGTGGCTGCCGTGGGGGTGCCCGACGAGCGCGCTGGCGAGGCGGTCAAGGTGTTCGTGGTGCGCAAGGATCCGAACCTCACCAAGGAGGCCTTGATCGCCTATTGTCGCGAGAATCTCACGGGCTACAAGGTGCCGCATCTCGTTGAATTCCGCGATGAACTCCCCAAGACCAACGTGGGCAAGATCCTTCGTCGGGCCTTGCGCGATGAGGACGGCAAGGCTTGACAGGCACGCAAGGCTTGCCTTTTTCGCCGGGGCGTGGTTTTATCGCTCCGTTACTTGAACCCAAGATCTGTTGACCCGATGAACCGTTTCGCCCTAGCCCTCGACGTAGTTGTCGTAGTACGCGTAGTCAGCGTAGGCATGGTCGCGTCGTAACGGGTCACCCAGAAACATAGATTCTGAAACCCCCG
>JBFIJC010000389.1:0-2903 GCA_041600915.1 Nitrogeniibacter sp.
ACGCGTCCGGACGCGGCGTCGGCAGCATCGATGGCCGCAGCGGATGCACCAGTGCTCATGGCTTGGAGGAGAGACGATGGCGCACATAGTGATTGTCGGAGCGGGGCTGGGTGGGCTGCCGATGGCCTACGAAATGAAGGCGCTGGCGCGCGCGGAAGACCGGATTACGGTGGTGGCCAACAATGGCCGTTTCCACTTCACGCCATCGAACCCTTGGGTGGCGGTGAACTGGCGAAAGCGTGGCGACATCGAGCTTGAGATCGCGCCGTTGCTGGAGAAAAAGCACATCGGTTTCGTCGAGCAGGCGGTCACGCAGGTGCACGCCTCGGACAACTGCCTGACGCTGGCCGATGGCAGTCAACTCGACTACGACGTGCTGGTGCTCGCCACCGGCCCCCAGCTGGCCTTTGATGAAATCCCGGGCCTCGGGCCCGAGGGCTTCACGCAGTCGATCTGCCATGTCGATCATGCCGTCACGGCCGAATCGAACTGGCAGGCTTTTTTGAATGATCCGGGCCCCATCGTAGTCGGTGCGGTACAGGGCGCGTCGTGTTTCGGCCCGGCCTACGAGTTTGCCCGCATCATGGAAACCGATTTGCGCCGCCGCAAGCTGCGCGATCGCGTGCCCATGACCTTTGTGACCGCCGAGCCCTACATCGGCCACCTCGGCCTGGCCGGCGTGGGCGATTCGAAAGGCATGATCGAGTCGATGTTTCGCGACCGCCACATCAAGTGGATCTGTAACGCCAAGGTCGACAAGGTCGAGGCCGGCACCATGTTCGTCACCGAGCATGACGAGGACGGTCAGCCGAAGCGCCAGCACGAGCTGCCCTTCAAGTACTCGATGATGCTGCCGGCCTTTCGCGGCATCGACGCGGTGCGCGGGGTCGAGGGCCTGGTCAATCCGCGCGGCTTCGTGCTGATCGACGAATTCCAGCGCAATCCGCGCTACCCGAACATCTACGGGGTGGGCGTGTGCGTGGCGATTCCGCCGGTGGAGGCCACACCCGTGCCGACCGGGGTGCCCAAGACCGGCTACATGATCGAGTCGATGGTCACTGCCACCGCCAAGAACATCCGCGCCGTGCTCGATGGTGCACAACCGGCAGAGCGCGCGACCTGGAACGCGGTGTGTCTGGCTGACTTCGGCGACACCGGCGCGGCCTTTGTGGCCCTGCCTCAGATCCCGCCGCGCAATGTGAACTGGTTTGCCGAAGGCCGCTGGGTGCATCTGGCCAAGGTCGGCTTCGAGAAGTACTTCCTGCGCAAGATGAAGAAGGGCACGACCGAGCCGATCTACGAAAAGATCGTGCTCGACGCACTCGGCATCATGAAACTCAAGAATCGGTAGATCGTATTACGTGAGCAATGACATCCCCTCCCTCGGTTTGTCCGGAAAGATCGCCGGCGGCTTTCAGCGCAACGCGCTGACGCCGCTGCTGGCGCTGGTGCTGTTTCTGGTGGGGGTGTTCGCCACGCTGGTCACGCCCAAGGAAGAAGAGCCGCAGATCGATGTGACGATGGCCAATGTCTTCGTGCCCTTCCCGGGCGCCTCGGCGCGGGAGGTGGAGTCGCTGGTGTCGCGGCCGGCTGAGCAGGTGCTCTCGCGCATGGCGGGGGTCGAGCATGTGTATTCGGTGTCGCAGCCGGACATGTCGGTGCTCACCGTGCAGTTCGAGGTCGGGGTGCCCAACCAGGACGCCCTGGTGCGGCTCTACGACACGTTGGAGTCGCACCGCGACTGGCTCAGACCCGAGCTGGGCGTGCTCGAACCCATCGTCAAGCCCAAGGGCATCGACGATGTGCCGATTGTCGGCATCACCTTGTGGACGACCGACCCCGAGCGCGCCGGCTTCGACATGCAACAGGTGGCGCGGGCGGTCGAGATCGACCTCAAGCGCATCCCCGGCACGCGCGATGTGGTGACTATTGGCGGTCCCGGCCACGTGCTGCGCGTGTTGATGGACCCGGCGCGGATGAACGCGCACGGCGTGACGGCGGCCGACCTGAAGGCCGCGTTGCAGGTGTCGAATGCCTCGCAGTCGGCCGGCCGGCTGGTCGCCGACAACCAGGAAGTGCTGGTGCAGACCGGCACCTACATCAGCTCGGCGCAGGACGTACGTGCGCTGGTGGTCGGTGTGACCGGTGGCAAGCCGGTGTATCTGTCGGACGTGGCCGAGGTCGCCAACGGGCCGGACCAGCCCTCGCGCTATGTGTGGTTTGGTGCCGGTGCGGCGGCGGCCGAGCGCGGCATCGACACCGCCGGGGTGTCGCCCGCGGTGACGCTGTCGGTGTCGAAAAAACCGGGCGCCAACGCCTCGGACGTGGCCAATCAGTTGCTGGCGCGTGTCGAGACACTGAAGGGCACGGTCATTCCCGATGGCGTCAATCTCACCGTCACCCGCAACTACGGCGAGACCGCCAACGACAAGGCCAACAAGCTGATCGGCAAGCTGGTGTTCGCCACCGGCGCGGTGGTCTTGCTGGTGCTGCTGACGCTGGGCTGGCGCGAGGCGCTCATTGTGGGCCTGGCGGTCACGCTGACTCTGGCGGCGACGCTGTTCGCCTCCTGGGCCTGGGGCTTCACGCTTAATCGGGTCAGCCTGTTCGCGCTGATCTTTTCGATCGGCATCCTGGTCGACGACGCCATCGTGGTGGTTGAGAACATCCACCGCTGGCATCTGCTCGAGCCCGACAAGCCCCTGTGGCAGCTGATCCCCAAGGCGGTGGACGAGGTGGGCGGGCCAACCATTCTGGCCACCTTCACCGTGATCGCGGCGCTGCTGCCGATGGCGTTTGTGTCTGGCCTGATGGGCCCCTACATGAGCCCGATCCCGATCAACGCCTCGATGGGCATGTTCATCTCGCTGGTGGTGGCTTTTGTGGTCACCCCGTGGCTGGCG
>JBFIJC010000390.1:0-2883 GCA_041600915.1 Nitrogeniibacter sp.
CTGGTTGTGCGCAAAGTCGAATCGGGTCTTGTCGGCGTCGACCAGCGAGCCTTTTTGCTGCACATGGCTGCCAAGCACTTCGCGCAGCGCCTTGTGCATCAGGTGCGTGGCCGAGTGGTTGCGCACGGTGCTGGCACGCGCGGCGATATCGACCTGCGCGGCCACGGTGTCGCCCACCACCAGTTCGCCGTTGATGACTTCGCCGTGATGGCCAAACACATCGGCCTGAATCTTTTGCGTGTCTTCGACCTTGAACAGCGAGAGGCAGGCGCCGCCCTTGGACAGCTCGCCCATATCTCCCACCTGACCGCCGGACTCAGCATAGAACGGGGTGTTGTCGAGCACCACCACGCCCTGCTCGCCCGGCATCAGACGCTCGACCGGCGCACCGTCGCGATACAGCGCGGTGATGCGGCCTTCGTGCGAGAGCGTGGTGTAACCGTGAAACTGCGTCTTGACGCCGCTGTATTCCAGACCGGCCGCCATCTT
The DNA here is from genome assembly GCA_041600915.1 of Nitrogeniibacter sp. GTDB lineage: Bacteria > Pseudomonadota > Gammaproteobacteria > Burkholderiales > Rhodocyclaceae > Nitrogeniibacter. The sequence continues at coordinate 490 of JBFIJC010000390.1, forward strand.
GAACTTGCCGGCGGCGCGGGCCTGCGACTTCTGGCGCGCCATGGCGGCGTCGAAGGCCTCGGCATCGACGGTCACGCTGCGCTCACGACACACATCGGCGGTCAGGTCGAGCGGGAAGCCGTAGGTGTCGTGCAGTTTGAACGCGGTTTCGCCATTGAATACATTGCCGCCCTTACCGGCCATGGCGGCCAGCTCGGCGTCCAGAATGGCCATGCCGTGCTCGATGGTCTCAAAGAAACGCGACTCTTCCTGACGCAGTACCTCCATGATGCGCGCCTGATCGTCCACCAGCTGCGGATAGGCCTCGCCCATTTCCTTGGCGAGATCGGGCACCAGCTTGTAGAAGAAGGCTTCGCGCACGCCGAGTTTGTAGCCGTGGCGGATGGCGCGGCGGATGATCCGGCGCAACACATAGCCGCGACCCTCGTTACCCGGAATGATGCCGTCGGCGATGAGGAAGGCGCAGGCGCGGATGTGGTCGGCAATCACCTTGAGCGAGGGGCTGTCCATGTCCGCGTCGGAGGTCTCGCGCGCCGCAGCGGCAATGAGATTCACGAACAGGTCGATTTCGTAGTTGGCGTGCACGCCTTGCAGCACGGCGGCCAAGCGCTCCAGGCCCATGCCGGTGTCGACCGAGGGCTTGGGCAGCGCATGCATCACGCCCTTGTCGTCGCGATTGAACTGCATGAACACGACGTTCCATATCTCGATGAAACGGTCACCGTCTTCATCGGGGCTGCCCGGGGGGCCGCCGGGGATCTCGGGGCCGTGATCGTAGAAGATTTCGGTACAGGGGCCGCAGGGGCCGGTGTCGCCCATCATCCAGAAGTTGTCGGAGGCGTATCGCGCGCCCTTGTTGTCGCCGATGCGGATGATGCGCTCGGTCGGCACGCCGATATCCTTGGCCCAGATGTCGTAGGCCTCGTCGTCATCGGCATACACCGTAATCGTCAGCTTGTCGGCCGGCAGGCCCAGCTTGTCGGTGAGCAGCTCCCACGCGAACCGGATGGCATCGTGCTTGAAGTAGTCGCCGAAGCTGAAGTTACCCAGCATCTCGAAAAAGGTGTGATGGCGCGCGGTGTAGCCCACGTTTTCGAGGTCGTTGTGCTTGCCGCCGGCGCGCACGCATTTTTGCGAGGTGGTGGCGCGGGAGTAGGCGCGCTTGTCGAAGCCGAGAAACACGTCCTTGAACTGGTTCATGCCCGCGTTGGTAAACAACAGCGTCGGGTCCTCGTGCGGCACCAGCGAACTGGAGTCGACGATTTCATGCCCTTTGGACTGGAAATATTCAAGAAAGGTACGGCGGATCTGGGCGCTTTTCATGGTGGCGTTCGGCGTCTGGCGGCAACACGGGCCGCTATCAAATCAAAGCGGGCATATTAGCATGGCGCTTTGCACAAACGGGGCGGCTTCCGGGGGCAAAAACGGCCCGCATCAATACGGTTTTTTCTTCGACGACAGCCGACGTACAAACGCACATCGACCCGCCGGGCCGGTCATGCCGGCACGAGGCGGGTCGATGCGAGAGGCGCGAACAATCAAGGCAGATTGAGCACCAGCGAAATGCTCGGCTCACGGTCGATAATCACCCGGCGCGCTACCGGTGCATGACGCACCACCGGGCGGTAGTCGTAGTAGCCGTAGGCCGGCGCATGGCGATGCCCGCGATGCCAGCCGCGATCGTGGCGATCGTCGTCGCGATAGTGGCGCTTGGCGTATTGGCGATCATGTCGTTCGCGGTAAATGCGGCGGTCCTGCCGTTCGACCTCGCGATGAATGCGCGAACGCTCGCTGCGGCTCACATACCCATCGGAATAAGCCCGATGCTGCATGCGATCGATCCGATCCTGCCCGCGCTCCAGGCGGCGCGCTTCATTGCGCGTCAGATCGCCCGAGCGAACGCCGCGTTCAATGCGGTGCTGCTGGCGGTCTTGCCGCGCATCCACCCGATCACCACGGTCGCCACGATCGGCCATGGCCGGCATCGACAGCGTGAATGCAGCCAGGATGGCACCTAGCGTGAGTATTTTTTTCATGACCTGACTCCTGTTCGAAATGTGTGAGTGGGGCCCACACCGGCAATAACGCCGACACAGCACGAACGGAAGACAAGGCGGTTGTAAGCATTGGTAAGCCGTGCCGATGCAGGCAGGCGCCACCACCGCTACAATCGGGCGACTTCAATCAACCACAAGACACCATCATGGGACACCGCCTCTCCAAGATCTACACCCGCACCGGCGACGCCGGCACCACCGGCCTCGGCGACGGCAACCGCGTCTCCAAAAACAGCCTGCGCATCCACTCGCTGGGCGAAGTTGACGAGCTCAACGCCTGCGTCGGCATGCTGCTCACCGAAACCCTGCCCGACGACGTGCGCGCCCTGCTCACCGA
>JBFIJC010000391.1:0-2848 GCA_041600915.1 Nitrogeniibacter sp.
GCGTCGATCGCGACCTCGGGGTGGTGTTCGGCATCGAGCACGCGCGGCCCGAGCATGTTGCGCCGGGTGCCCGCAATGGCCCCGGCCGAGGGCTGCACTTCGAAGCCCTCGCCTTCGTCGCGCCGTGCCTCGGGCAGGTCGACCTCGAATGCCGCCACCGGCAGGCGCAGCGAAAACTGCGTGCGCGTCAGATCTGGCGTCAGTGCGATCTCGCCGTCGATCTGTCGCGCCACGATCACATGGTTGTGCCCCAGCGCCGCCAGTCGCCCGGCCCGGTAGACCACAAAGCGCACATCCGATCGCGCGCTCGCCACCTGGTAGCGCACCGCGTCGGGTGCGGGTTTGGCCAAGGGCGCCACTGTGGCGCGGGCGTCGGCCGGCGGGGGCGGGGCGGGCGTGGTGCAGGCGGTGAGCCACAGTGCGGCGAGCAGGAGAGGCAGATGTCGCATGGATGGCATCGTCCGCCATCCGGCCGCTCGGGGGCAAGGGGGTCAAGCGGCCCGTCGCGGCCAGTGCCTGCCCCGACGGCCGCGCGTGACGCATGCCTTCGCGATGTCGCGGCGCTGCATAGTATGATGTCCTACCCTCCGTTGTGGTCCGGCCATGCTCCCCTACCGCCACCGTCATCGTCTCTTCAACCACAGCCGACTGCTGCTGATACTGGGGCTCCTGCTCACCGTCGGTTTCCTGGTGACCTCGTTCATCAGCTATGAGGTCTCCAAGCGCTCCATCCTTGAGGCCATCGTCGAGCAGAGCCTGCCGCTGACCTCCAGCAACATCTACTCCGAAATCCAGAAGGACCTGGTGCGGCCGGTGCTCATTTCCTCGACCATGGCGCACGACACTTTCTTGCGTCGCTGGGTCTTGCAGGGCGAAGTCCATGTCGAGGAAATGGCGCACTACCTGCGGGAGATCCGGCAGCGCTACGGGGCCTTCGCCAGCTTCTTCGTGTCGGAGCGCAGCAGCACCTACTACACCGGTGACGGCATCCTCAAGCAGATATCGCCCGAGGAGCCGCGCGACGCCTGGTATTACCGCACCCGCGCCCTGACGGAAGACTACGAGATTAACGTCGACCCCGACCTGGCCAACCAGGATGCGCTGACCATCTTCATCAACTACCGGGTCTACGATTTCGACGGCAACTACATCGGCGCCACCGGCATTGGCCTGACGGTAGATGCCGTGCGCCGGCTGGTCTCCGAGCATCAGCAACGCTTCAATCGCAAGATCTACTTCGTCGACAAGTCCGGCAAGGTGGTGCTGGTGGGCAACAGCACCAAGGCGCTGAACGTCGATCTGCACGCCGGCGCCGGTATTGGGCCGCAGCTGGCGCACATCCTGGCCGAAGACAGCGGCTCCTACCAGTATGCGGACGCCGACGGCAACACGCAGATCCTGCAGGTGAACTACCTGCCGGAGCTGAAGTGGTACCTGTTCGTCGAGCAGGGCCAGGATGCCGCGCTGGACGGCATCCAGAGAACGCTGTGGATCAACATCCTGATCAGCCTGCTGATCACGGCGGTCGTGATCGGCCTCGCCCACGTGGCGCTCAGGAACTACCAGCATCGCATCGAGGAGATGGCGACCATCGACAAGCTGACCGGCCTGCTCAATCGCAACGCCTTCACCATGCTGACGGAGAAGCTGCTGGCCGACCATAAGCGCGATCCACAGCCCATGGCCTTCCTGCTCGCCGACATCGACTTCTTCAAGCAGATCAATGATCGCCATGGCCACATGGCCGGCGACGACGTGCTGGCCGGCATCGCCAGGCGGCTGCTCGACGCCCTGCGCGAATCGGACCTGGTGGTGCGCTGGGGCGGCGAGGAGCTGCTCATCCTGCTGCGCCACTGCGACCTGAGCGAAGCCCTGCGGATCGCCGAAAGCCTGCGCCGGGGCATCGGCGAGGAGGCCTTCGCCGTCAACGGCCAGGCGATTCCGGTCACGATCAGCATCGGCGTGGCCGCGTACCAGGCCGGAGAGAGCACCGAGCAGGCGGTCAGCCGCGCCGACGCCGCGCTTTACCAGGCCAAGAACGCCGGCCGGAACCGCGTCTGCGTGGCACCCGAGGCATAGCCCAGCGATCGCGGCATGATGCGCCGCCCCACCGGCGGAATGCGTCGGCGGGCGTTCGCTGGTGTCGCCTTACTGCGTGGCGGGCGGCTTGGGTAGCGGATGGGGGTACATGCCGCCTTCGATCTTCTTGAGCTCGGCGATGCGATCCATGCGCCCCGGCTTGATCAGCGGACCAAGCGAGTCGAGGTAGGGGTGGGTCTGGTCGCGCCAGTAGATGCTGAAGTCACCCATGTGGTCGCGGAAGCTCTTGAGCGGCTGGCCGAGGCGCAGCGTGCCCAGCTCGCGGCTGCGGCGCACGCGGTCGAGATCCAGCTCGATCGGGATGATCTCTTCGTTGTTCTGCGCCTGATACTGCACCCGGCCGTCCGGCCCGGTGATGATCGAGCGGCCGCTGCCGCCGGCGTCGAGGCCGTTCACATCAAACATGTAGCACTGGTTGATGGTGCTCATGGCCTGCGCGATGGCCAGCTCGTTGTCGCGGTCGATGGTGCCGGTGAGCGTGGGGTGGAGGATGACCTCCGCGCCCATCACCGCCAGCGTGCGGATGGTTTCGGGAAACCACATGTCGTAGCAGATCGACACACCGAAACGGCCCACGTCGGGCACGTCGAACACGCAGTATTCCAGGCCCGGCGTCACGCCTTCTTCGTAGGGATAGAAGGGGAACATCTTGCGGTAACGCGCGACCACTTCGCCTTGCGGGTTGATCACCGAGGCGGTGTTGTAGATCTTGTCGCCGCTCTTCTCAAAGATGGACCCCGGCAGCAGC
>JBFIJC010000392.1:0-2836 GCA_041600915.1 Nitrogeniibacter sp.
ACTGCTGGGGCCTTTTCTTTTGGTGACAGCCGATTGACTACGCTTCGTCTGCCGACGCCTTGTCGTCGCCACCGCCCTTCGTCATCGCTTTGCCTTCTTTGGCGCGCTTGCGACGCACCTCTTTCGGGTCGGCAATCAGGGGGCGGTAGATTTCAATACGATCGCGCTCACGCACCACCGTCGACAGCGGGGCGAGCTTGGCATAGATACCCACCTTGTTGGCACCGCTCAAATCGATCTCGGGGTACTTCTGCAGCAGGCCCGAAGCGTCGATCGCATCCTGCGCTGTTGCGCCTTCGGGCAATTTGACGCGTACGACGTCCTGACGATCGCGCAGCGCATAGATCACTTCGACGGAAATCTGTTCGGCCATGAAATCAGGCGCTCCGATAGACTTGGCCGGCGCGCTTCACGAAGGCGTCGACGAAGGTGTTGGCAATATGGTTGAAGACCGGCCCGAGCACTTTCTCGAGCAAACGGCTGGCAAACTGATAGTTGAGGCTGAACTCGACCTTGCACGCGGTATCGCCGAGCGGCGTGAACACCCAGCCCCCGTCGAGGTGCTCGAACGGCCCTTCCTTGAGACGGATGTGCATCTCGCGCGGCGGCAGCTTGGTGTTCTCGGTCGAAAAATGCGCCTTGATACCGTGGTAATTGATATGCAAGGTCGCAGCGGTCAGCGTATCGCTGCGCTCGATCAACTCCGTCCCGCCGCACCACGGCAAGAACTTGGGGTAGTCCTCCACCTGATCGACGAGCGCGAACATCTCGGCGGGGGTGAATTCGATCAGGACAACTTTTTTGACGGCGGCCATGTGTTCGGGGCGGAAGATAGCGGAACTGCTAGAATGCCCGATTTTACCGCATGCTGGCCGAATTGGCCGACCGGGACGTCATGAGCATCATCGACAATCGCAAAGCTTTCCACGATTACTTCATTGAAGAGAAGATCGAAGCCGGCCTCGTGCTCGAGGGCTGGGAAGTCAAAGCGATCCGCGCTGGACGCGCCAATATCAAGGAAGCCTACGTGCTGATCCGCGATGGCGCGATCTTCATTCTCGGCATGCACATCACGCCGCTGAGCTCGGCGTCGACGCACATTCACGCCGACCCGGTGCGCACCCGAAAGCTGCTGCTGCACGCGGCTCAAATTGACCGCCTGATCGGACAGGTTGAACGCGCCGGCTTTACGCTGGTGCCCCTCGATCTGCATTATTCAAAAGGCCGGATCAAAGCGACCGTGGGTCTTGCCAAGGGCAAGAAGCAGCACGACAAACGCGAGACTGAGAAAGCGCGCGAGTGGGAACGCGAGAAAGGCCGCCTGATGCGGGAAAAGACCTGAACTCAGCGCTCGCCCCGCAGCTTCACTTGAACGTCAAGTCGTTCGCGTCCCGCTGAAACGCCAGGCAAAAGCCGAACCGCGACCTGCATCACACCAGAATGGTTTGATCTGGATCTTGTACGCCTATCCATAAAATGCGTTATCGTTCGCCAACAATAACGCTTGCCGGGCCACGCCGTGCCAAAGCCTATTCGCTCACTGTGCGCCATCGTGCTGTTCGTGATCGCATCGATCGCCAATGGCGGCGAAGTCACGGTCGCGGTGGCCTCCAATTTCATCAAGCCGATCGAAGCCCTCGCGCCTGCGTTCAGCGCCGCAACAGGCCATCAGCTGCGCATATCGACCGGCTCGACGGGCAAGTTCTACGCCCAGATTCAACGCGGCGCCCCCTTCGACGTCTTTCTGTCGGCAGACGAAGCGCGTCCGGCGCAACTTGAATCGGAAGGCTTCGTGATCGAAGGAAGTCGCTTCATCTACGCCATTGGCCGCCTGGTGTTGTGGCACGCCAAGGAAAACCAAAGCATTCAGCCCGACGACTTGCAGCACCCCGACGGCGGACGAGTCGCCATCGCCAACCCGAAAACCGCGCCCTACGGCACGGCCGCCGTCGCCGTAATCGACAGGCTCGGCCTCACCAAGGCACTGAAACCTCGCCTCGTTCAAGGCGAAAATATCGGCCAGACCTATCAGTTTGTGGCCACGGGCAACGCAGCCTTCGGCTTTGTGGCCTGGTCTCAGGTCAGTCAGAACGGCATGTTGATACGTGGCTCGGGCTGGCTGGTGCCGGCGAACCTGCATCCGCCAATCCAGCAAGCCGCAACCCTTCTGTCGCGCGCCAAGGCCAACCCGGCCGCGCACGACTTCATGGCCTTCCTGAAAAGCGACGCCGCCCGGCAGATCATCCGCCAGCACGGCTACGACACGGAATGAGCCAAGTCCTCAGCCCCGCTGACCTCGACGCCATCTGGCTCACGTTTCGGCTGGCGCTGACCACCACCGTTCTGCTGCTATTGTTTGGCACACCACTGGCCTGGTGGCTGGCTCACTCGCGTGCGCGATGGCGTGGCGCGGTCAATGCACTGGTCGCACTCCCCTTGATTCTGCCGCCGACCGTGCTCGGCTTCTATTTACTGGTCGCCATGGGCCCCGACGGCCCGCTTGGTCGCCTCACCCAGGCCATTGGTCTCGGTGCGCTGCCCTTCACTTTTGCCGGGCTGGTCATCGGCTCGCTGATCTACTCCCTGCCTTTCGTTGTCCAGCCCATTCGTGACGCCTTCATCGCCATTGGCCCGCGTCCGCTGGAGGTGGCCGCCACCCTTGGTGCCCGCCCGATCGATGCCTTTTTCTCGGTGGTGCTGCCACTGGCCCGCCCCGGCTTCCTCACCGCCACGGTGCTCGGCTTTGCGCACACGGTGGGAGAGTTCGGCGTCGTGCTGATGATTGGCGGCAACATCCCCAATGAAACCCGCGTCGTCGCGATCCAGATTTACGATC
>JBFIJC010000393.1:0-2828 GCA_041600915.1 Nitrogeniibacter sp.
GCAGCGTGGCGCTGCCGGCCTCGGCGTGGACGAATTGCGGCATGAAGGCGAGGAAGAACAGGCCGACCTTGGGGTTGATCGCATTGGCCACAAAGCCGCGACCCACATCCTTGCGCCACGGTCGCGCAGGCGCCGCCTGGGCATTCACCGCCAGTTGCCCGCCGCTGCGGATGGCCTGGATACCGAGCCAGGCAAGATAGGCGGCGCCGGCCAGTTTGAGAACGGTGAAGGCCATGGGCGAGGCGGCCAGCGCGGCGCTGACGCCCAGCGTGGCCCACAGCACATGGGTGAAACAACCCAGCGCACAGCCGACGGCAATGCCGAAGCCGGCCATGCGTCCGCGGGCCAGGCTCTGGCCGAGCACCATCAGGTTGTCAGGGCCGGGCGCAAAGGTGATGATCAGGGCGATGCCGAGAAAGGCAATCAGGGTGTCGGGGCTGGGCATGAGATGGGCTCTTGGTGGCCGGCAATCGGTCAGTGTACCGGGCTGCCGGGTCGGCGTCATGCGTGCTTGTGTGTTCGTGCAAGGGGAGGCGACGGCGTGGTGGATCGGACGGAAGCTTTTGAATGGACGCTGATCGCGATCGTGGTGGCGGCACTGGTGGTGTCTGGCGTGTCACCCCACGACCGGCTCACCTGGTGGATGGAAGTCGCGCCGGTGCTGATTGCGTTGCCGCTGCTGATGGCAACGCATCGGCGCTTCCCGCTGACCCGGCTGGTGCTGGCCTTGATTGCGCTCCATGCGCTGATCCTGATTCTTGGCGCGGCCTATACCTACGCCCGCGTACCGCTCGGTTTCTGGCTGCAGGACGTATTCGACTTCGCCCGCAATCCCTATGACCGCATCGGCCATTTTGCGCAAGGCTTCGTCCCCGCCATGGTGGCGCGTGAGCTCTTGCTTCGTTTGCAGGTCTTGCGTCGGCCGCGCTGGCTGTTCTTTCTGGTGTGTTGCATCTGTCTGGCGATCTCGGCCACGTACGAGCTGATCGAATGGCTGGCGGCGGTAGTCATGGGTGGCGAGGCCGAGGATTTTCTGGGTACCCAGGGCGACCCGTGGGATACCCAGTCCGATATGGCGCTGGCGCTGCTTGGGGCGGCGCTGGCCCAGGCGCTGCTGGGGCGCTGGCATGACCGCTGGCTCGCCCGACTGCGTTGAGTCGGGCTTTAGTGGGGGTGCGTCAGGCGGCGCTCTTCGGTGCCTGACGCTGCAGCGGCAGCACCATTTCAATGATCAGGCCGCCGCCGTCGCGGTTGCGCGCAGCGATCTGGCCGCCGTGGGCCGCGAGGGCACGGCGGGCAATGGCCAGCCCGAGTCCGAAGCCCGGCGCGTCGGTACCGGCGTCGCTGCGATGAAACGGATCAAAGATCGCCTCCAGTTCGTCGGCTGGCACGCCCGGGCCGCGGTCGGCAACACGCACCTGAATCCGGTCGGCGGAGGGCTGCACGTCGACCTCGACCCGTGTGCCATCGGCCGTGTATTTGACCGCATTGCGGATCACGTTTTCGAAGGCGCGGTGGATCAGTTCGGCCTGCGCCCAGGTCCAGCACTCGCCTTCACCGCTGAACACCAGGTCACGGCCTTGCGCTTCGGCCTCGAAGTGCGCGTCGTCGGCGATGGCGGCAATCAGTTCGACCAGTTCAAGGTGCTCGGCACGACCGCTGGCGCCGGCCTCGAGTCGGGACAGCGTCAGCAGCTCGCCGACCAAGGTGTCGAGGCGTGCGGATTCGCGTTCGATGCGCTCCAGCATGGTGTCGTGCTTGTCGGGGTTTTGGCGGCCCAGCCCGATGGCGGCCTGCATGCGCGCCAGCGGCGAGCGCAACTCGTGCGAGACGTCGTGCAGCAGGCGGCGCTGGGCGGCGATCTGCGCCTGAAGCTGCGCCGCCATGCGGTCAAAGTCGTGGCCGAGATCGGCGATTTCGTCGCGCCGGCCACCCATCAGCGGCGCCACACGCGTGTCGAGCTGGCCGCCGGCGGCGGCGTCGAAGGCGCGTTTCAGGACGCGGATGGGTTTGGCCACGTACCACGCCAGCAGGGCGCTGAATACCAGGCTGGCCAGCAAGATGGTGGTGATCGGCACCCACAGCGGCGGCGGGGTACGACGTGCGCCAAAGCCGTGATCACGCGGCGGTGGCGGCACGGCAATCAGCTCAAGCTGCGTGCCGTCTGCCGTTTGAATACGGCGCGTGTGATCGTGTCGGTCGGGCGGGACCGGGCGCCCGAGCAGTTCGCGTCCGTTCGCGTCGATGACCAGCACCGACGGCCCGCCACGGGGCGGGCGGCGCATCAGGAACTGGTGCGCGGCTTGCGGCCCGCCGTGCTGGAGCACTGACTCTACGGTGTCGAGGGCGATGTTTGAACGGTAGGTGGCGACTTCGAGTCGTGCGGCGTCTTCATTCGCGCCCCGATACAGCCACATCGCGGCACCGACGGCGAGTACCGAAAACGCCAGTGTCAGCCACAGGGCAATGAAGGATTTCCAGAACAGGCGGCCCATCTCGCTTACGCCCGCACGAACTGGTAGCCCTGACCGCGCACGGTCTGGATCCAGGAGCGGCCGTCGTCGCGTGGCGCAAGCTTGTGGCGCAGGCTGCTCACATGCACGTCGACGCTGCGGTCGAAGCGCGCCAGGGGGCGGCCGAGCGCTTTTTCCGACAAGGTGTTCTTGCTGACCACATGGCCGGCTGCGCTGACCAGCACTTCTAATAAGGTGAACTCGGTGCTGGTGAGCGTCAGCGGTTCTCCGGCCCAGTGCGCTTCGCGCCGGGCGGGCCACAGGCGCAGCGGGCCAACGGTCAGTTCATCGACATCGCCAGAAGACTCGGGCGTA
>JBFIJC010000394.1:0-2819 GCA_041600915.1 Nitrogeniibacter sp.
GCGGTCAGCGCATTGTAGCGGCAGCGCCGTGACGCGGCCGCCGCGAGGCCTCCTTGGCATGTTGATAGCGATCAAAGCCTTTTGCTCAATACCAGAGTAAATTAATCAACTTTACATTGCGAGACTGACAACGCCGCGCAGCGATCCTGCCCGCGTCCAGATGTGCGCCATGGCCAAGAAATTTCCGCTCCACCCCAAACGCCCCGAGCGCATCTGCTGGGGCTGCGACAAGTACTGTTCGGCCGACGCACTGATGTGCGGCAACGGCGCCGGCCGCACGCTGCATCCGGCCGAGATGCTGGGCGATGACTGGTACGAGCATGGCGATTGGGGGCTCGATGTGGACACGCCCGTGAAGGACCCGTCGGACACGACCGGGTAGCGCGGTTTCTGCCGCGACGCGGCAGCGCATCGTTCGGCGCCGCGATGCTGGGGCAAGCGATGTCTGTGCCCTTAAAGTGGCGATTCTCCCGGCCGCGAGGGTGCAAGAGGCTATGATGCTTGTCTTTACTGCTTCCGGCGCTCGCCATGACCTCCCCCCTTTCAGATCACCTCGCCGCCGCACTGACCGTGCGCGCACCGCTTCTCGAACGTCTGGCTGGCGAGGGCACGGAGGCCTACCGGGTGTTCCATGGCAGCGCCGAGGGCGCGCCCGGCCTTACGGTCGATCGCTATGGCGATGCGCTGCTGGTTCAGACCTTTCACCAGGCGCTGAGCGCTGAGGATCTGGCGACCATTGAATCGTTCTATGCCAAGGCGCTCCCCGGCCTGCCGCTAATCTGGAACGACCGCAGCGCGGGCAATTCACGCGTATCCAATGCATTGAGCGCGTCGCAGTCCGAGGCGGCAGCCTTGCCGCGCGAGTTCTCCGAGCTGGGCGTCAAATATCGTTTTCAGGCGCGTCACGAGGGGCAGGACCCGTGGTTGTTTCTCGACCTGCGCGCGGCACGTCGCCGTGTCATGGCCGAGGCCGCGGACAAGTCGGTGCTCAACCTGTTTGCCTATACCTGTGGCGTGGGTGTGGCGGCCGCCAAGGCGGGTGCGAAGCATGTGGTGAATGTGGATTTCTCCGCCTCTTACCTCGCCGTGGGCAAGGACAACGCCCGCCTCAACGAACTGCCGATCCGCGTGCGCTTCGTCAAAAGCGATGTATTTCCGGCGCTGCGCCAGCTGGCCGGGCAGGGGCAGTCCAAAGTCGTGCGTGGCAAGCGCATGCCGCCGTTTCCGCCGCTGGAGGGGCGCCAGTTTGATCTGGTTTTTCTCGACCCGCCGCGCTACGCCAAGAGCCTGTTCGGTGTGGTCGATCTGGTCAATGACTATTCGGCGCTGTTCAATCTGGCGCTGCGCACCACGGCCGAAGGCGGCACCCTGATCTGTTGCAACAACGTGGCGCAGGTGGCACGTGAGGATTGGTTGGACCAACTCCAGCGTAGCGCGAAAAAGATCGGCCGGCCGGTGCATGCGGTGGAATGGATCGAACCGGAAGCCGATTTCCCAAGCCCCGATGGCAATCCGCCCTTGAAGGTCGTGCTGTTGCGGGTGTGATCTGCCGTAGGCGGCTCAGCGCGCGATGCGCGGCGCCAGCATCAGGGCGCGCATGGCGCACCACAGTACCAAGGCATTGTTCAGGTGCCAGCCAAAGTGCGTGCCGAGCGGGAAGGCATCGCAGACGGTCAGATCAATACTTCGGCACAGCATCGACACGCCGAACAGTGCGGCCGCGGCCATCAGCCAGCGACGTGCGGGCGGGGTGGGGCAGACCACGGCGACTGCGATCAGTGCCAGCCAGGGGCCCAGGTAGAGTTCAGATCCGTTGAGTGCCGGAAGCGTCACGCTGAGCGCGATGCCGGCGCTGGCGATGAGCATGCCGAGCACCGCGATATTGGCGCTTGTGCTGCGCCAGCCGATCAGGCGCACCAGCGCGCGTTGCAAGAACACCACCACAAAAATTGCGATAAAGACCACGTCGAGCACTGCGGCCCAGGTTTGCGCCACAGTGTGAAAGACCCCGCTGCCGACGCCGACGAGGCCGATCAGCCCGGCCAGCACGCGCAGGTCGAGCGGCGTGCGCCGGTCCATGCGGCGAAACAGCCACACGGCAACAAGGACGAAGGCCAGGTTGGTCAGCGCATTGACCGGCTCGGCCCAGAGTCCGGGGTCGGTGCGCTCGCAATACACATCCAGCGGCGCGCGCCAGTTCATTCAGCAGTTTCGACGCGATGAATGCCGGCCTCGGTGACCAGCCAGTGCATGGGGTGGTCGTGCGCTTGTGGGTGCGTGGTGGCGACCCGGCCGAGCTCGAAGCCGATGCCGACCGTCTGCGGCGTCGGTGACAGTGCGGCCAGTGTGCGGTCAAAATAGCCGCCGCCGTAGCCGAGCCGGTAACCCGCGGCATCAAAGGCATTGAGCGGGATCAGGATCAGCTCGGGGTGCAGTGTGACGCCCTCGGCGGGCATGAGAATGCCATGGCGGTCGGGAACCATTTGGCTGGCCGGTGTCCATTGCCGGAACGTCATTGGCTGGCCGGGCGCGACAACGATGGGCAGCGCCGCCGCATGGGCCGTGTCGGCCGCCAGCCAGCGCTGCACGATGGGCCGCAGATCGGGCTCGCCGCGGTAGGGCCAGCAGAAGGCGAGGGTCCTCGGTGCGAGCTGCGCGAGCAGCGTCTCGACATGCGCTTGCAGGGCCGTTTCGAGGGGCGCGCGCGCTTCGGCGCCCAGCGCTTCGCGGGCGCGGATGGCGGTGTCGCGCAGGTGTTTGCGGGCTATCTCCATAAAGCTGTCCAGAGCAGGTTTTTGCGGCGCGGGCCGTGTAGAGTA
>JBFIJC010000395.1:0-2817 GCA_041600915.1 Nitrogeniibacter sp.
ATGCCGATCACGGATGAGATCGCCCGCATCATCATGAACAACGGCAACTCAATCGAGATCGCCGCGCAAGCGGAACTCGACGGCGTAATGGACTTGCGCCGCTCGGGACTTCGCAAGGTCAAGGCCGGCATGACTTCTCTCGCAGAAGTTCTGGCAACGACCAACGACTAATTCGAGGCACAGCACACATGGCAACCGCTACCCGCTCCACCCGCCGCACAGGCCAGGATGTCAAAGAGCATCTCTACGACTGGGAAGGCAAGGACAAGAAAGGCAAGATCATTCGCGGCGAAGTCCGCGCGGGTGGTGAGGCTGTTGTCCAAGCGACGCTGCGTCGCCAGGGAATTCTTGTCACCAAGGTCAAGAAGCGCCGGCTTGCCCGTGGTCGCCGTATCACGGACAAGGACATCGCACTGTTTACCCGGCAAATGGCGACCATGATGAAATCGGGCGTGCCGCTGCTTCAGGCATTTGATATTGGAATCAAGGGTTCGGGCAATCCATCGCTAGGACGCTTGCTGAACGATATTCGCAATGATGTAGAGACAGGAAGCAGCTTGTCGCAGGCGTTCCGAAAGCACCCGCTACATTTTGATCAATTGTTCTGCAACCTAGTCGCGGCTGGCGAACAAGCGGGTATTCTCGACAGTCTGCTCGATCGGCTTGCAACCTATAAAGAAAAAATCATTGCGATCAAAGGAAAGATCAAGTCGGCCCTGTTCTATCCAATGGCGGTCATCGTTGTTGCCACCTTGGTGGTGTCGGTAATGATGATCTTCGTTATTCCTGAATTCAAGAATGTATTCGCGAACTTTGGCGCCGATCTTCCCGCCCCGACTCAGATAGTGATCGCCATGTCTGACTATTTCGTCGAAAACTGGTACATCGTCTTCGGCCTACTCGCAGCGACAATCATCGTTCTTACGTCGGCCTACCGCCGATCGGAGAAAGCACAAAACGCCATGGACCGCTTCATCCTCCAGGTGCCTGTCATTGGCGACGTCATCCGAAAGGCCACCATTGCACGATGGACTCGCACGCTGGCAACGATGTTTGCTGCAGGAGTTCCCTTGGTTGAAGCACTTGACTCCGTCGGAGGGGCTGCCGGCAATCATGTATACAAGGTTGCAACCAAACAGATTCAGTCCGACGTAAGCACTGGCACCAGCCTCACGGTCTCCATGCAAGGGGTTAAAGTTTTTCCAACCATGGTTGTACAGATGGTGTCAATTGGTGAAGAGTCTGGGCAACTTGATGGCATGCTAAGCAAGGTTGCCGACTTCTTTGAACAAGAAGTTGACGATGCGGTCGCAGGACTGTCTCAACTACTCGAACCGATGATCATGGTGTTCCTGGGCACCGTCATCGGCGGCCTAGTTGTCGCCATGTACCTCCCGATTTTCAAACTGGGCGCCGTCGTCTAAATATTTACACCCGCCCCGCAGCGCATGGCGGCGCCAATCTCCAATGACCGAACTATTCAACGAACAAATTGCGCTCATCGCCCTGACTGGCCTCCTCGGGCTGTTTGTCGGTAGCTTCCTGAACGTCGTCATCCATCGTCTTCCGACGATGATGGAGAATGAATGGGCGCAACAAGCTGCCGAAATGCGCGGAGAGGAAGTCGCCCCGCCCGTTCGTTTCAACCTGGCCACACCCCGGTCTCGCTGCCCACATTGCGGCACCCAGGTCACGGCCATCGACAACATCCCGCTACTCAGCTATGTCGTACTGCGCGGACGATGCCGTCACTGCAAAGCGCCAATAAGCCGACGCTACCCCACGGTAGAGATCGCTACGGCTGCCCTTTCCGCTCTGGTCGCATGGAAGTTCGGCAACAGCATCGCCACGATTGGGGCGCTCTTGTTCGTCTGGGCAATGATTGCGCTGACCTTTATCGACCTCGACACTCAACTTCTCCCCGACTCAATCACCTTGCCGCTGATCTGGCTCGGCTTGCTCTTCAACCTGGCCGGCACCTATGCGTCTCTGCAGGATGCAGTCGTCGGCGCCGTCGCTGGCTACCTCAGCCTCTGGCTGGTGTTTCACCTCTTTCGGCTCGTCACGGGCAAAGAAGGCATGGGCTATGGCGACTTCAAGCTGCTCTCCGCCGTCGGCGCGTGGCTCGGCTGGCAGATGCTGCCGCTGACCATCCTGCTCTCCTCCCTGGTCGGTGCGACAGCAGGCATTGCGCTCATGCTCTTCGCACGACACGGCCGCGACACCCCGATTCCATTTGGCCCCTACCTCGCTGCAGCCGGCTTGCTAGCGCTCTTTTTCGGTGAAACATTGAACGCGCGATACCTTCAGGCGTTTTAATCTACAGCGACAGCATTGCGGATAGGGCCGGCGCAGCGCCGAACGCCGCTTCCCGCCTCCTCGCCAATAAGATAGACTTACGGGCTTGATTTTTCGGAGCTTGTCATGCCGATCTACGCCTATCGCTGCACCGATTGCGGTGCCGCAAAAGATCATTTGCAAAAGATGAGTGATGCCCCGCTGACGGTCTGTCCCGCCTGCGGCGCAAACGCCTACGCCAAACAGCTCACGGCCGCCGGCTTCCAGTTGAAAGGCTCGGGCTGGTACGCCACCGACTTCAAAGGCGGCAGCACCAGCAACCCCCCTGCTAAAGCCGATGCCACGACCACGGCGACCTCCAGCGCGGCTGACACCAGTTGCGGTGGCGGCTGCGCCTGTCACTGATCGCCACGAATGAAGAAATACTTCGTCACCGGGCTTCTGATCTGGATCCCACTTGCCATCACGTTCATGGTGATCGCGTGGATCGTCAGCACGCTTGACCGCATCCTGCTGTGG
>JBFIJC010000396.1:0-2801 GCA_041600915.1 Nitrogeniibacter sp.
ACCGCAGGCAGCGCGCCTGCGCGGGTGCGTGTAGCGCGCCTGCTGCTGCGCTTGAAGACCAAGCCGGGCAGTACCGAAGTGTTCCGCCTGGCGTCGTCAGATATCGCTGCCATCCTGGGGATTACGGTCGAAACAGCCAGCCGTGTGATTGCAGCTTTCAAGCGCAGTGGTGTGTTGACGCCGCCGGCCGCGGGCAGCTATGTGATGACGGCCGATCTGGATCGCCTGATGCAGGAATCAGAAGGCCGGCCGGACTGAGGCAAGCACTTCGGCCTGCGAGCTGTCGATCAGCGCGGGCGGCCTCGACTTTCCGGATCACCCGCGCATTTCTCAACTCAGAGTGTTGTCAGCGCAGGTATTTACCGCGGCTGATAATTGCCAGGTCGACAAAGCTCGACGCGACGTGATCGCGGGCTGAAAAGCCAATCTTGACGCCACCTGCGTCCCAGCCATTGAGACCCTCAAGCGCTTTGATCAGCTTGTCGCGCGTAAGCTCCGGGCTTGCACGTGTCAGCCCTTCTGCCAGCACTTTGGCCGCCATAAAGCCTTCCAGCGACGTGTAGGACATCTCGACCTTCGCCGCTTCTGCGGCGCTGCGGTAGGTCTGGACGATTTCGTGGTCGAAGCGGAACGGCGAGGGCACGACCTGTGCAATCACCAGGCCGTGCGCATTCTCGCCCAATGTCTTGATCAGCTGATTGGCGCTGATGACGGACAGGCCGTACAGCATTGGCCGTGCATCCCGCGCGCGCAAGCCTTGCATGATGCCGATGGAGCTTTTGCCGGCGGTGACCATGATCAGCGCGGCGGGGTTGGCCTGCGCGATTTTGTCGGCAGCGCTCTCGGCGTCGTCGGCGGATGCCATGACCGGGACTTCGACAACGGCGGTCAATCCGCGCCCCGCAAGTGCCTTGCGGGCCACGTCCAGCCCGGCCGTGCCAAAGCTGTCCGCGTGGTGAACGACGCCAATGCTGGTAATCCCGGCACTAACCAGATGGCTCACGATCTTTTCGATCTCCTGCCCGTACGAGGCGCGCATGTGAAACACCTCGGGCGTCAGGGCGCGCAGCATGTCCGCGCCGGTATAGGGCGCAAAGAAGGGGACGCGGGCTGCGGTGGCAACGGGGATCGTACGCAGGCTAGGGCCGGTGCCGAAGCACGCAAACAGCGCAAATACTTTCTTGTCTTGAATGAGGCTTCGCGTGTTTTGCTCGGCGCGCTCAGGGTCGTAGGCGTCATCGAGTGTAATCAGTTCGATCTTTCGCCCATGGATGCCGCCCGCACGGTTCAGTCCATCAAAGTAGAGCGTGGCGCCGCCAAGATACTCGCTATTGAGCGTCGCGAGCGGACCAGTGGCCGCACCGGTCTGGCCAATGAGGATGCGCTCGGCGGTGACGCCGGTCTCGGCATGGACAAGTGGCGCCGTCGCCAGCATGAGTGCAGCAATCCAGGATTTGAGTGTTCGCATGGGCGTCCTTGAAAAAAGGGGGGCGGGCGCCTTTTGGCGGGGTGCGGATGAGGCGTGGTCCTGGCGGTCAATGCGGCAATGTTGCGCAGGCGCCGGGTTGAGTTCTTGCGTCGGCCTGGCCGGTGAGCACCTGGTGAGGGGGCGTGGCGCATTGAGTGGCTGGACTGATCGTGGCTTGCGGGACCATCGGCTACCGAGCTCGCTGGCGCTGTCACTGAATTTGACCTGGCTGGTCGAGGGCGGTCGCGGTGGTTCACCCATCGTTTGAAATGTCATCGTCTTTATGTCTTTTGTAAAAGAATGTCTCCTGCGAAACGAGTATAGCGAAGCTTCCGCGAACGTAAACGTTCGTTTGACGATGGCGTGACGAAACGGGGGGTGGGGCAGATGTACGGTCGGTGTCGGCCGCAATGCGCGGAGTGGCACGAACGGCCACTCCGGGGCGGGGGTGTTACTGGAAGAAGTCCTTCACCTTGTCCATCCAGGACTTGGCTTTCGGGTTTTGCCGGTCGGCGTTCTCGGAGCCAATGCTTTGAAATTCTTCGAGAAGTTCTTTCTGGCGTTCGGTAAGTTTCACCGGGGTCTCGACCAGCACATGGCACATCAGGTCACCCTGAACATGCGAGCGAACATTGCGAATCCCTTTGCCGCGCAGGCGGAACACCTTGCCGGTCTGGGTTTCGGCGGGCACTTTGATGCGTGCCATGCCGTCCAGCGTCGGAATCTCGATGTCGCCGCCCAGTGCCGCGGTGGCGAAGCTGATCGGCATTTCGCAGTGCAGATCGTCACCTTCGCGCTGGAAGACCGCATGTGACTTGATATGGATTTCGACATAGAGATCGCCGGACGGGCCACCGTTGATGCCGGGTTCGCCGTGGCCGCCGTGACGCAGGCGCATGCCTTCGTCGATACCGGCCGGAATCTTCACTTCCAGCGTTTTCTGTTTTTTGACGCGACCGGCGCCGTGGCATGTGCCGCAGGGGTCCGGAATGTAAGAGCCGGAGCCGTGACACTTCGGGCAGGTCTGCTGGATCGAGAAGAAGCCTTGCTGGATGCGCACCTGGCCGGCGCCGCCGCAGGTGGGGCAGGGCTTGGCTTGCGAACCCGCCTTGGCGCCGCTTCCGTTACAAGTGTCGCAGCGCTCCTGGGTCGGAATGCGGATGGTTTTTTCCGCGCCGCGAGCCGCTTCTTCCAGTGATATCTCGAGGTTGTAGCGCAGGTCGGCGCCGCGATAGACGTTGGAGCGCCCGCCGCGACCGCCGCCGCCACCAAAGATGTCGCCAAAGATGTCGCCAAAGGCGTCACCGAAGCCCTCAAAGCCCTGACCACCACC
>JBFIJC010000397.1:0-2786 GCA_041600915.1 Nitrogeniibacter sp.
GAACGCCGCCTCATCGGGCCGGCGCGCGTCCAGCCACGGGGCACGGTGCTGGCCTTCGTTGTCAACCTGCCCCATCTGCAGATTGAACAAGGCCATGTCGACCGGCTCATGGGCCACGGCGTGCGTGGCATCGTCGGTCTGCAGCATCCAGCCCAGAATCTTCGCGCCGGGCATTTGCGCAGTAATCCAGTAGGCCCCGGCGGCGTCGATCCGCGCAGGCAGTGCCCGCGAGTAGGTCTGCCCGTCCGGCCAGACGTGATGACCCACATTCTGCTCGACCACGCACACCCGGTCGGCATGCACCTCGACAATCACCGCAACATGCCCAGTGACCTCGAACTCGCCGCCCTCGTCCCAGATCAGCAGACAGCCCGGTTCAGGGTGTCGGCGCGCGCCATTGTGAAACGCATGCAACGGCAGGAGGCGATCGTCCTTCACCACACGTACCGAGCGCAGACGGAAAATGTCGTAAGCCATGGGTACGTCGTCAAAGACGTAGCCCGCGTTCAAATACAACCAGCGGCGCGCCAGTTCGACGCACTGCCACTTGTAACCCATGTATTCGCCATCGAGATAGCTGCGATAGCTGTGCCGATCCGGGTACGCTGCCCGATCCGCCGAAGGGTAGTGAGAGGAATGCACGGACACCCCGCCCGCAGCGACACCGAGGACCGCGCCGAACGGCTCCGGCTCAGGCATGTGCACATCATTCATTCGGGCGGCGCTCCATCACACAGGCAGACTCATTGAGTTTGCCACGATCGCCTTCGGCGCACCAAAACGCCATCGGTCCGCCCTGCAGGCAGTCTTGCGCCTATCACGCCTCGTGGCTAAGCGGCTAACATGGTCAACACTGCGGGCCCCGATGCGGGCCATGCCGATGACACACCACCCGAGGGTCAGGATGCGTCAATACTGCCTTCTGCTGCTGATCAGCCTGCTCTGCTTGCCGCATGATTCGGCGCGGGCCGACGCGCCCGCAGCAAGCGCCGCCAAGGCGACGCCAAGGGTGCTGAGCATCTTCTTCGGCAATCGTGACACGCCCTACGAGATCCTGCTCGAAGCAGGGCTACGCAAGACGTTTACCGCGACGGACGAGCGCCCCACGATCGCCCTCGAAACCCTCTACCTGGACATGATCGACAACTACGATCCAGCCCGCGCCAAGCTTATCAGCCAAGTCCTCAAGCTCAAGCACATCAATCAGCCGCCTTTCGATGCCATCATTTTGAGCGGCTTACCCAGCAAGCAGTTCATGCGTGATCACGGCCACTGGTTGAGCGACGGCCCGGTGATTCAGATCGAGAGCGACTTCACCGACACGCCCGCCCCCACCGACGCCGACGGAGTCTCACTGCGCCACACCGTGGCCATCGCGCAAACCACCACCGATATCCTGAAGATGCGGCCAGGCACCCGGGCGCTGTGGGTGGTCGCCGGGGTCGGGCGTGGCGACATGGCAGCACTTGACGCGGCGCGCACCCAGCTTGCCACCTTGAGCGAACGCATCACCGTGCGCTTCATCGAGGTCGGCGATGCCGACGCACTACTGACCGAAGTGGCCACCACGCCCCCCGGCACCGCCCTGCTGTATCTGCGCGCCTCACGCGACGGCACCGGCCGTCGGCTCATCCCCGCCGCCTTCGGCCAACAACTCGCTCAGGCGGCCAATGCACCAATGTTCTGCATTTATGAACCCATCCTGCTGCAAAGCAGCTGCGTAGGCGGCCGCGTCTCGGCCGGCCAGCAAACCGGCGAGACCGCCGCCGCCCTAGTTCGTCAGCGTTTGCACGGCGACGCCGCCGGGCCCTCAGTGCAGTTGCTACCCGCCCCCGCACGCTACCGATGGCCGCAGCTTCAGCGCTGGCAGATACGCGCATCCTCGGTTCCGGGCGACGCCGATTTGATCGACTACACGCCACCAATCTACGAGCGCTACAAGAAACAGGTCTGGAGCGGTGTCCTGGTCCTCGGCCTGCTCGCCGCAGCCCTGGTCGCCCTTATGTGGGCGCTGGGGCAATACCGCAGACAACGCGACAATTTGCTGGAATACGAACGCCGCTGGCACTTTGCGCTGGAAGGCGCGCGGCAGGGCGTATGGGACCTGGATCTGCGCAGCGGTGAGGCCTTTTATGCGCCAGGCTGGCTGACGATGCTGGGGCTGACCAACGCCCAGAACGACCCGAAAATCCGCGAGCAACGCATTCACCCCAGCGACCGGGCAGAGGTCGACGCCCGCCTTCAGCGCCACCTCAACGGTAGTAGCGAGCACTTTGAGAGCGAGCACCGCATGCTCGGCACAGACAACTGCGTCCTCTGGGTGCATGAGCGCGGCCAGGTCGTACGCCGCAACAGCAAGGGCCGCCCCCTGCGCTTCATCGGCACCATGCAGGACATCACCGAGCAGCATGCGGCGCAAGACCACATTCGCCACATGGCAACGCACGACACCCTCACCGGTCTGCCGAACCGAACCCTGCTCACCGACCGACTCGAGCGCGCCATCAGCCGGGCGCGCCGCATGGGCAACCAGGTCGCAGTGATTTTCATGGACCTGGACCACTTCAAGACGGTCAACGATACCCTCGGCCATCCGGTCGGCGACCTGCTGCTGATTGCGGTCGCCGGGCGGATGATGCCGCACCTGCGTGAAGCCGACACCATCAGCCGGCAAGGCGGCGACGAGTTCGTGATCCTGCTGCCCGAACTGCACAGCGCCGCCGACGCCGCCCAGGTGTGCGACAAGCTGCAGCGCGAGATGGACGAGCCGGTCGCGCTCGACGGCC
>JBFIJC010000398.1:0-2763 GCA_041600915.1 Nitrogeniibacter sp.
ATCAATATGCAGCGTCACATCGGTGATCGCGTCGAGGAATTCGCGGTCGTGGCTGATCACCACCAGCGTGCCGGCGTAGCGCTTGAGCCAGGCTTCGAGCCACACCAGGGCGTCGAGGTCGAGGTGGTTGGTGGGTTCGTCGAGCAGCAAGAGGTCGGACGGGCACATCAGCGCACGCGCCAGTTGCAGACGCATCCGCCAACCGCCCGAGAAGCTGTTGACCGGGTTGCACAACTCGGTGGTCTTGAAGCCCAGGCCGAGAATCAGCGCCTGCGCGCGGGCCTGCGCGTCGTGCGCGCCGGCGTCGTGCAGCGCCATATAGGCATAGGCCATGCGCTCGCCGTCGTCGGAGGCTTCGGCGGCATGCACCTCGGCCTGCGCGGCCACCAGCGCGGTGTCGCCTTCGATGACGAAGTCGGTCGCCGACTGGTCGGTCTCCGGCATGTCCTGCGCTACCTGGCCCATGCGCCACTGCGCAGGCACGCTGAAATCACCAGCGTCTTCTTGCAACGTGCCGTTGAGCAAGGCGAACAGGGTCGACTTGCCCGCCCCGTTGCGCCCCACCAGACCGACCTTCTCGCCGGGATTCAAAGTCGCCGAAGCGTTGTCCAGCACCACTTTGGCGCTACGGCGCAGAGTGACGCCTTTGAGAATGATCATGCGGGTGAAACTCCAGCGGGTCTGGCAACAGCGTGCAGCAAGACGGAAAAAGAAGCGTGTCGGGCGAGCGCCCGGACGGCAAGGGCGGAAGTATCCCCGCCCGGGACGACTACAGTCAATCAGCCCGACCGGCGGTCTGGCCGGAATGCAGCCGCGCCTGTGTTGCCGGCGCGGCCGGTTGAATCACGACGCCTTAGCGCAGCAGCAAGGTGGGCACGCAGCTCGACTTGAGCATTTCGGTCGTTTTGCTGCCGAACAGCAAACTGCGCAAAGGTGAATGGCTGTAAGCGCCCATCACCAGCATGTCGAAATCGCCCGTGGCCAGCGCGGCAGCAACCACCTCTTCGGGGCTGCCTTCCTTGACGCTGCCAGTCGCCTCGATGCCACTGGCCACCAGTGTGGCAACGGCGGCATCCAGCGCCTTCCTGTCGGTCGATCCCGGTTTGCTCGCGGTCAGCAACTGCAGTTTCAGGCCGTTGAACAAAGGGCTTCGCGCCAGCATGTCGACACCCTTGCGGGTGACGTTGCTGCCATCAAAGGCAAACAGCACGGTCTTTGGCTCGCGGTAGGCTTCCGTCACCACCAGCACCGGCCGGGTGGCGGAGCGAACGACCCATTCCAGGTGTTTGCCCAGGCCGGTCTTGGCGTCGGGCTTGGGGCGCCCGTTGCGACCAATGATTAGCAGCCGGCTGCCCTCTTGCTGCTCGGCCAGCGTCTCCTCGATGTCGCCATGGCGCAGACGGCTGTCGACGGTGGTCGCGCCGCCTTGCTCGGCGCGCTCGCGCAGGCCGGAGAGCAGAACACGCCCCTGCTCGCGCGCGAGGCGCGTGCGCTCGGCATCTTCCTGGGTCAGCCGGTCCATCAGCTTCTCCTGGGCGTCGAGGCCAATGGAGCCGCTGTGGTCCTGGTCGCCGGACAGCTCGACGTGACGCTCAAGCACATGCAGCAGCTCCACCGGCGCATCCAGGCGACGAGCCGCCCAGGTGGCATAGTCGGTCACGACATCGGCCAACGGCGTGGTGTCCACGCAGGCGAGAATCTTGCGATCGATATTCATGTGCATTCTCCTCAGTGGCCCAGCAGCACGTCGTCGGCGCCGTCTTTGTCGTGAACGGCGAACTTGTCCACCATCGTGGCGCTCGCTTCGTTCAGGCCGATGACCTCGACCTCGGTCCCTTCGCGGCGGAATTTGAGCACCACCTTGTCCAGCGCGCTGATTGCCGTGATGTCCCAAAAGTGCGCACGGCTGACGTCGATGCGGACCGTGTCGAGCACCTCTTTGTAATCAAAGGCGTTGGCAAAGCGTTCTGCCGAGGCAAAAAACACCTGGCCGCTGATCTGGTAGCTGCGGCTGCGGCCGTCGTCCTCGGTGCGCGAGCCGACGCGCAGAATTTGTCCGACCTTGTGGGCAAAGAAAAAGCCCGACAGCAGCACGCCGGTCAGCACGCCCTTGGCGAGGTCGTGGGTCGCCACGGTCACGGCCACGGTGGCAAACATCACCATCGAAGAGCTCTTGGGGTGCTCGCGCAGATTGGTGATGGAGCCCCAGTTGAAGGTGCCGATCGACACCATGATCATCACCGCCACCAGCGCCGCCATCGGAATCTGCTTGACCCAGTCGCCCAGGAAGACCACCAGAATCAGCAGCACCACCCCGGCCACCAGCGTCGACAACCGGCCACGGCCGCCGGACTTCACGTTGATAACCGATTGCCCGATCATCGCGCAACCCGCCATGCCGCCGATAAAACCGGTGGCGATGTTGGCAACGCCCTGGCCGACGCACTCCTGGTTCTTGTCGCTCTTGGTGTCCGTCAGGTCATCAACGATGGTCGCGGTCATCAGCGATTCGAGCAGGCCGACCACCATCAGCGTCAGCGAGTACGGCAGGATGATTTGCAGCGTCTCAAAATTGAAGGGCACGTTCGGCACCAGGAAGGACGGCAGGCTGTCGGGCAGCTCGCCCATGTCGCCAACCGTACGGATGTCGAGGCCAAGCGCGATGGACACTGCAGTCAGCGTAATGATGGTCACCAGCGGAGACGGCACCGCGCGGGTGATATACGGCAAGCCGTAGATGATGCCCAACCCCGCCGCCGTCAT
>JBFIJC010000399.1:0-2761 GCA_041600915.1 Nitrogeniibacter sp.
CGCAGCAAGGCGCGGCGCACCAGCGTGCCGGCCGGCACTTCGGTGTCGAAGCGCGTGGTGTAGACGTGATAGGCCTGCTTGGCGTCTTCAAAGACTTTGCTGTCGCCGGTGGTGGCGGCGGCGATGTTATTGCCGTCGCCTTCGTCCTGATCAAAATCGAGCAGCAGCGCGAAGCGGCTCTTGGCCTCGTCTTCTTCGTCGATGTCCTGATCGCTGTCCTCGGCGCCGGCGTCGGCCATGTCCGAGCGCATGGTTTCTCCCACCACTCGGGCCACTTCCAGCGCATGTTGCGCAAACTCGGCCTGGTTGTCCCGATGACGGCGCATGCCGGCCAGCGGTGTGCCGAGCGCATTCACCAAAGAGGCACGCGTGCCCTCGATGTAGTCTTCGGTCTCGTGCATCACCGGTTTGGCCATCAGGCGCGACCAGCTCATCTGCGCCACCGTGTAGAGCAAGATGCCGAAACGCCCCTCGGTCAGGCCCTCTCGGTAGAAAGTGCGCGACCAGTTTTCGAACCGCTTGTGCAGGTTCTCGCTCATGCCGGGCATGTCGACCGGCACATGGGTTTCAACGCGCAACTGCTCCAGCCACTCAAACACCAGGCGCTCCACCCCGCCTTTCGGACAGAGGCTGCGATGCAGTTCGGCGTCGGAATGCAACAGCCGCAAAGCCATGCCATCGGCGGCGGCGCGACAGTCTTCAAAGGCGTCCTGATCCGAATCGATGCGCAGATGCGGCGCATGCATGGGCAATGGACGCGCGCCCTGGTGCAGACGCCGACCGCGGTAATGCAGCTGGGCATCGCCGGTCAGCGCGCGCAAGGTGGCGGCGCAGAGCTCTTCGACTTTCTGCTGCCGCTTCGCCCGCTGCTGCGCACTCGCTTGCATTTCTCAGCCCCTCCCTACTGCGGACGCCGATACGCGCGCCGTGGCGCGACGTACTCTTTCGGTCCGGCTCAAGGTAGCACCGGCTACCTCTTCGCCGCCCCTCAGTCCGTGCGCCGCCCCACACCGACGTCTCGGCGCCCTCGCGACGGGAGTGGCCAAGAAAAGCAAGCGGCGCTCCATCACGACTGCGCCTCGCGCATCCACGATTCATCGAGTTCTTCGCCAAAGCAGCGCTGGTAGTACTCGGCCACGATGGGGCGCTCGGCTTCGTCGCACTTGTTGAGGAAGGACAGGCGGAAGGCCAGCGGCGGGTTGCGGAAAATTTCGCAGTTCTCGGCCCAGGTGATCACCGTGCGCGGCGACATCAGCGTCGACAGATCGCCCGCGGCAAAGCCTTTGCGGGTCAGGTCGGCGACCTGCACCATCTGCGCGATCAGCTTGCGGCCCTTGTCGTAATTCTTGGCTGGCACGCGGGCCAGCACGATGGCGACTTCTTCGTCGTGCGGCAGGTAGTTGAGCGTGGCGACGATGTTCCAGCGGTCGATCTGCGCGTGGTTGAGCACTTGCGTGCCGTGGTACATGCCCGACAGGTTGCCGAGGCCGACCGTGTTGGAGGTGGCAAACAGGCGGAAATACGGGTGCGGGCGAATCACACGGTTCTGGTCTAGCAGGGTGAATTTGCCGTCGCGCTCGAGAATGCGCTGGATGACAAACATCACGTCCGGGCGACCGGCATCGTATTCGTCAAAGATCATCGCCACCGGGCGTTGCAGCGCCCAGGGCACGATGCCTTCCTGGAACTCGGTCACCTGCAGGCCGTCGCGCACGACGATGGTGTCCTTGCCGACCAGATCGAGGCGGCTGATGTGACCGTCGAGGTTCACACGCACGCAGGGCCAGTTGAGCCGCGCGGCGACCTGTTCGATGTGCGTCGACTTACCGGTACCGTGCAGGCCTTGCACCATGACGCGGCGGTCGCGGGTGAAGCCGGCCAGAATCGCCAGCGTCACATCGGGGTTGAAGCGGTAGGCCTCATCGACTTCCGGCACATGGTCGTCGCGTTCGCTGAACGCCGGCACCATCAGATCGGAATCGATACCAAACACGCTGCGCACGGACACTTGCTTGTCCGGCGCGGTGATCACATTGTCTGTCACGGGCTTCTCCATGTCGGGTTGCGCGTCGCGGGTCTTTGCCCGCGACGTCCTTATTTACCCGAACAGGAGACCTCCCCCGTTCAGGCCGATTGTTGCAGTTCGTTCTCTGCCTGGGTTTCGATGTCGGCCAGCGCCTTGGCCGCTTTGTTAAGCGCCGGCAAGAGCGTGAGCACCTTGTCGCGGTCCAGACGCATGATCGGCCCCTGCAGGGCGATGCCCATGTTCGAGCGCCCGTTCTTGCGCGGCACCAGCACCGCGGCACAGATCAGGCCGGGCAGGAATTCTTCGTCGTCCAGCGCGTAGCCCTGGCGCTTGACCGTCTCGATCTCCTCTTCGAGCGCATCGAGCGTGGTCAGCGTTTTTGAGGTGAAGCGCTCGAGCGGCACATGCGCGAGCAGGCGATGCCGCTGGGCCGGGCTCATCTGCGCCAGAAACAGCTTGCCGCTCGCGGAGCAGTGCGCCGGCACGCGTGAGCCGGGGTGCAGGTAGAAGCGCAGCGGCGCGGCCGTTTCGACGCGGTCCAGATACAGCACTTCACTGCCCGAGAAGGCGGTGATGTTGCAGCTCTCGCCCACCTCTTCGACCAGACGGCGCAGCACCACGTGGCGCGCGCCGTGCACGGTGTTGTTCAAGAGCAGGTTCTCGGCCAGACGGCGCAGGCGCACGCCCACGCTGTAGTGCCGGCCGTCACCGTCGCGCTGGATCATCCCCGCCGCG
>JBFIJC010000400.1:0-2744 GCA_041600915.1 Nitrogeniibacter sp.
CGGCGCTCGACGCGCACTCGCGCAAACTGCTCGACCGCTTCCTTTGACCCGCGCTTAGCGGATCCCGGCGCGACGCTGGTGCATCCGCACATAAGCGGTGATATGCGCCACATCGTCGGGCGTCACCGCCGGCACCGGCGGCATGTCGCCGAACTGCCAGTGGTGCGCGCGCGTGCCGTTCTTTGCCGCCAGCTGGAAGGCAATGTCGCCGTGGTGAGACGGCTCGTACACTTTATGAAGTAGCGACGGCCCCTGCTCGCTGCCGTCCAGATTCGCGCCATGGCAGGACGCGCAGTTCTGTTCGAACAAGGGCTTGCCCATGGTGGGGTTCGGCATCAGTCCGGCCGAGGGCCTGGGCACCGGCATCCCTTGGGCAATGGCCGTCGCCGCCAGCAAGATGCCCGTCAAAAAGGCGCCTGTGCGTCCGATCATTTCGTGGTCCTCATGGCTTGCGTTGATTTGCGGTGGCGCCCGGCGGCGGCGCGGAGCAACACCCCGGGCGCGACCGCGCATGCGCGCGGGCGTTATCCGCCTTCCACGCCCGAAACGCAGCCAGCCATCGATGCCACCAGCGCATGCGCTTTGCGCTCACTTACTTGACGGGCTCCGCCATCGGCCCGCGCGCGCCCATCATGTTTTTCATCATCATCTGCATCATGTCCATGCGCTGCTCCAACTGATGCATGCGCTGGCCCATGTCGCCCATCGCGTGGCCGCCCATCATGCCGCCCTGCATCATTGGACAGCCAGACATGCCCATGGGCATCGCCTGGCCCCCTGCCATGCCCATACCTTGCTGCATGGCCTGCATATGCTCGGTCATCGCCGCCTCACGCTCGGCATCGCTTGTTGCGCTGGAGATGCGATCGAGTTGTGAGCGCATCATCTCCATGTGCGCGGCCATCATGTCGGCGCCGGGCATCCGGGCGTTCGCCGAAGGATTGCCAGGGTGGTGCGCGGCGTCGGCAAACACCGACGACGCAAACAAAACACCGGCACCAAAAACAACTGCTGTGATCGTCTTCATGGCACATCTCCGTTGATTGCTTCATCTCCAGCCTAGTCCACGGCCCCCGACACCTGCCTGTCGTGAAGATGACATTCGTGTCAGTTTTCAAGCCACTTCCGTGCTGACCACCCCCGTCGGCACCGGCGAGGATTCAAGCCCCCGCTTGAGGCGCCACTGCTTGACCAGCGCGTACAACGCGGGAATCACGCCCAGCGTGAGCACCGTCGAGGAAATCATGCCGCCGACCATGGGCGCGGCGATCCGGCTCATGACCTCGGAGCCGGTGCCCGTGCTCCACATGATGGGCAGCAGACCCGCCATGATGGCGACCACCGTCATCATCTTCGGCCGCACCCGTTCAACCGCGCCCTCCATGATGGCGTGGTAGAGGTCCGCCACCGTCGGCTCGCGCCCTTCGGCGGCCCGCTCGGCGCGAATCTCCTGCCAGGCCTGATCGAGGTAGATCAGCATCACCACCCCGGTCTCGGCCGCGACCCCCGCCAGCGCGATGAAACCCACCGCCACGGCCACGCTCATGTTGTATCCGAGCCACCACATCAGCCAGATGCCGCCCACCAGCGCAAACGGCACCGACAGCATCACGATCAGCGTCTCGGTCAATCGCCGGAAATTAAGGTAGAGCAGCACGAAGATGATCGCCAGCGTCAGCGGCACCACCACCGCCAGCTTGGCTTTGGCGCGCTCCATGTACTCGAACTGACCCGACCAGGTGGCGTAATAACCCGGCGGGAAGCTGACCTTGTCGGATACCGCCTGTTGCGCCTCCTTCACATAGGAGCCGACATCGCGATCGCGGATGTCCACAAACACATAGGCGGCCAACAGCGCGTTTTCGGTCTTGATGCCCGGCGGGCCGTTGCGCAGTTGCACATCGGCGAGCTGACCGAGCGGAATCATGCCGGCGCTGCTGGGGATGAATACTTCATTGGCGATGCGTTGCGGATCGTCGCGCAGCGCCCGCGGGTAGCGCACCGTGACGTTGTAGCGCTCCAGGCCTTCGACTGCCGTGGTCACGGGCACACCGCCCAGGGCGGTGGCCACTACCTGCTGGAAATCACCCACCGTGATGCCATAGCGCGCCAACTGCTCGCGGCGCGGCACGATGTCAAGGTAGTAGCCGCCGGTCACGCGCTCGGCGTAGGCACTGGTGGTGCCGGGCACATCCTTGACCGCCTGCTCGATCTGCCGCGCCAGCTTTTCGATTTCGCCGAGGTCCTTGCCGAACACCTTGACGCCCACCGGCGTGCGGATGCCGGTCGAGAGCATGTCGATGCGCGCCTTGATCGGCATGGTCCATGAGTTGGCCACACCAGGAAACTTGAGCGCCGCGTCCATTTCGGCGATGAGCTTGTCCACCGTCATGCCCGGCCGCCAGTCGGCCTCGGGCTTGAGGTTGATGATTGTCTCGAACATTTCCATCGGCGCCGGATCGGTCGCGCTCGCAGCACGCCCGGCCTTGCCATAAACCATCTCGACTTCGGGGAAGGTCTTGATCACCCGGTTGGTGGTCTGCAGCAGGCGCGCGGCCTCGGTCACCGACATGCCCGGCAGAGACGCCGGCATGTAGAAGATCGAGCCTTCGTTGAGCGTGGGCATGAACTCCGAGCCGATCTGCCGCGCCGGGTAGATCGTCGCCGCCATCGCCAGCACAGCCAGCAGCAAGGTCGTCCACTTGAAGCGCATTACCCACTGGATGATGGGTCGGTAGGCCCAG
>JBFIJC010000401.1:0-2734 GCA_041600915.1 Nitrogeniibacter sp.
CGATTTCGACCTGATCGACAAGCTCTCTGCGCTTTACGATGAGCCCTATGCCGACAGCTCCGCCATCCCGACCTATCGGGTGTGCGAGCTCGCACGCAAGCATGTCACGGTCGCCTTGTCCGGCGATGGCGGTGACGAGAGCTTTGGCGGTTACCGCCGTTACCGTCTGCACATGATGGAACAGCGCATGCGCGATGCCATGCCCTTGGGGCTGCGCCGACCACTATTTGGTGCGCTCGGTTACGCCTACCCCAAGGCCGACTGGGCGCCACGCATGTTCCGCGCCAAAACTACCTTTCAGGCGCTGGCGCGCGACTCCGTGGAGGCCTACTTCCACACGGTATCGATCCTCCGCAGCGATCTGCGCAGCCAGATTTTCTCCGAGAGCTTCAAGCGTGAATTGGGAGGGTACAACGCGCTCGAGGTATTCCGGCGTCACGCCGGCAATGCCCAGACAGACGATCCCCTGGCGCAGATTCAGTATCTTGATCTCAAAACCTATCTGGTCGGTGATATCAACACCAAGGTCGACCGCGCCAGCATGGCCCATTCGCTCGAGGTGCGAGAACCTTTGATGGACCACCCGCTGGTCGAGTGGCTCGCCGGATTGCCGAATGATCTGAAAATCCGGGGGCAGGAGGGCAAGTTTCTGTTCAAGAAGTCTCTGGAGCCGGTCTTGCCAAACGATGTGCTCTATCGCCCTAAAATGGGCTTTGCCGTACCCTTGGCACGCTGGTTCCGCGGCCCGCTCAAAGACCGGGTCCGGGAACGGCTGACCGGCGAGGTCATGGCAGACTCCGGTGTGTTCGATATGGCAGCCTTGACGCGCATTGTGGACGATCATCAGTCCGGCCGCCGGGACTACAGTGCGCCTCTATGGACCTTGATGATGTTTGAGTCCTTCCTGCGTGGCAACGAGAGCGGGTTCGGAGGGCAGTAATGCGGCCCAAGGTGTTGCTCTATGTCCCTGGCGGCGGGTTTCAACTCGAGTCTCAACTGTTGCTCGAACAGATCGATGGCGTTGATCTGGCGCTGGTTCTGCCCGGAGACTCGGTGGTTTCGCCCTGGATGGAGGCCTATCCCATCCACCGCGTCGTACCACTCGGAACGCGTGCGCAACGGAGTCGGTTTCATACGATTCGGCGATTCGGCCGTAACCTCTGGCAGAGTCTCCGGGTGCTCAGAGCGGTTAAGCCGAGCTACGTGATTTGTATTGGCTCTTCGATATGTGTGCCAGGTTTTTTCGTCGCTAAACTATTGGGCGTGCCGAGAATCTACATCGAAAGCATTACGCGCACCGATACGTTGTCTGCGACGGGCCTGCTGGTCGAGCGTCTTGGCTTGGCATCGCGCTTTTATGTCCAGTGGCCCGAGCAGGTGGCAGGGCGTAGCGGTCGGCATTATCACGGGTGTGTATTGTGATCTTCGTGACCGTCGGCACGACCCACTTTGACGCATTGATCCGCGCGGTTGACGATCTTGTCGGGAGCGGCACGCTGCCCGGGCCGGTGGTGTTTCAGATAGGTTCCGGGCAATACGAACCCGTCAATGGCGCTTTTTTCCGGTTCAAGCCGAGTATCGATCAGGAGTTGGCCGAGGCCGATCTCGTCGTCACGCATGGTGGCGCGACTGTTTTTTCCCTGCTGGCCCAACGAAAACGTTTCGTGGCTGTCGCCAACACGTCACTGGACGGCAACCATCAGGCCCGTTTCCTGGCATTTCTGGGAGCGCGGTCGTCCATGATCTGGACGGACGCCCCGGACGAGCTAGGCGTTTGTGTCGAGAAGGCTCTCGCGAGTGCGGCCGCTCGTCTTGAGGCACCATCGCTTGCGCCCGATCTGCTGACATACATGAGAGTGTGCAACAATCGTATGGCATGAGACCGGAGGCTGACTGATCGGCCGTCCGGGCGGTCTTGTTAGTGCTCCGGGAGGGCCTGCCAAATGATTGAAAACTATCGCCTCGACACCATTCGCAAAAAAACACGCGGAAAAAAAGTGCTGGATGTCGGCTGTGTTGACCATCGCTCCGCCAACGAGCAGGGCGAGGAATGGCTGCACCGGGTGATCCGTGAGCAGGCTTCAGAGCTGGTGGGCCTGGATTTCGAGGCCGATGAGGTGCGCAAGCTCATCGAGCGTGGCTACAACATCGTTCATGGCGATGCAGAGGTCAAAGACCTCGGACAGACTTTCGATGTCGTGGTGGCCGGCGAGTTGATCGAACACCTGGAGAACCCCGGACTTTTTTTGCGCAACATGCGCAAGCATCTGGTGCCGGGCGGCGAGCTGATTCTGACCACACCGAATCCGTTCTATCCGAAACGCCTTGCCGAGATCTTGGTCGGGCGTCAGGCGCAGGTCAATCCGCAGCATGTTTCCTGGTTCTGCCCGCAGACATTGAAGACAATGATGGCGAGAACCGGCTTTGTGGACATCGAAATCACACCGTTCAACAATTCCCAGCGAATGCGGGCAGCGGTCGAAGCGCTGAGCCGATTCCGGCCGTGGTTTGCAACCAATTTGCTGGCCTGCGCGCGCAATCCCGGCTGAGGGCGCTGGCGCAGTACATTGGGATGGGAAAATTTAACGATCGTCCGCCAGTAGCGCCGGCTCGGCCGGTAAAGTGCGCTACCCTGATTCCCCGATAGCAGCGATTGTTTGCCGGGTATGAAAACGCTTCACATCCTAGATCACTCCATTCCTCTGCACAGCGGTTACACCTTCCGCACAGCGAA
>JBFIJC010000402.1:0-2718 GCA_041600915.1 Nitrogeniibacter sp.
CCGGCAGGTCGCTGGCGAGCGAGCGCAAGGCGTCCTGGGTCTGACCGCTGACTGTTCGTTGCTCGGGGGGCTTGGGCGGGGGCGCGGGGTTGACCGGTCGGGTCGCGATCTTGATGCTGCTGACCATGACGCCCTGCATCGCCAGCGTGTTGAGCAGGCGCGGTGTGGCCTGGCGCAGTTTGGCGGCGACGGCGCCGGAGGCGGCGTGAATCAGCAGGACGTCTTCCTTGAGGTTGGCCACATGGCAGCTGTCGGCCAGATAGGGCGGCAACTCGGCCAGCACGATCTGCTGAAGCCGGCCCAGGCGGCTGGCGTGGGCGCGCAGGCGGTCGAGGGCGGAGCCTTCTCCAGCGAAGCGATCAAGCCGTTGCGTCATGGGTTGAATTGATGCACCTCAAGGCTTGGTGATGACGGGGTGCACGGGACGGAGTCAGTTCTGCTGACCGTGCTAGTATTCGCATTTTGCCCCATCTCCCACGCCCCTGACATGATTTCCGGCCTTCTAAAGAAAGTATTCGGTAGCCGCAACGATCGGCTCATTCGCCAATATTCGAAGACGGTTCGGGCGATCAATGCGCTCGAACCCGAGATGGCGGCGCTGTCCGACGCCGACCTGCGAGCCAAGACCGACGTCTTCAAGGCGCGGATTGCCGAGGGTGAGTCTCTGGACAGCATCCTGCCCGAAGCGTTCGCGGTGGTTCGCGAGGCTGGCAAGCGGGTGCACGGCATGCGCCACTTTGACGTCCAGCTGGTGGGCGGCATGGTGCTGCACAACGGCAAGATTGCCGAGATGCGCACCGGTGAGGGCAAGACCCTGGTGGCCACGCTGCCGGTTTACCTCAACGCGCTGACCGGCAAGGGCGTGCATGTCATTACGGTGAACGACTACCTCGCCAGCCGCGATGCGGAGTGGATGGGGCAGTTGTACGGTTTCCTGGGCCTGAGCGTGGGCATCAACGTGTCGCAGCTGGGTGAGGCCGAGAAGCTCGCCGCCTACGCCGCCGACATCACCTACGGTACCAACAACGAATTCGGTTTCGACTACCTGCGCGACAACATGAAGTACGAAGCGGCAGAGCGCGTTCAGCGTGCCCTGAGCTTCGCGGTGGTTGACGAAGTGGACTCGATCCTGATCGACGAGGCCCGCACGCCGCTGATCATCTCCGGCCAGGCTGAAGATCACACCGACCTGTATCTCAAGATGAACGCCATTGCCCCGCTGCTCAAAAAGCAGATCGGCGAGGGCGACGACATCACCGAGCCGGGCGACTACACCGTCGACCTCAAGGCGCATCAGGTGCTGCTGACCGAAGCCGGTCACGAGCGCGCAGAAGACATCCTCACCGAGCATGGCCTGCTGCCCGAAGGTACCTCGCTGTACGACCCGGCCAACATCCTGTTGATGCACCACATGTACGCCGCCCTGCGCGGCCACTCGCTGTTCCACAAGGATCAGCAGTACGTGGTGCAGAACGGCGAGATCATCATCGTCGACGAATTCACCGGCCGTCTGATGCCGGGGCGTCGCTGGTCCGAAGGCCTGCACCAGGCTGTCGAGGCCAAGGAAGGCGTCAAGATCCAGGCCGAGAACCAGACCCTGGCCTCGATCACCTTCCAGAACTATTTCCGCATGTACAAAAAGCTGGCCGGCATGACCGGTACGGCCGACACCGAAGCCTTCGAGTTCCAGTCCATCTACGGCCTCGAGACGGTCGTCATCCCGACCAACCGCCCGATGCAGCGAAAAGACCAGAACGACAAGGTCTATCGCACCATGAAGGAAAAGTTCGACGCCGTCATTGAAGACATCAAGGACTGCCAGAAGCGTGGTCAGCCGGTGCTGGTGGGCACCACCTCCATCGAAAGCTCCGAGTTGCTGGCCGAGCTGATGAGCAAGGCCAAGCTGCCGCACCAGGTGCTCAACGCCAAGCAGCACGAAAAGGAAGCGCAGATCGTTGCCCAGGCCGGCCGGCCGGGCGTGATCACCATCGCCACCAACATGGCCGGTCGCGGTACCGACATCGTGCTCGGCGGCAACGTGCAGAAGCAGGTTGATGCGGTGATGGCCGACGCCTCGCTCGATGATGCACAAAAGGCCGCTGCGGCCGAGGCGCTGCGCAAGGAATGGGACGAGCTGCATGCCAAGGTGCTGGCCGCGGGTGGTCTCAAGATTATTGGTACCGAGCGTCACGAGTCGCGTCGTATCGACAACCAGCTGCGCGGCCGGGCCGGTCGTCAGGGCGATCCGGGCGAAAGCCGTTTCTACCTGTCGCTCGAAGATCCGCTGATGCGCATCTTTGCCGGCGACCGCCTCAACGCCATCATGGTTCGCCTCAAGATGCCCGAAGGCGAAGCCATCGAGCATGGCATGGTCACGCGTTCGCTCGAGTCCGCACAGCGCAAGGTCGAACAGCGTAACTTCGATATCCGCAAGCAGTTGCTGGAGTTCGACGATGTCTCCAACGACCAGCGCAAAGTGATCTACCAGCAGCGCAACGAGCTGCTCGAAAGCACTGACATCTCCGAAACCATCACTGCCATGCGTCAGGGCGTGATCCACGATTGCTTCCGCCTGTATGTGCCGGCCGACAGCGTCGAGGAGCAGTGGGAAATTGCCGCACTCGAACAGGCGCTCGAAGGCGAGTACCAGCTCAAGCTGCCGGTCGGTGAATGGATCGCGGCCGAAACCGGTCTCGACGACGACGCCATCGCCCAGCG
>JBFIJC010000403.1:0-2714 GCA_041600915.1 Nitrogeniibacter sp.
GCATCATGCTCAAGAGCGCCACCGGCGCCACGCTGATCGTGAACGACACCGGCATCTACATCCAGAACGGCAAGGGCGCGATGATCACGCTGGTCGGCCCGACCGTGACGATCAACAACGGCGCGTTGACGGTGATCTGATGAAAAATTTGGCCCCCACGCCCGTTTGGCTCGTCGTCCCCCGAAGAGGCGAATCCTTCCTTGGCGCGGATCACGTAGGTTGGGTTGAGCGCAGCGAAGCCCAACAAGCAATGTGCCAGTCCGATACGCCGGATGTTGGGCTTCCTTCGTCAGCCCAACCTACGCTTCACAGGGGCATTCCGCCCGCCCGCCGGGCCGCCCCAAGGGCGGGCAGCCCCCTCGGGGGGCAGCGAGCAAAGCGAGCGTGGGGGCCTTCCCCTCTCCGCCGGGCCGCCCCAAGGGCGGGCGCGGCCCCCTCGGGGGGCAGCGAACGAAGTGAGCGTGGGGGCCCTTAAGATGCCCGGCCCCCTTCTCCATGTCGGTGCCACGGTGCTGTGCGCCCACGGCGGTAGCGCCACGCCGACGGCGCCGAATCCGCGGGTGCTGGTCAGTGGCCAGCCGACGGTGCTGATGACCGCGCCCTATGTGGTAGCCGGTTGCCCCTTCAATGTCTCCGGCTCTCCGGTGCCTTGTGTGACCGGGCAGTGGGTGGTTGCCGCGACACGGGTGATGTCCAACGGCCAGCCGCTGGTGCTGATGGACAGCCAGGCGGTGTGTGCGCCCAACGGTACGCCGCTGCTGCCGATGGCGGCGCAGACGCGGGTGATCGGGAGTTGATGATGACGAGAACGATCCTTCTCGACGCAGAGCGCGGCATCAAAGGCGGGCCCGGTTTTGTAGGTTGGGCTGACGCAGGAAGCCCAACATCCGGCGTATCGGACTGGCACATTGCTTGTTGGGCTTCGCTGTGCTCAACCCAACCTACGTTCGACCAACAGGCTCAGGGGGACATTCCATGACCACCCGACTCCACTTCCCCTACCAGTTCGACGGCCGTGGCCGCACGCGCGACGACGACGAAGCGGCCTGGATACGCGGCCTGATCGAGCAGGTGGTGTTCACCGCGCCGGGCGAGCGGGTGATGCGGCCGGATTTCGGCAGCGGCCTGCGCGAGCTGGTGTTTGCGCCCAACAGCCCCGAGCTGGCGGCGACCACGCAATTCCTCGTGCAGGGCGCGCTGCAGCAATGGCTGGCCGATCTGATCACCGTCGAGGCGGTCGAGGTCGAGGCCGTCGATGCGCGCCTGTCGGTGACGGTGCAATACCTCATCCGCCGCACCGAAAGCCGCCAGCGCGAGTCCTTTGTGCAAGGGGGTGCGGTATGACGACCTATACCTGCTGCGAAGAAAACCGCCGCGCGGCGGTGGACGCGCACCCCACACTCAACGGCATCGATTACCTCGAAGTGCTCGATCTCGACGCCCCCGCCGGCAGCCCGCGCCAGCGCACGCTGATGCTGCGCCTGCTCAAGCCGGTGCCGGCCGGGCTCACGGTCGAGAATGTGCGTGTCGCCGGCGGCGAGCGTATCCGCCGGGTCGGAATCGAATGGATCGGCATCGCCAGCGCACCGCCGGCCGCCGCCACGCCGGCCGAACAGGCCTACTTCACCGCGCTGCCCGAGGCGGATCATGTGCTGCTGGTACGTACCGACACCGCCGGCGACTTCTCCACCTACCGCCTGCAACTGGTGCAAGGCCTGGGCAATGACGCGCCGCTGCCGGGCTTTGATCCGCGCCTGTCGGCCATCGACTTCGCCTTCAAGGTCGAGTGCCCCAGCGACTTCGACTGCGCGCCGACGCACGACTGCCCGCAAGACCCGCCGCCCGCGCCCGACATCAATTACCTCGCCCGCGACTACGCCAGCCTGCGTCGGCTGGTCGTCGACCGCCTCACCCGCCAGATGCCCGGCTGGCGCGACCGCAGCCCGGCCGATATGGCCACCACGCTGGCCGAGCTGATCGCCTATGTGGGCGACCTGCAGCACTACCAGCTCGACGCCATCGCCACCGAGGCCTACCTGCACACCGCGCGCAAGCGCAGCAGCCTGCGCCGCCATGCGCTGCTGGTGGACTACGCCATGCACGAGGGCTGCAATGCCCGCAGCTGGCTGCATGTCGAGGTCAATGGCGCGCCTTTTCCGCTGCCTGCCGGCCTGCGCTTTTACACCCGCGTGCCGGGTGTGCCGGCGCGCATCACGCCCGATTCGCCCGACGAGCGCGCCGCGCTGCGCGCCGCCCCGCTGGTGTTCGAGCCCATGCACACCGCCACGCTGCGCATCGAGCACAACGACTTCGCCTTCTACACCTGGGGTGACGCGCGCTGCTGCCTGGCCGTAGGCGCCACCGCCGCCACGCTGCGCGGCCACTGGCCCGATCTGGCGGTGGGCGATGTGCTGATCTTCCAGGAAGTGCTCGGCCCGCTCAGTGGCGTGGCCGAAGACGCCGACCCGGCACGTCGCCACGCGGTGCGCCTCGTTGCCGTGCGTGCGCTCGATGGCCCCAGCCCGCTCGCCGACCCGCTCGACGGGACGCAGATCACCGAGATCCGCTGGCACGCCGACGACGCGCTGCCCTTCCCGCTGTGCCTGTCGGCCGAGACTGACGAAGCCCACGGCAGCGTGCTGATCGAGGATGTGAGCATCGCGCTGGGCAATAACATCCTGGTCGATCACGGCCGTAGCATTGCCGATGAAGCC
>JBFIJC010000404.1:0-2712 GCA_041600915.1 Nitrogeniibacter sp.
GGCGAGATCATCGGTGTGGCGATGGGGCTCGACCATGTCGAAGCCTTTGCCGACCCGCAGCAGGGCAGCAGCCTGTGGTCGCTGGCGGTGGCGCCGCAGGCCGCGCACCCCGGCGTGGGCGAGGCGCTGGTGCGCTATCTGGCCGAGCACTACCATGCGCGCGGCCGGGCCTGGATGGATGTGTCGGTGATGCATGACAACGCGCAGGCCATCGCGCTGTACGAAAAGCTCGGCTTCCAGCGGATTTCGGTGTTCGCCGTCAAGCGGCGCAACGCCATCAACGAGCCCTTCTACACCCAGCCGATGGAGGACGAGGCCGAACTCAATCCCTACGCCCGGCTGATTACCGACGAGGCGCGCAAGCGCGGCATCCACACCGAGGTGCTCGACGCGGCCAACGGTTACTTTCGTCTAGAGCTGGGCGGGCGCAGCGTGGTGTGTCGCGAATCGCTGACCGAGCTGACCTCGGC
This sequence comes from Nitrogeniibacter sp., assembly GCA_041600915.1. Taxonomy (GTDB): domain Bacteria; phylum Pseudomonadota; class Gammaproteobacteria; order Burkholderiales; family Rhodocyclaceae; genus Nitrogeniibacter. The sequence goes on from JBFIJC010000404.1 coordinate 471, forward strand.
CGTGGCCATGAGCCGTTGTCAGGACAAGCGGGTGACGCTCAAATTGCTCGCCGCGGCCGGCCTCAGGGTGCCCGACCAGCGCGTGGCCGACGGCTCACAGGCCGATCTGGCCTTCCTGTCCCGGCACGCGGCGGTGGTGGTCAAGCCGGTGGAGGGCGAGCAGGGCAAGGGGATCAGCGTCAATATCACCACGGCCGACGAGTTGATCGCGGCCATTGATCGCGCCCGCCAGTTCTGCGACCGCGTGCTGATCGAATCCTTCTGCCCCGGCCATGACCTTCGCGTGGTGGTGATCGACTATCGCGTGGTCGCAGCGGCAGTGCGTCGGCCGCCGGCCGTGATTGGCGATGGCGTCAGTTCGATCCGCGCGCTGATCGACAAGCAGAGCCGGCGGCGCCAGGCGGCCACCGGTGGTGAGTCGCGGATTCCGATGGACGAGGAAACCCGCCGCTGCGTCGCCCGGCAAGGCCATGCGCTGGACGACATTCTGCCCGCGCAGGCCACGCTCACCGTGCGCAACACCGCCAACCTGCATACCGGCGGCACGATTCACGATGTGACCGACACCCTCCATCCGGTCTTGCGTCGCGACGCCGAGGCGGCCGCGCGGGCGCTGGATATCCCGGTCACCGGGCTGGATTTCATGGTGCCCGATCCGGCCGCCCCCGACTACGTGATCATCGAAGCCAATGAACGGCCGGGTCTGGCCAACCACGAGCCGCAACCGACGGCAGAGCGCTTTGTCGATCTGCTGTTCCCGCGCACCCGCGCGCACACCCAACCCGGAGATCGTTGATGGAAAAAGACTTCCCGTTCGACTACGACTACCTCGAAGAAACCATGCTTCAGCTGCTGGCCATTCCCAGCCCGGTGGGCTTCACCGATGCTGTGGCGCGCTACACTGCCGGCCAGCTCGAGGCCATGAACATCCCCTACGAGATGACCCGCCGCGGCGCCATCCGCGCCACGCTCAAGGGCGAGCAGCCGCGCCCGGCACGCGCCATCGTTGCGCACCTCGACACGCTGGGCGCCATGGTGCGGGAGATCAAGTCGAACGGGCGGCTCGGCATCGTGCCGATTGGTCACTGGTCGTCGCGTTTTGCCGAAGGCGGCCGGCTGACCGTGTTTACCGACAAGGGCCAGGTGCGCGGCACCTGCCTGCCACTGAAGACCTCCGGCCATGCCTTCGGCCCCGAGATCGATACCCAGCCGAGCAGCTGGGACCATGTCGAGGTGCGGGTCGACGTGATGTCGCGCACGGCCATGGACCTCGAAGCGGCCGGCTTGCGCGTGGGCGACACCATTGCCTTCGATCCGCAGCCGGAGATCTGCCAGAACGGCTACATCGTGTCGCGCTACCTCGACGACAAGGCCGCCGTCGCCGCCTTGCTCACCGCCTGCAAAGCGGTGCAGGACGGCAAGCTGGTGCCGCCGGTCGATGTGCATCCGCTGTTCACCATCACCGAAGAAGTCGGCTCCGGCGCCTCGGCGGCGCTGCATGGCGACATCGCCGAAATGCTCAGTCTCGATATCGCCATCGCCGCGCCGGGGCAGAACACCGATGAGCACGCCGTCACCATCTGCATGCAGGACATGAGCGGGCCCTTCGATTACCACCTCACCCGCAAGCTGATCGGCATCGCCGAGAAGTACAACATCTCGCACCGGCGCGACGTGTTCCGCTTCTACCGCAGCGACAGCGCGGCGGCGGTCGAGGCCGGCAATGACATCCGCACCGCCTTGATCGGCTTCGGTGCTGACGCCTCGCATGCCTACGAGCGCACCCATCGCCGCGCCCTGTCGGCGCTCACCCGGCTCACCACCTACTACCTGATGAGCAAGCCGGTGGCCCGTCGCGATGAGCAGATGCTGGCCTCGCTGGAAGGCTTTACCGAGCAGCTCAGCCCCGAGGACATGGTGCTGCCCAGTACGCCGCTGCCGGTGCCGGGCGACTTTCTCGCTCACGATCCGAAAGCGGGCGGGGGCGAGCCCGACTGATCGAGCGTACGCAAGCAGACGTGAAAAGGCCGCGGTGATCGCGGCCTTTTTTGTGATGCGCCGGCGGGCTCAGTCGCTCTTGCGCGCGGCCTCGCGAGCAGCCACTTCGGTCGGGCGCAGCTTGGCCGCGACCTTGTCCATCACGCCGTTCACAAAGCGGTGGCCGTCGGTGCCGCCGTAGGACTTGGCCAGTTCGATGGCTTCATTGATCACCACCTTGTAGGGCACCTCGATGTGGCGGACC
>JBFIJC010000405.1:0-2708 GCA_041600915.1 Nitrogeniibacter sp.
CCCTGTTTGATCGTGTCTTTGGCGACCGGGCCGTGCTCCGCGAGTGGTTTGCGCAGCTGATCCTCTACTCCCAGACCCTGACGCTCTCCGGGCTGTACACCCCGTTTGGCGAACTGGGCGTCGGCACGCTGCGCATGCTTGGCTCAACGCATGGTCTCGCGATTGCCGACGAAGACCTCAACGAACTGAAAACGCGCATGAACACCATGCCCGCCCATCCGGATGTCGTCCCGGCGCTCACCCGCCTGCGTAACGCGGGCTTCCGGATGGTGACACTGACCAACTCGGCCAGCACCACCTCACCCACGCCCCTGCAGCGCGCAGGCCTGAGTGACTTTTTCGAACACGCCTTCAGCGTCGAAACCGTCCAGAAATTCAAGCCGGCGCCCGAAACCTACCGGCATGTGGCGAAGGCGCTCGGCGTCAAAACCTCAGACCTCTGCCTCGTCGCCTGCCATCTGTGGGATACCATCGGCGCACAGGCTGCGGGCTGCCGCGGCGCGCTGGTGACCCGGCCCCACAACGCGGTGCTACCCGCGACAAACGTGCCGCCGCCCGACCTCAGCGCATCAGACCTGACCAATCTTGCCGATCAGATCATTCAGCGCTGGCAGGCGGGCTGACGACACCACCGCGACGGGCAAGCGATTAGAACTTGCCGTTTCCGTTCTTCCACTCGGCGCGGGCGGGGATGGTTTCGATGGTGTCCCAATGCTCGGCGATCAAGCCCTTGTCGACTCGAAAGAGGTCATAAAACGACGTCGGCTTGCCGCCGAAACTGCCCTCGCTCACGACCAGCACAAAGTTGCCCTCGCCAAGCAGCTTGTGAATACGGTCGTACTTCATCGTCACGCCCTGCTCGGCCATCGCTTTCAGCGCGCTACCCAGGCCTGACAGGCCATCTGCGACCTGCGGGTTGTGCTGGATGTAGGCATCGCCTTCAAAGTAGCTGGCGAGCTTGTCCATACGGCCATTCACCAGAATGTCGTCGACAAAGGCGCGCACTACCGCCTTGTTGGCCTCGGTCTTCTCCCGGTCGACGACTTCCGTCGCGCCGTCGATCATGCTGCGACCGCTGGGGTTGCCTGTCGCCGGCTTCTCCTGAAGATTGTCCCAGTGCTCGACGATCCGGCCATTTTCGAAGCGGAAAATGTCGAAGCCGATCTTGGGCCCGAAGAAGTTGTAGTCGGTGTGCGTAAAGACGTAATCGCCATCCTGAAACGCGCGCACGGTGTTCACCCGCGCGCTGCCAGCGGGCAACTGCTTCAGCACCGCGCCAAAACCCGCCAGGCCATCGGCCACTGCCAGATTGTGCTGGATGTACTTCGTCGGGTTGATATAAGCCACCGGCGCGCTATCGCCCGTCTCGATGCTTTTCAACAGTGATACCACTTGTTCAACATGCGAGGTGCTCATCTGTGCTTCCTTGTTCGAGGTCATAGTGCCTGCGCCGGCGGTCAGTGACACGGCGGTGAGTGCAGATAAAATCAGGGGTTTACAAAGCTTCTTCACGGCATTCTCCAAATGGCTGTTGCGGCGGATCGCAGCGATCACTGCCATGGCGCAATGATAGGAGCGCGGCCTCTGAATGACCCGGTAGAATGCGGCGCATGTATGGTAAAAATCGGACACATCCACATGACGAAGCTGAAAGACGAGCGCGCCGCTCTCAAGCGCGTGGGCTACCAGCCGCCCGAGCGCTATCGGCTGGATGTCGAGGTGTTTTCAATAGCGGAGCTGCGGCGGCGCCTCGCCGAGGACGAACAACGCCTGGCACACCGCATCGACTTCCACATCCTGATCCATGTGACCGAAGGCAGCTGCGCCCACCTCATCGACTTTGCGCCAGTGCACTGTGTCGCCGGGTCGACGCTGGCGCTGCGCCCGGCGCAGGCGCAGCGTTTTGACTTCACCCATGCCTGGGATGGCTGGATTGCGGTTTTCCGCCCCGAGTTTCTGCTGCCCGTGCAAAGCACGGCATCGAATGCCGATTTGCAGATGGTCAACAGCCTGGAGGCTCTGCCCGAGCATTTGGCGCTCACCGACAGGGAGCGTGATGCCGTCACCCGCGCGTTCATGCAAATGCACGATGACGCCCAGCTCGGCGGACCACCCGCAGAGTTGAACGCCTTGCTGCGGTATCAGTTGTCGGCCTTGGTGACGCGCCTGCATCTGATTCATGGCCGGCATGCGCCGCGCGATGGCGCGATCTCTCCAAACCTGCAACGCTTCAAGCGCTTCAAACAACAGCTGGAGAGAGATTTCGCACGCGAGCATCAGGTGGCGGGCTACGCCAGGCAGCTCGCTTGCTCCGAGAAGAGCCTCAACCGCGCGACGCTGGACGTCACGGGGCTGAGCGCAAAGACCTGCATTGCGGCCAGAATCAACCTGGAAGCCAAGCGCCTGCTGGCCCACACGCCCTTGCCGATCGGCCTGATCGCCGACCGGGTCGGCTTCGATGAGCCGACCAATTTCGTCAAATTTTTCAAACGCGAAGTGGGCTGCTCGCCGAGTGAGTTCAGACGCCGCTACGGTGAATAGTTCGCGGCGGTGCAATCAGCGCTTAGCGGGCATCCGCCATCCGGTAAAACACCGCACCGGCGGCCGCGGCGCCGAGCACGAGATACATCACCATGCCCAGACTCAGGGTCTGAACGCTCCCCCACAGCAGGGGCGCCGTCACCGCGGCGGTCAGCGCATTGACCGCC
>JBFIJC010000406.1:0-2702 GCA_041600915.1 Nitrogeniibacter sp.
CGTCCCATGCAGCCCGTCCGCGCACCAGCAGGTGACGGCTTCCGCCCATGGCGTTGGGTACCGAGATCGCCACCTCCAGCGCCTGACGATGGCGAAGATGCCCGCGCAGGGCGAGCAGCAAGACCCGCCGCTCGGCTGGCAACAAACCATGCAGCACCTCGCGCCAGGCGATCGGCCCCGCTCGGGGCGCGCCAAACAGCATGCGCTGCGCCCGATCCGACAGATACATCTCGGACCGGTCGGACACCCACTCCCAGATACCATCGCTGGTCGCCGTCGCCGCGAGGGCAAAGCGTCGCTCTGAATCGGCCAGCGCCCCACCGATGCGCGCCGCCGATGCCAGGGCGCGATGCCGCCCCGAGGCCAGATAAAAGGTCAGCAAGGCAAACGCCAGCGTCAGCACCCCACCAGCCGCCCGTACGGTCAGCCCGGCAACGCTGTCACCGGCCTGCGCCACCGGATGGAAAACCAGGCGCAGCTGACGCCCACCCACCATCAGAGGCCGCGACATACCGTCGCCGGAAGGGCGTTCGCTCAGCGACACCAGCGGGACGGGTGCCTCATCGCTTTCGTCAATGAGTTCAACCTGAACCTGCTCGGCCCAGTCATTCGAGACAGAGGCGATCCAGTCACCATAGCGAAGGCCGAGCACCACCACGCCGCGCACCAGATCACTGGCGGGTGCATCGCGCATCAAGTCTTTTGCCGGATGAAACACCGGCAAGGCGAGAATGCCGGCCGGTGACGCGTCCCCCGCATCCTTGAGTGTGATGGTCCCGCTCAGCACGATATCCCCGCGCGTGATCGACGCCTCGATCGCGGCGCGACGGGTCGGGTTTGACGCCAGATCGAAGCCAAGAATCACTTCCAGCGTGCTCACCCGCGGCGCGGCGAACTGCACCGGGTAGGCGGCGCCTTCGGTCGAGCCGCGAATCGCGATCACCCGATCATAGGCGTAGAACATGAAGTCTTCCCAGTCCGCCCGCCGGTCCGCCGCAACCCGTGGCGCATACACCAGGCCGGCCGCGCCCATCTCGTTCAGCGGGCGCAACTCGGTGGTGGCGATGTAGCGCTCCCATTCGAACAGCGTCACCCGGTCCGAGGCGACAAACAGCCCCGCCGTGGCACGCATGTGCGCCGTGTAGTAGTTCAAGCGCTCAAGCAGGGCCGAGGTGACCCGGTTGACCGCGTGCTGGGTGTCCTGTGTTGCCTGCGCCGACTCGAGGCGGTCGACATAGCGCGCGCCGGCCAGGGTCAGCACCGCGCCCAGCAGCAAGACCACCAAGGCGAGCGGCAAGGCCCGGCGCCAGGAGGTCGCGCCAATATCTCGCGCGTCAGCGTCTGTTTCGGGCGGGATCAGCGAAGAAGAGTCGGGGGACGACATTCCTGCTTATCGGCCCCACGTGCGCTGACTTGAGGACAATGCCCCCAAGTGCCGCCTCAACCGCAGCCGATGCTGTCCTTGACGCCGAATTTGCGCAGAAAGGTCTCCAGCGGACAGATCTTGGTGAAGCCGCTCTGAAACAGGTTGGCGCCGACAAACGCGGTGAACCACAGGAAATTGACGTTCACGAACAGCGGCGAGGCTTCTGCGCCCAGCGCCAGCGAGATCAGCACAAAAGCGCCGGCAAAAATACGGACGAACTGATTGACGGTGAGATTCATGAGGGCTGTCCTTCCGATTGGAGTTCGGCGACCTTGTTGCGCATCGCCGCGAAATAAAGCACCGGGATCACCACCAGCGTCAGCACCGTGGACACCAGAATGCCGAAGATGAGGCTGATCGCTAGGCCGTTGAAGATGGGGTCGTCGAGGATGAAGGCGGCGCCGATCATGGCCGCCAGCGCGGTCAGGCCGATCGGCTTGGCGCGCACGGCGGCCGAGGTGATCACCGCCTCGGCAAAGGGCACGCCGGCGCGCACCTGATGGTTGATGAAATCCACCAGCAGGATCGAGTTGCGCACGATGATGCCGGCCAGCGCGATCATGCCGATCATCGAGGTGGCGGTGAACTGCGCACCCAGCAACGCATGCCCCGGCATCACGCCGATGATGGTCAGCGGAATCGGCGCCATGATGATCAGCGGCACCACATAGCGCCTGAACTGCGCTACCACCAGCAGATAGATCAGGATCAGGCCGACTGCGTAGGCGGCGCCCATGTCACGGAAGGTTTCATACGTGACCTTCCACTCGCCGTCCCACTTCACGCTGTAGCCAGCGTAGGGATCGTGCGGCTGCTGGATGAACCATTCGTCCAGCACGCCGGCCAGGCGCTCGCCGACCAGCGGCATATCCTTGATCTGGCTGCGGATGTCGAACATGCCGTAAAGCGGTGAATCCAGCGCGCCGGCCATGTCGCCGGTCACATAGACCACCGGCAGCAAGTCCTTGTGATAAATGACCTGATCGCGCTCGGTCGGGTGCACGCTGACCAGTTCGGACACCGGCACCAGCGTGCCGTCCTGCGCGCGCAGCTTGAGCTGCAACAGATGCGCCACGGTCGACTGCTGTTCGGGCGGCAACTGAATGCGCACCGGAATCTCGTATTTGTTATCACCGCCGTGCAGCGGCGTCACGCTCTCGCCGGCCAGGCCGAGGCGCATCACCTCGACAATCTGCGCCTGCGCCACGCCCATCAGCGCCGCCTTGGCCTGATTGACCCGCAGCACCAGCTTGGGCGCGGTCTCGTCGATGCTGTC
>JBFIJC010000407.1:0-2655 GCA_041600915.1 Nitrogeniibacter sp.
GCGATTTTTACCTTCGGGTTTTTCGGCGCGCACACCACGACCAGCGGCTGGGTCAGCCGACGCGCCGGCGCCAGCCGGGCGCTTGCCGCGGCGGTCTATCTGTCGAGCTACTATCTGGGCAGCAGCGTGCTTGGCACCGCCATCGGCCTGGCTTGGGACGCCGGTCAGTGGCTGGGTGTTGTCACAAGCCTGAGTGCCCTTTTGCTCTGCATTTTGGCGATTGCCCGACACCTGACACGGCTCCCGCGAATGGCCGCCGCCTGACGCATGTGAAGGCATTCAAAAACGCCTTTGTTGCACCAGGGCAACACTCGCGACCGCTCACGGCCACACAGACCCCGACACTCAACAAAATTGATTCAGGTCATATTTCTGAGAACGCATCAGCGCAGCATTGGTATTTTATGAGCCACTAATATGGAGCGCGCGATGAGCGACGAAAGAGACGACATCCTCCAGGAACAAACCCCCACCGAAACCCCTAAGCCCAAGCGCCCGGCGCGCCGCCGCACGAGCGCGAAGCCGGCTGCGACGAAGCCCGCTGCCGCCCCGGTCGTGACGCAAACCACAGAAGAAGACGACGAAACGCCCACGGTGTACGAGTCGCATCACACCGCACAACAAGAAGCCAACGCCGCCGGCGAAATTCTTGAAATCAGCCACGGTCCGAGCGCGCTCAAGGTCGCCCAGGCGCCGCACGGCACCTATGAGGACAGCGGAAAAGCCCCCTTGCCCTCCGACTACCCCTACACCCAGCGCATGGGTCGCAAGGAGTACGAAGAGGCCAAACAGGAGCTGCAGATCGAGCTGCTAAAAGTGCAAAACTGGGTCAAGAAAAGCGGCCAGAAAGTCGTGCTGCTATTTGAAGGCCGCGATGCGGCCGGCAAGGGCGGCACCATCAAACGCTTCATGGAGCACCTGAACCCCCGCGGCGCCCGCGTGGTGGCGCTGGAAAAGCCCACCGAGACCGAGCGCCACCAGTGGTACTTCCAGCGTTACATCGAGCGCCTGCCCACCGCCGGCGAGATGGTGTTCTTCGACCGCTCCTGGTACAACCGCGCCGGCGTCGAACGGGTGATGGGCTTTTGTACGCCGCAGGAGTATCTGGAATTCATGCGCCAGACGCCGCAGATGGAACGCATGCTGGTCAACAGCGGCGTGCTGGTCTTCAAGTACTGGTTTTCGGTGAGCCGCGAAGAGCAATTACGCCGCTTCATCTCCCGACGTGATGACCCGCTCAAGCACTGGAAGCTGTCGCCCATCGATATCAAGTCACTCGACAAGTGGGACGAGTACTCGATCGCCAAGCGTGCCATGTTCTTCCACACCGACACCGCCGATGCACCGTGGACGGTGATCAAATCGGACGATAAAAAACGCGCCCGCCTCAACTGCATGCGCCACTTCCTGTCCTCGATCGACTACCCGAGCAAGGACACCAGCGTCGCCTGCGCACCCGATGCACAGCTGGTCGGCGCCGCTTCCGAGATTTTTGAAAAAGCCGAAACCAATATCAACGACTATTACTGACGCAGCACCGGGAAGGCCGGCGATTATTCGCCGGCGCTTCCTGCGCCGTGACTGGCACACAGAATCTCAAGAAACCGTCGCGCGAGTCGCGATGGTGCCGGATTGCGCGGCACAAACGCATGCCAGTCGCAGTGATAGTGAAACACCTGCGCCCCAATGCAACACAGCGTCCCATCGGCGACAAAGCGCTGCGCGTAATGCGCAGGCAAGAACCCCACGTAGCAGCCCGACAGAATGAGCGCCACGGTCGCTTCCTGATCAAACGCCCGCGCCACCGGCTGGAGTCCGAGCCGCCAGAAGGTTTCCATATTGGGTGAGTGATAGCCCAGGCCGACCAACCGGGCGGCGCGAATTTCGGCATCATCCGGCGTGCGCCCCCCGGCCACCAACGGATGCGAAGCCGCGCAATACAACTGCATCGGCTCGCCAAACAGCCACACTGCCTCAAAGCTATCGCTCGCGCGGTGCATGGGCTGAATGCCGAGCTGGAAGCGCCCGTCGAGCAAGCCGGGCTCGATCTCGCCGCTGTGCGCCACATGCAGATTGATCCGGACCGACGGCGCGACCGCGTCAAACGCCGCGATGGCCGCTGGCAGCTTGCAGCCCGGATTGGTCACGAACTTGTCGAACACCGCAAGATTGAGCTCGCCGCGCAAGCCTTCGTGCAACTCACCAATCTCGGTCCGAAACGCATCAATTTGCGCCAGCAAGCGCCGCGCGGCGGCCAGCACCGTCGTGCCCTCCTCGGTCAGCGCGAAGCCCGCCCGGCCCCGATCGCACAGGCGCACCGCGAGCCGCGACTCCAGCGCCTTGAGATGGCGGCTGATCACCGAGCGACTGATGTTGAGGCGCAACTCGGCCGCCGCCAGACCCCCGGACTCGGCAATGGCGATGAACACCCGCAACAGGCGCAGATCGGCTTCGGCAAGGTTGTTCAGCAGGGCACGCGGCTTCATTGTTTCATTCATCCGAAACTTTACTGACGATCATTGTAGTTTTATGCATCGTTTTGCGCGACTAGGATGCATCAAGACTTTGTGGAGACCCACATGAACCCGCTCGACGCCTACTGGATGCCTTTCACCATGAACCGCGCCTTCAAACAGGCGCCGCGCATGATCACCC
>JBFIJC010000408.1:0-2630 GCA_041600915.1 Nitrogeniibacter sp.
TGTTGGCGCCGGCCGAAAACTGACCACCTATCGGGGTGAATTCCGGCTTAAAACTGACCAGGGTGCTTAACCTCTCTGCCTCATTTTGAGGCAGAGGAACAGAGGTGATCACCATGGAAATGCTGGGCAAGGTCAGAAGGATGCATTACCGGGACGGGCTGTCCCGCTCGGAGATTGCGCGCCGCACGGGGCTGTCGCGCACGACGGTGAGGAAATGGCTCGGGGAGGCCAAAGCGGCCGAGCCCCGTTACCGTCGCTCGAAGGCGCCGGGCAAGCTCGCGGCCTTCGAGGCCACGGTGGTGGGCTGGCTGGAAGCCGATGCCCAGCGCCCGAAGCGGGAGCGACGGACGGCGCAGGCGATGCTCGCGCAACTGAAGGCACAGGGCTTCGAGGGCAGTTACACGCTCCTGACCGATTTCATCCGCGCCTGGCGTAGCCGCAAGGGAACGAACGACCCAGGGCGAGCTTTTGTGCCGCTGAAGTTCGAACTGGGCGAAGCGTTTCAGTTCGACTGGAGCGAGGAGCGGTTGGTCATCGGTGGGGTGTGGCGCAAGCTGCAGGTGGCGCACCTGAAGCTGTGTGCGAGCCACGCGTTCGTGCTGGTGGCCTACCCGAGTCAAGCCCACGAGATGCTGTTCGACGCGCACACGCGCAGTTTCGAGGCACTCGGCGGCATTGCCCGGCGCGGCATCTATGACAACATGAAGACCGCGGTCGACAAGGTCAAGAAGGGCAAGGGCCGGGTGGTGAATGCCCGTTTTTATGCGATGTGCTCGCACTACCTCTTCGATCCGGACTTCTGCAACGTCGCGAGCGGCTGGGAAAAGGGCATTGTCGAGAAGAACGTGCAGGACAGCCGGCGGCGGATCTGGCAACAGGCAGGCGAAGAGCGCTTTGGCTCGATGGCCGAACTCAACACCTGGCTGCTGGCGCGTTGCCGCAGCCTGTGGCAGGAATTACGCCATCCGCAGTACGCGCTGACGGTTGCCGAGATGCTCGAGCACGAGCAGGCCCATCTGATGCCGATGATCGCGCCCTTCGATGGGTATGTGGAAGCGCCAGGGCGGGTGTCGAGCACTTGCCTGGTGACGGCGGACCGCAATCACTACTCGGTGCCGTGCGAGTGGGCGGGCAAGCTGATCAGCAAGCGCTTCTACCCGGAGCGCATCGAGTTCGTGTTCGACGAGGTGGTCGTGGCCAGCCACCCGCGTCTCTTTGATCGCGAGCAGACCCGCTACGACTGGCGCCACTACCTGCCGCTACTCGAACGCAAACCGGGTGCGCTGCGTAATGGCGCACCGTTTGCCGAGATGCCCACCGCACTACTTCGGTTGCAGCGTTTGCTGCTGCGTCGCGACGGTGGCGATCGGGTGATGAGTCAGGTGCTCACGATGGTCCCCAAGGTCGGTCTGGAGCCGGTGTTGGTGGCCGTGGAACTGGTACTGGACTCCGGCATGGTCAGCATCGAGCACGTGCTCAATGTGATCGCACGGCTGAACCAGGCGCCCCTGCCGGAATCGGTCGAAACGAGCCTCGAACTCAAAGCGCTGCCGCTGGCCGACACGGGGCGCTACGACAGCCTGCGCGAACGACAGGAGGCCGATCATGCGTGATATCGGCGCGGAACTGAAAAGCCTGCGTTTGTTCGGCATGGCCACCGCCTGGAACGAGATCAGCGCCGACGACGGTGCGGCGGTACAGAGCGCACGCTGGCTGATTGAGCAACTGCTGCAGGCCGAAGGCACCGATCGTGCGATGCGTTCGATCCGCTACCAGATGAGTGCGGCGCGTTTCCCGGTGCACCGGGATCTGGCCGGGTTCGACTTCGAGCAGTCGTGCGTCGAGCGCAGGCTGATCAGCGAACTGAGCGATCTGGGCTTTGCCGACCAGGCCCACAACGTCGTGTTCGTTGGCGGGCCGGGCACCGGCAAGACGCATCTGGCGACCGCACTGGGCATCTCAGGCGTCACCCGTCATGGGCGGCGGGTGCGGTTCTACTCCACCGTGGACCTGGTCAATGCGCTCGAACAGGAGAAGGCCGCCGGCAAGGCCGGGCGTATCGCGCTGTCGCTACGCAACGTCGATCTGGTCATCCTGGATGAACTGGGTTACCTGCCGTTCAGCCAGGCCGGTGGTGCCTTGCTCTTCCACCTGCTCTCCAAGCTCTATGAACACACCAGCGTGATGATCACGACCAATCTCACCTTTGGCGAGTGGGCAAGCGTGTTCGGTGACGCGAAGATGACCACGGCCTTGCTCGACCGCCTGACCCACCACTGCCACATCATCGAGACTGGCAACGATTCCTGGCGCTTCCAGCACAGCAATGCGGCAGCCAAGTCACGCATCCAGTCGCGGGAGAAGGCCCGGCGGGCCGCGCCGCCAAGTGAGGCCGAAGCATCTGAGCCGTTCTGAGTCGGCGCCGCGCGGGGGAATCTGCTTCGGGCTACGCCCTTCGCAGATTCCCCCGCGCCACTTCACACCATCGAAAACCTCAACACGACAGATAGGAGGGAATTCCCTACCCAGAATCCGCTACACTTATCCACAGTCGCCGCAATGACAGGCGGCTATCACCCCTGGTCAGAATTCAACCGGAACACCTGGTCAGTATTGGACCGGCGCCAACA
>JBFIJC010000409.1:0-2621 GCA_041600915.1 Nitrogeniibacter sp.
AACTCGGTGGAGCCGCCACCAATATCGACCACAAGCTGCTGACGCTGCGGGTCAGCCAGGGAGTGCGCTACGCCGATATAGATCAGGCGGGCCTCTTCACGGCCGGCGATGACCTCGATCGGAAAACCCAGCGCCGCCTCGGCGCGGATCAGGAACTCCGGCGCGTTCTTGGCCACACGCAAGGTGTTGGTAGCCACCGCCCGCACCTGACTCGGCCGAAAGCCCGCCAAGCGCTCACGAAAGCGGCTCAGCGCCATGGTGCCGCGGGTTTGCGCGGCGGTATCGAGGTACTTCTCGGGCGACAAGCCGGCAGCGAGCCGGACGGGCTCCTTGAGCCCATCGAGCGGATAGATCTGCCCCTCGACGATGCGCCCGACCTGAAGGCGAAAGCTGTTGGAACCCAGATCGATTGCGGCAATCAGTTCGTTAGTCATGGTATGGCCGGACAGCGCCCAGCGTAAGGCATAGGCAGACGCCCCGGATTCTAGCACCGTCGCGCAATCGGACTACGGACCAGTCCGCCCGGCTCCTGTTTTGTCATCGCGATGTAATATGAATGTCAAAGACTCTCGCACTTACCTTGTTCCGCCACGGCACGGCCACACCATGAATCCCGACGATCTCCCACACGTGACTTTCATCAACCGCGAACTGGCCCTGCTGCAGTTCCAGCAGCGCGTGCTGGCGCAGGCGGCGGACCAAAGCGTCCCGCTCCTCGAGCGCTTGCGCTTCCTGTGCATCGTCTCCAGCAACCTGGACGAGTTCTTCGAGATCCGGGTCGGCGGCATCAAGGAAAAAATCCGCCAGGGCTTGCGCACGCCCGACACGGAAGATGGACTGACCCCCCACGAGCTGCTCGATCAGGTGAGTGTGGTGGTCAATGACATCATCGAAGAGCAGTACCGCCTGCTGAATGAGGAGATTCTGCCCTCACTCGAAGCCGAAGGCATTTGCCTGCTCAAACGTGAAGCGCTCACCGAGGCCCAGCAGGCCTGGGTCGCCGACTATTTCGAACGCGAAGTCGCGCCGGTGCTCACGCCGATCGGCCTCGACCCGGCCCACCCCTTCCCGCGGGTGCTCAACAAGAGTCTGAACTTTGCCGTCGAGCTCGACGGGCTCGACGCCTTCGGCCGCGACACCAACACCGCCATCGTCCAGGCCCCACGCGCCCTGCCCCGCGTCATCCAGATGCCCAAGCACATCTCGGGCATGGAGCATGGCTTCATCTTTCTGTCGTCCATCCTCCACGCGCATGTCGACAAGCTCTTCCCTGGCATGGCAGTGCTTGGCTGCTACCAGTTCCGGCTGACCCGGAACTCAGACCTGTTCGTGGACGAGGAAGAAGTCACCAACCTGCGCGCCGCACTCAAGGGCGAATTGCAGCAACGCCACTTTGGCGACTCGGTCCGCCTTGAGGTGGCCGACAACTGTTCGCCAGGCATGGAAGCCTTTTTGCTGACCCAATTCGGGCTGTCTGAAAACGACTTGTACCGCACCCCCGGCATCGTCAACCTCGTCCGCCTGATGCAGTTGCCTGACAGTGTCGACCGCCCTGACCTCACCTTCGTCCCGTTCAAACCCGCCATGCCCGCCGGTCTGGACGGTTCGTCGTCGGACATCTTCGCCGCCATCCGCAAGCAAGACATCCTGCTCCACCACCCCTTCGAAAGCTTCACGCCGGTCATCGAGCTGATCAAGGCCGCCGCCGATGACCCGGGCGTGCTCGCCATCAAGATGACGGTGTACCGCACCGGCACCGACTCGGTGCTGATGGAACATCTGATCCGCGCCGCACAAAAGGGCAAGGAAGTCACCGTGGTGGTCGAGCTGATGGCGCGCTTCGACGAAGAGGCCAACATCGGCTGGGCGGCACAACTCGAAGAGGTCGGCGCCCATGTGGTGTATGGCGTGTTCGGCTACAAGACGCATGCCAAGCTGCTCATGCTGATCCGCCGCGAGGCCGATGGGCTGCGTCGCTACATTCATCTGGGCACCGGCAACTACCACCCGCGCACCACGCGCTTCTACACCGACTTCGGCCTGCTCACCGCCAACCCAGAAATGGGCGAAGACGTCGCCGCACTCTTCAAGCAGATCACTGGGCTGGGCAAGGCCTCGACCCTGACCCACCTGTGGCAAGCCCCATTCGCGTTGCACGCCAACGTGATCGCACACATCCAGGCCGAAACCGAGATCGCCCGCGCGGGACGCAAGGCGCGCGTCACCGCCAAGATGAACGCCCTGCTCGAGCCCAAAACCATCATGGCGCTCTACGAGGCCTCCCAGGCCGGGGTTGAGGTCGACCTCATCATCCGCGGCCCCTGCGCGCTGCGACCGGGCGTACCGGGACTCTCCGAGAACATCCGGGTACGTTCGATCATCGGTCGATTTCTCGAACACCACCGCATCTTCTGCTTCCATGCCGACGGCCAAGACAAACTCTATCTTTCAAGCGCCGACTGGATGGACCGCAACTTCTTCCGTCGCATCGAGACCGCCTTCCCGATTCTCGATCCGCGCCTCAAGCGCCGCGTCATGAAAGAAGGCTTCCGGGTCTATCTCAACGACAACTGCAATGCCTGGGAAATGCAGCCCGATGGTGGCTACCGCCGCAAAACACC
>JBFIJC010000410.1:0-2611 GCA_041600915.1 Nitrogeniibacter sp.
CCACCCAGTCCATCACCGCCCAGCCCGTCCCGCGCTCCCAGCCCTTGAGCTTGTCTTTGGGGATCAGCTTCACTTCGGCAAGCTCTTCGTTGAGCGTGATCTCACCAGTGGCCTGTACGTGATAGACGAGCAGCACCTGGTTGGCGTGAGAGAGCCCGTAATTGCCGATCCAGTGCACCGCCTGGGCGTCGAGCCCGGTCTCTTCCTTGACCTCGCGGACGATCGCGACATCCGGCGCTTCGTCGCGCTCCAGAAACCCGGTCACCAGCGCGAACTTGCCTTCGTCCCACGCCACGTTTCGCGCCAGCAGCATCTGGCCGTCACGATCGAGACATTCAATGAGCGCACACACCACCGGCACCGGATTGCCCCAGGCAATGAAGCCGCAGGCGGCGTCGGGGCAAACACGACGCGGCAGATCGCCGATATGCGCGTCGGCCAGCGCGCTGCCGCAGCGCGGGCAGTAGCGCCAATCCTCAGGGTCGAATCGCATCGGCGTCTCCGGTGAGTGCCCGCACATCGCCGAGGAGCGCGTCGACCGTGGCCGGCAAGGTATCCCAGCCACACATGAAGCGCGCCCCACCGGCACCGATGAAGGTGTAAAAGCGCCAGCCCTTGGCACGCAACCCGGCCTCGACCGGTGCCGGCAGTCGCGCGAAGACGCCGTTAGCCTCGGTCGGGAAGAGCAGCTCGACGCCGTCGATGGCGAGCAGTCCCGCACTCAGACGCTGTGCCATGGCGTTGGCGTGGCGGGCGTGCTTGAGCCACACATCGTCGGTGAGCATGCCCAGCCAGGGCGCCGACAAAAAGCGCATCTTCGACGCCAGCTGGCCGGCCTGCTTGCAGCGCCAGGCGAAGTCTTCGGACAGCTTGCGGTCAAAAAACACCACCGCCTCGCCCACCGGCAGGCCCATCTTGGTGCCGCCAAAACACAGCACATCCACCCCGGCGCGCCAGGTGATGTCGGCCGGTGCCACGTCGAGCGAGGCCGCGGCGTTGGCGAAACGCGCGCCATCCATGTGCACTCGCAATCCGTGCTGGCGGGCGGTGTCGGCAATGGCGGCGACTTGATCGGGCTGGTAGAGCGTGCCGACTTCGGTGGTCTGGGTCAGCGTGAGGCCGCGCGGCTTGGGAAAGTGCAGATCGCTGCGGCGGGTCACTACCTCGGTGATGGTCTCCGGCGTGAGCCGCCCGTGTTCGCCGGCGGCGGTCAGCAGCTTGGCGCCGTTGGAGAAGAACTCCGGCGCGCCGCATTCATCGGTTTCCACATGCGCCAGCTGATGGCAGATCACGCTGTGATAGGACTGGCACAAGGTGGCCAGCGCCAGCGAATTGGCGGCCGTGCCGTTGAACACGAAATACACATCGCAATCGGTTTCAAAGATGTCACGCAGGCGGTCGGACACCTTGCGGGTGTAGTCGTCATCGCCATAGGCCGGCGCATGGCCGGTGTTGGCTTCGAGCAGGGCGGCGGTGGCTTCGGGGCAAATGCCGGCGTAGTTGTCGCTGGCGAAATGTTGTTGCATGGCAGTCTCCGTTTTTTCGCAATCTTATCGCTGAAATAGAAACGGGCCGGTTGTGCCGGCCCGTGGGTCTGGACGTATCCGGAGCCGATCCGCCGGTCCCGCTCGCCCGTCCTGGCTTATCGGGCACAGAGCGGCGAGACCAATCGAATCGCGTCCACGCAAGGAGATTCAAGGCAGTCATGAGGATCGCGCCAGAACAGGCGAGCCCTTCGGGTTGGCCAGCAATGCGCACGCTGCTGCGTTACGCGCCTTGCTCAGGGACCACCCTGAGCGGCGTTGCGTGCCTTGCATCGCACGCATTGCTGACCAACGTGATCCGACGGATCGGCTCCGGATACGTCCTTGAGTTCGCGCGTTTTTACAAGCGCTCACCCACCCACTCGGACACACGCATGAGCGCACCGGGGAGGTTTTCGGGTTGGGTGCCGCCAGCCTGGGCCATGTCCGGACGGCCGCCGCCCTTGCCACCGACCTGCTGGGCGACAAAGTTCACCAGCTCGCCGGCCTTGACCTTGCCGGTGAGGTCAGCGGTGACGCCGGCGATCAGCGTCACTTTGCCGTCTTCGGCCGAGGCCAGCACGATGGCCGCCGAGCCGAGCTTGTCCTTGAGCTTGTCCATGGTCTCGCGCAGGGCTTTGACGTCGGCGCCGTCGAGGCTCACGGCCAGCACTTTGGCGCCCTTGATGTCGACCGCCTGGCTGGCCAGATCGGCGCCAGCGCTGGCGGCGAGTTTGGACTTGAGACGGGCCAGCTCTTTTTCGAGCGACTTCATGCCATCCTGCAACTGATTGATACGCTCGGGCAACTCGGCGCTTGGCGCACGCACGGCTGCAGCCGCCGCGTCGAGCAAGGCTTGCTGGCTCTGGACCCAGGCCACGGCGGCTTCGCCAGTGACGGCCTCGACCCGGCGCACACCGGCGGCCACGCCACCTTCGGCAACGATTTTGAACAGACCGATGTCACCCGTGCGGATAACGTGTGTGCCGCCACACAGCTCTTTCGAGCTGCCGATGCTCAGCACGCGCACTTCGTCGCCGTACTTCTCGCCGAAGAGCATCATCGCGCCCGATTTTTGCGCGTCGTCC
>JBFIJC010000411.1:0-2603 GCA_041600915.1 Nitrogeniibacter sp.
CGGGGCGGAAACACTTGCAGCGACACCGGGCCGTCGATGCTTACCTTACCGGCGACGCGGGCGTTGATCTGTTCGACCAGCGTGGCGCTTAGCCAGCGGTCGCTGAACTGCCAAGCGACGAGACCGGTGACGAGGATGGCAATGGCCATCAACCACAGAATGAAGCGGGCAGCGCGACGACGGCGTGCGGTGGGCATGATGACGGCTAACGCAGCGCCGGCAGGTGCAGGGTAAAGGTGGTGCCCTCGCCCGGCGTGCTCTTGACCGAGGCGCGGCCGCCGTGACGCTCGGCCACGGTTTTGACGATCATCAGCCCGAGGCCGATGCCGGCTTCGCGGCGGCTGGCGGCGGTGGGCAGGCGGCCGAAGCGCTGGAACAGACGGGGCAGCAGGTCTTGCCGGATGCCTTCGCCGTGATCGCGCACCGACACGGCCCAGCCGGCGTTTTCGCGATGCAGCGTGATCTCGACGGTGCTGTCGGGCGCGCCGTATTTGACCGCGTTGCCGAGCAGATTGACCAGGGCCCGGCGCAGCAGGTCGCGGTCGCCGCGCACATAGCCGTCGTCGTGGCCGCGGTTGTCGATGTGCACCGCGACGGTGACGCCGCGCGCCTTGGCCAGCGCCCAGATCTCGTCGGCGGCGTCCTGCATGACGGCGGCCAGACTGACCTCTTTGAACTGGCTTGAGTCGATGGCGTCGGCGCGTACCAGGCGGAACAGGTCGTCGGCCAGCTTGAGCGCGGAGCGCGCGTAGCGGGTGAGCTGGTTGAGCAAAGCGTGGCCGCTGGCGCTGGTTTCGCCGGCCAGTTGCTCGGCCTCGATCAGGGTGAGGATAGAGGCGATGGGCGAGCGCATGTCGTGCGAGAGGTAGTGCATGGTCTCTTCGCGGCTGCGCTGGGCATCGTGGATGCGGGTGATATCGGCGAGGCCAAATACCGAGCCGAGCGGGCGGCCGGCCGAATCGGCCAGGCCGGCCACCGACACCAGCAGGCGGGCACCGTTGGGGGCATCGAGCTCGACGGTGCGGACGCTGCCGGCGCCATCGTGCAGTGGCACGCCACCTTCGGTAGGCACGCCCGGCGGCCACTCCAGCGATTTGATGGCGCGCGCCACGGTGAGCGGCTCGGAGGCTTCGAGCAGACGCATGGCCTCCTGGTTGCACAGCATGACCTGATGCGCCGGGTTGGTCACCACGGCGCCAACCGGCAGGTGGTCGAGCGTGTCGACCACAAAGCGGTGCAGGTCGCGCTGACGCTGGACCGCCTGATCGACGCGGCGGATGCGCAGCTGGAGGGGGTCGAGCCCATGGGCCCGGGGCAGCTCAATCTGCATGGCCGGAAACAGCTTGGCGGCATCGCGATCGAGCACTTCGAGCTGATCATCCAGATGCCGTTGCGCGGCCTCGAGCCGCCGCCAGCTCCACAGCGGGTAGCACAGCAGACAGCCCAGCACGGCGCCGGCCGGCGGGAACCACCACATGGCCGAATGCAGCGCCACCCAGCTGAGCAGCAAGCAGGCGGCCGAGCCGCCAAAGGCGATGAGCAGGGCATTGCGGGGTGCGGCGCGCAGCATCAGGCCCATCAACAGCAAGACGAGGCCGCCGGCGATGCTGGCGGCCAGCGGCACGGGCATCAGCCGCACCGCCTCGCCCCGCTTGAGTGCGGCATAGACGTTGGCGTTGACCTCGACACCCGGCATCGGCCGGTTGAAGCCGGAGGTGGGTGTGGGCACGCTGTCGGCCATGCCCACCGCGGTGGCGCCGACAAACACGACCTTGTCGCGCAGCGCAGCCTCGTCGACATCGCCGCGCAAGACGTCGGCGTAGGAAATGTAGCGGAAACTGCCCGGCGGCCCGGCAAAGGGGATGCGCAGCCAGTCGGCGCGATGCCAGCCCGCGCCGACACCGGGCGCCGGTGCGGCGTAAGGGGCGGCGCGCTCGGGCTCGGCATGCTGGAGTGCGGCAAGGCCGAGCTGCGGATGCCGCGCGGCGCCGTCGCCCTCCCACAGATAGACGCTGCGGGCGATGCCGTCGGGGTCGAGCTCGACATGGATATGGCCGATGCCCACCGCGCCGGCAGCAAACACCGGCGCGGGCGGTGCTTCGCCGACGATGGCATTGCCACGCGCGGCTTGCACCAGCGGGAGAATGACGCGGCCGCTGGCGCGAATCGCCTCCGCGAGTTGCGCGTCGGCCTCAGGGTCGGCCGAATTGGCCTCGCTGAGGATGACATCCATCACGATGCTGCGCACGCCGGCCTGACTGAGGCGTTCGATCAGCGCGGCATGCACCGAGCGTCGCCACGGCCAGCGGCCGATCTCGGCCAGGCTGGGGTCGTCGATGGCGACCACCACCACTTGGGTGTCGGCGTCGGGCCGCGCCACCGACATGGCGGCATCGTAGGCCACCTGATCCATGCGCCACAGCCAGCCCGCCCAGGTGGCGGCCACCGCCAGGCAGACGCACAAGGCGGTGACGATCAGCCACTCGAAGAATCCGCGTTCAGTCACGCTGCCAAGCCACCGACGATCAAAGCAGGATCAGCAAGGGCGCGAGCAGCATCCACACCGGCAACTCGGCCGGCACAATCACCTGCTGGCCTGCGGA
>JBFIJC010000412.1:0-2589 GCA_041600915.1 Nitrogeniibacter sp.
CTTGCGCGAACCGGTCGAGGCCATCTACGCCTTCGCCCGCAGCGCCGACGACATTGCCGACGAAGGCGACGCCCCGGCTATCGTTCGCCTCGCGCAGCTCAACGACTACCGCCGCGAACTGCACCTGATCGAACAAGGCAAGCCATCGGCTGCGCCGATCTTCGCGCGCCTCGCGCCCCACATCGCCGCGCACCAGCTGCCGATTCAACTCTTCCGCGACCTGCTCGACGCCTTCGAACAAGACGTTGGCAAAACCCGCTACGCCGACTACGCCGAGCTGCTCGACTACTGCCGCCGCTCGGCCAACCCCGTTGGCCGCCTGATGCTGCGCCTCTACCAGGCCGACACGCCGGCCAACCTGGCGCAGTCCGACGCCATCTGCACCAGTTTGCAATTGATCAACTTCTGGCAAGACGTTGCCATCGACTGGCAAAAAACGCGCATCTACCTGCCATTGACCGACATGGCGCGCTTCGAGGTCACCGAAACCCACCTCAACGAACAACGCGTCGACGACGCCTGGCGAGCGCTGATGCGCTTCCAGGTCGACCGCGCCCGCGCACTCATGCACAGCGGCGCACCGCTCGCAACGGCCCTGCCCGGGCGCATTGGTTGGGAGCTACGGTTGATCGTGCTCGGCGGCCTGCGTATTCTCAAGCGCATTGAAGCCGTCGGCTATGATGTCTTCCGCCATCGACCCAGCCTCGGCAAGCGCGACGCACCGGGTTTAGCCTTCGCCGCGCTCAACTTCCACGCGAACACACGATGACCCCCCACGAGTACTGCCAGCAAAAGGCCGCCGCCAGCGGATCGAGCTTCTACTACAGCTTTCTGTTCCTGCCCATCGAACGCCGGCAAGCGATCATGGCGCTGTACGCCTTTTGCCGTGAAGTGGACGATATCGTAGACGATTGTCTCGACCCGTCCATCGCCCACAGCAAACTCGACTGGTGGCGCGGCGAGATCCTGCGTATCGACAAAGGGGAGGCCAGCCACCCCGTTGGCCTCGCGCTGGCCGAAGTCGGCAAACGCTTCCGCCTGCCGGCCGAGCAGTTGCTCGAAATCATCGACGGCATGCAGATGGACCTCAGCCAGACGCGCTATCTCGACTTCAAGACCCTGCGCCTCTACTGCTACCGCGTCGCCAGCGTCGTCGGCCTGCTCGCCGCCGAAATCTTCGGCAATCAGGACCGACAGACGCTCAAATACGCCCACGACCTCGGCCTCGCGCTCCAGCTCACCAACATCATTCGCGATGTCGGCGAAGATGCGCGCCGTGGCCGCATCTACCTGCCCATCGAAGACCTGCAACGCTTCAACGTCCCGGCCAGCGATCTGCTGCAAGGCGAGCACAGCGACAAGTTCGTCGCCCTCATGCAATTCCAGACCGAACGCGCCATCAGCTTCTACGACCAGGCCTTGGCTCAGCTGCCCGCCATCGACCGCAAAGCCCAGCGCCCCGGCCTGATCATGGCCGCCATCTATCGCACCCTGCTCGACGAGATCGCCCGAGACGGCTTCCTCGTGCTCGACCGCCGCACCTCGCTCACTCCCGTGCGCAAGCTGTGGATCGCCAGCAGCACCTGGCTCAAAGGCTAAATGGTTCAGCGCGCCCGGCTCGACGCCCCCCAGATCGCCGTCATCGGCGGCGGCTACGCCGGCCTGGCCTGCGCAGTCGAACTGGTGCGCAAAGGCGCGCGGGTGGCCGTGTTCGAACGCGCCAGCGTGCTCGGCGGCCGCGCCCGCCTGGTTGAAAAAGACGGTCTCTCGGTCGACAACGGCCAGCACCTGCTGCTCGGCGCCTACAGCGAAACCCTGCGCCTGCTGCGCTACGTCGGCGTGCGCCCTTCGGTGTTTCACAGCGCCCCGCTCGATCTCTACTACCCGGGCAAATTCCGCCTCACCGCGGCCTCACTGCCCGCTCCGCTGCATCTAGCCGTCGGCCTGCTGCGCGCCCAGGGCATGGACTGGTCCGAGCGCCGCGCCTGCCTGCGCTTCATCCAGCACCTCAAGGCCCAGCGCTTCCGCCTGCCGGTGCACCTCACCGTCAGCCAGTTGCTCGACAACGCCACCCAGCCCGAGCGCCTGCGCCGCTTTCTCTGGGAGCCGCTGTGCGTCGCCGCACTCAACACCCCGGCCGCCGAAGCCTCGGCGCGCGTGTTTGCCAACGTGCTGCGCGACACGCTCGCCGCCGGCGCCTCGGCCAGCGAGTTGTTGATCCCGAAAGTCGACCTGTCTGAACTCTTTCCCGTGCCCGCCGCTCGCTGGCTCGGTCGCAACGGCGGCCAGGTGTACGTCACCGAAGCCATCACCGAGATCGTGCCCGACGGCCAACGCTACCGCCTCGAAGGCGACCCGGTCGCCGCCCGGCGTTTCGATCATGTCGTCGTCGCCACCGCGCCCTACCACGCCACCGACCTGCTCGCCCCCTTTACCGCGCTCGCCCCGCTGGTCGAATCGATCAAGGCCCTGCCCTACGAGCCCATCCTCACCACCTACCTGCAATACGACGACAGCGTCCGCCTGCCCGCGCCCATGATCGGCGCCGAAGGCGGCCTCGCCCAATGGTTCTTCGACCGCGGCCAGACC
>JBFIJC010000413.1:0-2578 GCA_041600915.1 Nitrogeniibacter sp.
GTCCCCGAGGCGGGTGTGCTCGTCCGGCTGGCCGCACAATCGCTGGCGCAGACCCCCGCGATGGACGCAGCCATGGTCGGCCCGCGCTATGTGCGCGACAAGGTTGCGCAAACCATCGCCGAGCGCCTTGCCCAAGGGGGCAAGGCATGACGGACGGGGCGTTTACCTATCGACCGATGGCCGAGGACGACTTGGACTGGGTGGTGTTGCATGAGTCCGATCTGCATCCGTTTCCCTGGACGCGGGGCAATTTCGACGATTCAATGAGCGCCGGCTACAGTTGCTGGATCATGCTCGAAGCCGAAACAGCGATTGGCTATTCGATCGTAATGCAGGTTTGTGATGAGGCACATCTGCTCAATTTCAGTGTGGTGCGCGCAGCACAAGGGCGTGGCGCGGGCGCGGCCATGCTGGTGTTTTTGCGTGATGCATTGCGTCGCCGGGGCGTGACGCAGTTTTTTCTAGAAGTGCGCCCCTCCAACCTGGCGGCGCGCGCCGTGTACGAAAAAGCAGGCTTTGCCAGCGTCGGTCGACGCAAGGGCTATTACCCCGCCAAAGACGGCCGCGAAGATGCACTGGTGATGCGGGTGGCGCCATGAGCGTGCGCGAGTCCATCCTCCGCGAAATGGGCCTGGGGCCGATCTGGCGTTTGCGCGATGCGCCGTCTGCCGATGTGCCCGAGCTCGCGGCGATGGCCCCTGCCGCTGATCCGGCGGTCGATGCCGCGCCGCCTGAACCGCTCAGCAAACCCGATACACCGCCGCGTCGTCTGGCGGCCGACATGCTGTCGAAAGCGAAGGATGCGGCCACCGCTGCCGAGACGCCGGCGGCTCCCGCCCGGTCCGGCTCGCGCGAGCGCGATGCTCAGGTGGCCGACCTGGATTGGGCGCAGCTGACACAAAGCATTCAGGCTTGCCGGGATTGCTCGCTGTGCGAGCAGCGGACGCAAGTTGTGCCTGGCGCCGGCGATAGCCAGGCGGACTGGTTGATTGTGGGCGAGGGGCCGGGCGCCGAAGAAGACGTGCAGGGCGAGCCCTTCGTCGGCAAGGCCGGCAAGCTGCTCGACGCCATGCTGAGCGCGATTGGTCTGGCTCGGGGTGAGAACGTCTACATCACCAATGCCGTCAAGTGTCGCCCGCCCATGAACCGGCCGATCGAAGCGTCGGAGTTGGCCGCGTGCGCGCCGTATCTCGCCCGTCAGATCGCGCTCATCAAGCCGCGCTTGATCGTCGTGCTCGGGCGTCCGGCGGCACAAGCTTTGTTAAATACCGACATTCGTATTGCATCGGCGCGCGGGCGATGTTTTGATTACCACGGCATCCCGGTGGTGGTGACCTACCACCCCGCCTATTTGCTGCGAAACCCCCTCGACAAAGCCAAGGCCTGGGAAGACCTCTGCTTTGCCCGTCGCCAGATGCGGGATCGCTCGTCCGGAAATGGAGATATCTGATGAAGCTTGTTCGCCTGTTCGCCCTTGTTCTGGTCTCTGCCAGCCTGCTCTCGGGTTGTGGCTATAACCAGATCCAGATCAACGATGAGAAGGTGACTGCCGCCTGGGCCGAAGTGCTTAACCAGTACAAGCGCCGCGCCGATTTGATTCCCAATCTGGTGAACGTGGTCAAAGGCTATGCCGACCATGAAAAAGAAGTGCTCACTCAGGTCACCGAGGCCCGCGCCGGTGTCGGCAGCATCAAGGCCACGCCCGAGCTGCTGAACGACCCCGCCGCCATGGCGAACTTCCAGCAGGCACAGTCAGGGCTCAGCGGCGCATTGTCGCGCTTGATGGTGGTGGTCGAGCGCTACCCCGATCTGAAAGCCGATGCGAGCTTCCGCGATTTGCAGGCGCAACTCGAAGGCACCGAAAACCGCGTCACCGTTGCGCGCAACCGCTTCATCGAATCGGTGCAGACCTACAATATTTCGGTGCGTACCTTCCCGAACAACCTGACGGCGATGGTCATGGGGTATTCACCCAAAGCCAGTTTCGCCGTCGAAAACCCCGAAGCCATTGCGCAGCCGCCTGCAGTCCAGTTCGGCAGCGGCAAGCAGTAATGCAGATGCGAACGGGCGCTCGCGCGGCGCTCGTGCTGTGGCTGTGCGCCCTGTGCTTCGCCATGCTGCCGGGCATCGCTGCGGCGCAGGATCTGCAGCCGATTCCGGCACTCGAAGCCCGCGTAACCGACCTGACCGGCTCGCTGACTGCCAGCGAGCGCAACACGCTTGAGCAACGCCTGGCCGCCTTCGAGCAGAGCAAGGGCAGCCAGATTGCGCTGCTGATCGTGCCGACGACTCAGCCAGAGGCCATCGAGCAATACAGTATCCGTGTGGTCGATACCTGGCAGTTGGGCCGAAAGGATGTCGACGACGGCGTGTTGCTGCTGGTCGCCAAAGCGGATCGCAAGCTGCGGATCGAAGTCGGTCGTGGCCTGGAGGGCGTGCTGCCCGACGCCATCGCCAAACGCATCATTGCCGAGCGAATCACGCCGGCATTCCGCGAAGGGCGGTTTGCTGAAGGGCTCTCGGATGGCGTTGATGCGATTCTGGCGCGAATTCAGGGCGAACCCCTCCCGCCGCCGAC
>JBFIJC010000414.1:0-2573 GCA_041600915.1 Nitrogeniibacter sp.
AACTGCCGGTGCCGTGGTGTAGAGGATGGAGATGAAGACCAGCGCCCAGCCAGCGGACGAACGAGCGTCCTTGACCTTCGGCACGGTGAAGAAGCGCACGATCACGTGGGGCAGACCGGCGGTACCGGCCATCAGCGCAAAGGTGATGGCGAGAACGTCGATCAGCGACTTGTTGCCGGAGGTGTATTCCTGGAAGCCCAGGTCATGCACCACCATGTCCAGCTTGGCCAGGAAGGGCTCGCCCGTTTCCACCGACCCGCCCAGACCCAGCTGCGGGAAGACGTTGCCGGTCAGGTTCAGCGAAATGAAGATTGCCGGCACCATGTAAGCGAAGATCAGCACGCAGTACTGCGCCACCTGGGTGTATGTCACGCCCTTCATGCCGCCGAGCACGGCGTAGAAGAACACCAGGCCCATACCAACGAGCAGACCGGTGACGATATCGACCTCGAGGAAGCGCGAGAACACGATACCGACGCCACGCATCTGGCCAGCGACGTAGGTGAAGGAGATGAAGATCAGGCAGATCACCGCCACCAGACGCGCACCGTTCGAGTAGTAACGGTCGCCAATGAACTGAGGCACCGTAAACTTGCCGAACTTGCGAAGGTAGGGGGCGAGCAGCACGGCGAGCAGCACATAGCCGCCGGTCCAGCCCATCAGGTACACCGAACCACCGTAACCGAGGAAGGCGATCAGGCCGGCCATCGAGATGAAGGAAGCCGCCGACATCCAGTCAGCCGCCGTGGCCATACCGTTAACCACCGGGTGCACACCGCCACCGGCAACATAGAAGTCGCTGGTGCTGCCGGCACGTGCCCAGATCGCGACGCCGATATAGAGCGCGAAGGACAGGCCAACGACGACAAAGGTAAGTGTTTTCAGATCCATGTCTCGTACCCCTTAGTCTTCGTGAACGTCATGTTCGCGGTCGATTTTGTTCATTCGAGCCGCGTACCAGAAGATCAGGATCAAAAATACGTAAATAGAGCCTTGCTGGGCGAACCAGAAGCCCAGCGGATAGCCGCCCAGGTGAATGCTGTCGAGCGCCGGCTGCAGAATGATGCCGAAGCCGAAAGACACCACAAACCACAGGACGAGGATGATGGTCAGCAGATTGAGCGTTGCCTTCCAGTAAGCGTCGCCTGATTTTTTATCAGGGGATGTCATTGAGTAGTCTCCTCAGGAATTGTCTTGAGCGCACATGCGGTGCACGCGCTGGCAGCACTGTATGTCCGGAGCACTTACGCAATGCTTGCTCGAAGCTTACGAATTGCTGAATTCACCTTCGGCGCGTCGCGCGACGTGCCGAAACCCTTTTCGGTACCATGGGCGCCTCACCATCGGGAAACCATCATGTCTGACGATTGCCATCACGCACCCGCCCCGCGCCGCGGCATCGGCATCGCCCGCGAGGGCGATTTCGACCCCGTCGCCTTCGAAAAAGCCGTCGGCGATCTGTTGCGCGCCTGCGGCGTTTCGACGGACGGGCCGCACACCGGCCGCACCGTTCAGCGCGTGCGCGAGCTATGGCAGAAACGCCTGCTCGGCGGCTACGAACTCGACCCCGCCGAGGCGCTCGGCGACGGCTTTGAAGACCCACGTCGCGACATGGTGGTGGTGCGTGGCATTGCCGTGCATGGCATCTGCCCGCACCACTTGGTGCCGTTTCGCGGTGTGGCCCATGTGGCTTACATCCCCGGTGGTCGCCTGCACGGCTTTGGCCGCATCGCCCGCATGGTCGACGCCATCGGCCACCGCTTCACCTATCAGGAATGGATGACCCGCGACATCGCCGACGTGCTCGTTCAGCACGGTCAGGCCGCTGGCGCCGCCTGCCTGATCGAAGCGGAACAACTCTGTTTGCTGCTGGGTGAAGATCGCCGCGGCGACGAACGCGTCATCACCCAGGCCTTCGCCGGCAGCTTCGAGAACGACCTGCAAGCGCGCAACGAATTCATGCGTGCAGTTGGCCCGAGCGCCCGCTGAGCCCCATGCCTGACACCTTGTTGCGCCGCGCCACCCTGTTCGCGGCTCCGCTGTTTATCGCGGCCTGCCAGACTACGCCCTACGAATCCCGCCCCTCACCTTCGCTGCCGCCGGCGGTGACGGTGCCCGGCCAAATCCCGCCCGCGCTGAGCCCAAACGCACCCGTACAAGAAGCCCCTGTCACGCAGCGGCCCTACGCGCCAGCGCCCGTCGCACGCCTGAGCGCGGCCGATCTCTTGCCCGGCGGTATCGCCGACCGCGCAGGCTGGGCGCGCGATATCGACACTGCGCTGGATCACCTCGGCGCCCCGCGCAGCGCCGACAACCTGTGCGCTGCGATGGCCGTCATCGAGCAGGAGTCCACCTGGCAGGCGGACCCGGTCGTGACTGGCCTGCCGCGCATCGTGCGCAAGGAAATCGACAGCCGCGCCGAGCGCTACGGCATTCCCAAAATCGTCGTCAGCGCCGCGCTCGAAAAGACCTCGCCCGATGGCCGCAGCTACGCCAAGCGCATTGCCGCCCTGCGTACCGAAAAGCAGATGAACACGCTGTTCGACGACATGCTCTCCGAACTGCCGCTGGGC
>JBFIJC010000415.1:0-2552 GCA_041600915.1 Nitrogeniibacter sp.
GAGTACGGCTGTCTCAGTTGCCGCCATGGCGCTCTCCTTGCTGTGTTGTGACTGAGTTCGACCCTCAGGCAGGCGTGTCGTTCGCGCCCTCGGGGAAAACCGTGCGGTTCCAGTGAATGCTGGCGAAGGCCACGACGGGCAACACCACCAGCAAGGCCGGCAACAAGAAGATGCTCGCCATCACCGTCAGCGCCAGCACCACCGCCCAGACCAGGTGTGCAATAAGCGAACGACCTACCGCCCGCACGCTCGCCGTAACGGCCGTCACCAGCGTGCCCTGTCCGCGAATCAGCAAAGGCACGGAATGCACGGTAACGGTGTAGACAATCAGGGACAGCGCGCCCCCCATGATCGCCGCCCCCGAGTGAAAGCGCAGCAATTGCGACGAATGCGGTATCACCGACATCCAGTCGTGACGCCACTCGCCGACCATGAAGCTGTACAAGGTGCCTGCGTCGGTGAGCCACAATAAAACCATGAAGCAGCAAAACACGCCCATGACCCACACGGGCCGCGGCGTGTGCCGCATCGCGCCATAGGCCACGCCCAGTCCGATCGGCCGACCAGCTTTTCGCGCCGAGAACAAGGCGTAATAACCGGCCATCGACACCGGGCCAAAGAGCATGAAGCCGCCGATCAGCGGCGGCACCATCGGGCCCATGCCAATGGTGACAAAGCCCGTCATCAAGACGATGCCGATCACCACAAAGCAAGCCGCAAAGCCCATGCTGACCATGGCCATGCCGAGAAAATCGTGCCAGCCACGACGCAGTGACTGAGCAATCAGGCCGACCGACACTTTCTCTGGAACACCATGAACTGACATGCAGACCTCGTCGAAAGACAGATAGTTTTCCATTCTGCCGCGCGCGGTCCATGCGCGAATACGACAAATATCAAGCCATTGGCACACCGAGGCCGCGCATGGCCTCACGCGAGCGGCATGCGCAGTGACAAAAAAACGAGAAAGCCGGCCGCGACGGCGCCACCGCAGCGTCTTAGCGGAAGTTCATGCTCCACTGCAAATCCACGGCGTTGTCCGTGCCGGCACGGCCGACGACCGACAGGCTGCGGGTCAGCTGATGGGTGAGCTTGACGATCTGCGCTACCCCCGAAAGGCTTTGCTCAAAGGAGAGGGTCGTAGTCGCCGAGAGCCGCTTGCCGAGCGTGAGCACCCGGCCGCCAGTGGTGGCGCCGCTGTCGATACGACTCCCGCCGCCGACCACCGAACTGGTCGAGCCACGGCTGACGCTGTTCAGTTCGCCCTGACCGAGCGAAATCTCGTCCAGCCCCAGCCCACTCGCCAGCTCCTGCGTCACACCGCCACCCGGCCCGCCCAGCAGCGCCTGCGCCGCCGGCAGCAGCAAGGCCAGGTCGGCGCCGCCAGTGCCTTCCGGCGCGCGACCAAGCACGATCCAGCTGAGCTTTTCGGCATCGGGCACATTCGGCGTCGACACCAGTTGAATGCGCGGGCGACGTACCGTGCCGGTGATCGAAACACCCGCCTCGACCTCCAGGCCCGAGCGCACGGCCAGCACATCCAGCCCGGGGTTATCCATCGGCCCGATGAAGTTGACCCGCCCGCGGGTGATGTCCAGCTTCTGGCCGTAGCCTTCAAAACTGCCGCCGGCGGTCTTCACCGTGCCGGTGGCGCGCAGCGCCTCACCCGCGTTTGCCTGCAGCAGCAGCTTGCCGGCCAGCCGCGTGTCGAGCCCCAGCGCCGACAGATACAACTGCTCGCCCAGGTCCACCTCAATGCGGGCCTTGAGTGCACGATTCGACACCGACGGCTCATCGCCAAGAATCACCACGTCGTCCGACAGGCTGGGCGCCGGCGTCTTGGCAAATTCGAGATAGCCGCCGTCGGCGCGGAAGCTGGCTTCCAGCGCGGGCGCATCCCAGCGCGTCTCGATACTGCCCTTGCCGCTCACCGCCAGCCAGCGGTCAGCCCGCTGAAAGATTGGCAGACGATCGGCCTCGAAGCGGATCTGGCCGTCGCCGTCCTTCAGGCTCATCGCGCCGCTGGCGCTCAGCTGGCCGGGGGTCTGGGTCAGCGCCGCATAGCCGACGCGCCGATCGCGAGGCGCAACGCGGCTGGGCGAGATGAAGTGCATCGTATCGATGCGCAGTTGATTGGCGTCGAAATCGGCGATCAGTTTGCCGCCGGTCAGACGCAAACCTTCGTCAGCGATCTCGATGGCCAGATCGTCGCCGGTCACGCGGCCCACGCCCACCGGAGCGTCCGGCGTGCCGCTGAGCGAAAACTCGGTGCGCAACTTGCCATCGGTGCGCACCGCCGGGCTCACCAGCGCGCCGAACCAGCCAATCCCCGGAATATCGAGCACCGCCGAGCCCAGCAGCGGCCCCTGCCCGTCGAGCTGCCAGCCGGCCGCGCCCTTTTTGAGCCGCGCCGTCGCCGAACCAGCGAGCGTGCCGAGGGTATCGCCCTTGGCATTGAGACTGACTGCCAGTTGCGTGTTGTCGATATTGGCCAGCACATCGAGTTCGGTCAGCCCGAATCGCAGCACCGTGTCGCCCGTGAGCACCAGATC
>JBFIJC010000416.1:0-2540 GCA_041600915.1 Nitrogeniibacter sp.
CCAATCCATCGGCGAGTTCCAGCTGATGCAGGGCAAGCTGGCCGACATGTACTCCACCTGGATGGCCACCCGCGCCTATGTCTACGCCGTGGGCCGTGCCTGCGACCGGGCCGACCATGCGCGCGAACTGCGCAAGGACGCCGCCGGCGCGATTCTGTACTCGGCCGAGAAAGCGACCTGGATGGCCGGCGAAGCGATCCAGACACTGGGTGGCGTGGGCTATACCAATGAGTACCCGGTCGGCCGTCTGTGGCGCGACGCCAAGCTGTATGAAATTGGCGCCGGCACCAGCGAGATCCGTCGCATGCTGATCGGCCGCGAGCTGTTCGCTGAAACCCGCTGATTGACCCCCGGGCGGGCGACCGAACGTTCGCGCGTTGGCGCCCGCCCTCCGGTATCGTTCCGGATTGTCTTCAATCCTGCATGAGCGACATTATGGCTAATCAACTTCGCGTTCTCGATTCCACTCACACCGCCGAACTGGAGCAAGTGCGCCAGTTCTTCCGCAACTATGCGGCATGGCTGGGGGTGGATCTGTGCTTCCAGAACTTCGATGCCGAGATGGCGTCCTTGCCTGGCGCGTACTCCGCGCCGGACGGGCGGCTGTTTCTGGCCGAGGTGGATGGCAAGCCCGCCGGCTGTGTCGGCATCCGCAAGTTCTCCGACGGCGTGTGCGAAATGAAGCGCCTGTATGTCGAGCCGTCCATGCGCGGCGAGGGGGTCGGTCGCGATCTGGCCCTGGCCGCCATCCGCACCGCGCAGGAGCTGGGCTACAAGCGCATCATGCTCGACACCTTGCCGGCCATGCGCATCGCCGTGAAGCTCTATCGCGAGCTGGGCTTCACCGAGGCGCCTGCCTACTACCCGACGCCGATCGAAGGCACCATTTTCCTGTCGCTCGATTTGTCGGACTGGTCGGAAGAAGAGATCAAGAACGAGAACCTCTTCCACCTCTTTGACTACAACCGCGCCTGGGCGCGCCAGATGGGCGAGGTCGATCCGCAGTTTTTCGAAAAGCTCTCCCACCTGCAGTCGCCCGAGTATCTGTGGATCGGCTGCGCCGATTCGCGCGTGCCGGCCAACCAGATCGTCGGCCTGCTGCCGGGCGAGGTGTTCGTCCATCGCAACGTTGCCAACGTGGTGGTGCACACCGATCTGAACTGCCTGTCGGTCGTGCAGTACGCGGTCGATGTGTTGAAAGTCAAGCACATCATTGTCGTGGGCCACTATGGCTGCGGTGGCGTCAAGGCGGCGCTCGATCGCGCTCGCGTCGGCATTGTCGATCTGTGGCTGCGCCATGTTCAGGATGTGCATACCAAGCATATGTCGCTGGTCGGTGATGCGCCGCCCGAGATGCGCCACGACCGCCTGTGCGAGCTCAATGTCATTGAACAAGTCATCAATGTGTGCCAGACCATCGTGGTGCAGGACGCCTGGACGCGTGGTCAGCCATTGACCGTGCATGGCTGGGTATATGGCCTGAAAGACGGCTTGATGAATGACCTTGGGCTGACCGTGAGTCGCCCGCAGGATCTGGTGCCGCGCTATGCCGCAGCACTCGACGCACTGCGCTGAGCCGTGCCCCAAAACAACAGACAGAGAATCAGGAGTTTTGCATGAATGACCCCGTCGTAATCGTTTCTGCCGCACGCACGCCCATGGGTGGTTTTCAGGGCGAGCTGTCCAGCCTGAGCGCGCCGCAACTCGGCGCCGCCGCCATCGCCGCAGCCGTCGAACGTGCCGGTCTTCAGCCCGAGCAGGTCGAAGAGCTCATTCTGGGTTGCGTGCTGCCGGCCGGTCTCGGTCAGGCGCCGGCACGTCAGGCGGCGTTGGGTGCCGGCCTGCCGCTGAGCACCGGCTGCGCCACGGTCAGCAAGGTCTGCGGTTCGGGCATGAAGGCCACCATGCTGGCGCACGACATGCTGCTCGCCGGCAGCAATCAGGTGATCGTCGCTGGCGGAATGGAGTCGATGAGCAACGCCCCCTACCTGCTGCCCAAGGCACGCGGCGGTTACCGCCTCGGCCACGGCCAAATGATCGATCACATGTTTTTCGACGGCCTCGAAGACCGCTACAGCAAGGAGACCAATGGTCGCCTGATGGGCACCTTTGCCGAAGACTGCGCTGGTCACTACAGCTTCAGCCGCGAGGCGCAGGACGAATTCGCCATCACCTCGACCACCCGCGCGCAGGATGCCATCAACGGTACCGGCTTTGATTGGGAAGTCACCCCGGTCACCATCGCCAGCCGCAAGGGTGACGTGGTGGTGGACAAGGACGAGCAGCCGCTCAAGGCCAAGCTCGACAAGATCGGCACGCTCAAGCCCGCCTTCTCGAAGGATGGCACGGTCACCGCCGCCAACTCCTCGTCGATCTCCGACGGTGCTGCCGCGCTCACGCTGATGCGCCGCTCCACCGCCGAGTCGCTCGGCCTCAAGCCGATCGCCACCATCGTGGGTCATGCCACCCATGCACAAGAGCCGCGCTGGTTCACCACCGCCCCGGTCGGCGCCATGCAAAAAGTGCTCGGCAAGGCCGGC
>JBFIJC010000417.1:0-2462 GCA_041600915.1 Nitrogeniibacter sp.
CATGCCGGCGCCTTCGGCCAGACGCGCGAGCAAGGCCTCGGCCAGCGAGCCGATGTCTTCACGCCGCTCACGCAGCGCCGGCATTTTGAGTTCGATGACGTTCAGGCGATAGAACAAGTCCTGCCGGAAACGGTTTTCTTCTACCAGCGCGCGCAGATTCTGGTGCGTCGCGCTGACGATGCGCACGTCCACCGGTTGCTCGACGGTTTCGCCAATGCGACGCACCCGCTTCTCCTGGATCACCCGCAGCAGCTTGACCTGCATCGACAGCGGCAGATCGGCCACCTCATCCAGAAACAAGGTGCCACCGTTGGCCGCCTGAAAGAAGCCATCGCGGTCGCTGTCGGCGCCGGTGAACGCACCTTTGCGATAGCCGAAGAATTCGCTTTCCATCAGGTTTTCGGGAATTGCGCCGCAGTTGACGCCCACAAACGCCCCCGCCACCCGCGGCCCCAGCCCGTGAATGGCGCGCGCCGCGCGCTCCTTGCCGCTGCCGGACTCGCCAGACACATACACCGGCGCCTGGCTGCGGGCGAGCTTCTCGATCAGCTGGCGCACCTGCTCCATGGCCTGCGATTCGCCAATCAGAAAAGCGCTGGCGTCCTTGCGGGTTTCTTCGTTGGCCGCATCGGGCAGGCGGAACACCGACTTGATCAGCGCGCGCAGTTGCTCCAGCGACACCGGCTTGGCGAGGTAGTCAAAGGCGCCTGCCTTGAGCGCGATGACGGCGTTTTCCATGCTGCCGTATGCGGTGATGACGGCAACCGGCAAATCGGTGCAGTGCTCGTTGATATGGCGCACCAGCTCCAGCCCCTCGCCATCGGGCAGGCGCATGTCGGTCAGACACAGGCGGTAGCGATTTTTGGCGAGCAATTCGCGCGCCTCGGCCACCGATCCGGCCGAGTGCGAGCCCAGGCCCATGCGCGTGAGCGTCATCTCCAGCAATTCGCGGATGTCTTCTTCATCGTCGACCACCAGCACATCGGGGCCGGGTGGGCGGTTACGTCGTTCAGTCTTGCTCATGGCTGGCTCATTCCGGTGAGGCAGAAGTGCGCGCCGGCGGCGCTATCGCGCAGCACCAGTGTGGCCCGGTTGGCATCGGCCAGTTCGCGCGCAATATACAAGCCGAGTCCGGTCCCCTTGGCGTGCGTGGTAAAGAAGGGCTCAAACAAGTGCACCTGATGCTCGGCGCTGATGCCTGGCCCGTCGTCTTCAATATTCAAGCGCGTGCGGCTCCCGTCACTGTCAGCCGACACCCGGATCGCCCCGGCCGTCGGCGGCGCGTAGCGTCGGGCGTTAACCAGCAGGTTCCACAGAATCTGGTGCAGGTGCGCCCGGTCAAAGGCAAGCGTCAGCGACTCGGGGATATCCATCACCACCTGCGCCTTGTCGGCCTCGCCGTGCAGGGTGAACTCTTCGAGGAGTTCGGCGACGAAGGCATGCAAAGGCAAGGCCTCCTGCAAGGCGCGATCTCGCCGCCCCAATGAGAGCACGTCGCGCACCAGCTGCTCGATGCGCAGCGCGTTGTTGTTGATGATGCGGATCAGCTTGGCCTGACTCTCGGCGCGCTTCTCCTCACCCAGCAACTCGGCGGCCTGCGTGACTGCCGTGAGCGGGTTGCGGATTTCGTGGGCAATACTGGCGGTCAGCCGCCCCAGCGCAGCCAGCTTGATCTGCTGCGCCTGGGCCTGAACCTCGTCGAGGTCCTGCAGGTAAATGACCGTATGACCGTCATCGCCCTCCGCCCGCACAACGCGACAGCGCACCGGCTTGCCGCCCTCGGGCAGACACTGATGGCCGTCGCCGGTAGCGGCCGGGTCTGCCAGGGCGTCGGTGAGCGCGGGAAACAGCTCGCTCATCACCTGGCCGACCGGCAAGGGCGCGCCAAGCAAGGCGGCCGCCTGCGGATTGGCCTGACGGATGCGCAGGTTTGCATCAAGCACGATCGCGCCGTCGTGCATGTCTTCAATGATGCGCTCATTGATGGCCTGCTGACGGGCCAGATCCACACCACGCGAGCGCGCCAGGCTTTCGTTGGTCAGTGCGCGACTCGCCAGCAAACGCGCGGTCAGCGCCACGCCGAAGAACGCAATGCACACCATCCCAACCACGAAAAAGTCGTTGGCTTCACCGCGATTGAGAAAGCGCACGCTGTTCTCGGCCAGCACCGCCAGCGTCGCGGTCGCCGCATAAAACAGGACCCAGCGCCCGTAGCCGACCAGGCCACCGCCGGCCAGCAGCACCATCAGCAGCATCGGCAAACCACCACGCGTACCGCCGCTGACCGCCATCATCAGCGTCAGCGATGCGATGTCCAGCAGCATCTGCAGGGTCACCACACGGCTGAAGCCGAGCCGCTGCACCGCGTCGGGGAAGCCCAGCGCCAGCACGCCAAACAGGTAGAACGCCGCAAAAGCGAGGAACAGGCCGGGCGCCTCTTCACCCAGGCCGATGCTCTTGCC
>JBFIJC010000418.1:0-2459 GCA_041600915.1 Nitrogeniibacter sp.
GCGTCCTTGCTGTCACGCCGGTCCGATCAGGATGGCGCGAAAATCATTCACATTGGTCCGGGTCGGACCGGTCACCAGGGCGTCGCCCAGTGCTTCAAAAAATCCGTGGCCGTCGTTGTTGTCCAGGCTGTCGCGCGGCGGCCGGCCGGCCGCCCACGCCCGCG
The DNA here is from genome assembly GCA_041600915.1 of Nitrogeniibacter sp. Lineage (GTDB taxonomy): Bacteria > Pseudomonadota > Gammaproteobacteria > Burkholderiales > Rhodocyclaceae > Nitrogeniibacter. Next base: position 165 of record JBFIJC010000418.1, read on the forward strand.
TCAAGGTGTCGGGGGCAATAAAGGCGCCGGCGATCTCCTCCAGACCATCGACGCCATCGGTGTCGCCCGCCACGGCATGCACGCCCGCTGCGCCGTTGAGCGCCACCGCCAGCGACAACAAGAACTCCACATTGCGCCCACCACGTCCGGTGCCGCGCACGGTCACCGTGGTTTCACCGCCTGACAGCAGCACGCAAGGCGGTGCGATGGGTTGGCCGTGATTGCGCACCTGCAAGGCGATGCCCGCGTGCACCTTGCCCACGTCACGCGCCTCGCCCTCGATGCTGTCGCCGAGGATCATCGGCCTCACACCAGCCGCCAGCGCCACCGCCGCGGCGGCTTCGAGCGCCATTTGCGGCGTGGCGATCAAGTGTGTGCTGACGCCGGCCAGGCGCGCATCGCCGGGCTTGACGGTCTCGCCGCGACCGCTGTCGAGCAGGGTCTGCGCGCCTGCCGGCAGGGCGATGCCGTAGCGCCGGATGATCGCCAGCGCGTCGGCACACGTTGTTGAATCGGCGACCGTCGGGCCCGAGGCGATGTCCATGGGGTTATCGCCCGGCACATCCGAGATCAGCAGATTGACCACCCGCGCCGGATGGCAGGCCGCCGCCAGCCGACCGCCCTTGATGGCCGACAGATGGCGCCGCACGCAGTTCATTTCCGAAATCGTCGCGCCCGATTTGAGCAGCGCGCGGCTGATCGCCTGCTTGTCCTCCAGCGTCACGCCCTCACCCGGCAGCGGCAGCAGCGCCGAGCCGCCGCCCGAGATCAGGCAGATCACCAGGTCGTCGGCCGTCAGACCGCGCACCAGCTCAAACAGCCGACCAGCCGCGGCCAGACCGGCCGCGTCGGGCACCGGGTGCGCCGCCTCGACAATCTCGATGCGCTCGCAGGGCACGGCGTAGCCATAACGCGTCACCACCAGGCCACTCAACTCACCCGGCCAGTGCTGCTCCAGCGCCTGCGCCATGGCGGCCGAGGCCTTGCCGGCGCCAATCACCAGCGTCCGCCCCGTCGGCGGAGCCGGCAGAAAACGGGGGATGCAGTGCTCAGGCTGGGCGGCGTTCACAGCCGCCGCAAACAAGTCGGCCAGCAAGGCGCGCGGGTCTGTCGCCATCGTCACGCCTCGCCCAGATCGGTAAAACGAATCGCCTGCGCGCCCTGCCACAACACCAGACGCCCCATGTCCATCAACTGCTCGCCGCCCTCGACCACGGTCAGAAAATGATTGCCAGCGATCTGCCCCATCTTGCTGGCGAAGCAACTGCTGCCATAGGCAAACAGAATCTCGGTCTCCGAAAAGCCGCCGGGGTAGAGCAGCACATCGCCGCGCGAGGGGTGGCTGGTGTGGTTTTCAAAGCCCAGGCCGGTGTCGAAATCGCCCAGCGGCACCCACACCGCCTCGCCGCTCCAGCGCGAATGGATGGCCTGGTTGGCAAAGGGCAAAAGCTTGAGAAAGGCCGCGCAGGTCTTCGGCGCGGCGGCCTCTTCAAGGCGGGCGACAAAGCGATGGGGGCCGACATCAATGGCGAGATGGCGCATGGACTTCTCCGGTGAGCGCACGCGCCGGCCCGGCCGACGCTTCTGCAATGACTTCACAGTAGACGATCATGGCCGGCGGCGGAATTCCCGCCGCGATCACTTCTCTCGATACGCTGGATATGGACTGCGGTGTGCGGTGTGCGGAGTGTCGTAGGGCGGATAAGCCGCACGCGCATCCGCCATCGGTCGTAGCAAGAGAAACGGCGGATGCGCTTCGCTGATCCGCCCTAAGCCGAAAACGGCGGCATAACCGCTGCTCAGACTCGGACTCACGCCTCGCCCGGAATCAGCGCCGCGCCCTGCCACGCCCCGCTCGTGCACAAGGTCTGCGTGAGCCCCTGCACCAGTTGCACCACCGCCGTGGCCGCCGCCGACAGCGGAATGTGTTTGGAGGCGCACAACACCAGCCGACGCGTCAGCGCCGGCGCCACCGGCACCGCGCACAGCGCCCCGCTGGCCAGGTCATGCTGCAGCGGCATCACCGGCAACAGCGTGTGCCCCATGCCCGCCAGCAATGTCGTACGCAAGATGCTGATCGAACTGATGTCGGCCACCACATTGGGCACCGGCAATCCGTGCTCGCGTGCCGCCGTCTCGATGATCGGCCGCACCCCATGCGGATGCGCGGGCAGAATCAAGGGCAAGGCCAGGGCCTGGCGCAAGCTCACCGCCGCCTGCGGCCGGTCCGCCGCCGTGGCGGATGAAATCAGCGACAGATGCTCATCGAGCAGCACCGTGCGCTCGAATTCATCC
>JBFIJC010000419.1:0-2446 GCA_041600915.1 Nitrogeniibacter sp.
CGCGGCACGGATCGCGTCGCAGGCGGCGTAGGCATCGGGCACGCCCAGCGCGATATGCCCGTAGCCATTGCCCAGCTCATAGCGGTCGGTGTCCCAGTTGTGGGTCAGCTCAAGCACCGCGCCTTCCGATTCGGGCTGATACCCCACAAAAGCCAGCGTGAAGCGGCCTTCCGGATAGTCCTGCCGGCGCAGCAGCTTCATGCCCAGAATGTCGGTGTAGAAAGCAATCGAGCGATCCAGGTCGCCGACCCGGAGCATGGTGTGGAGCAAACGCATGGTGTGTCCTTGTGGTTCAGTCGATGGGTGAAGCGGCCGCATCGGTCGCGTCGATAAATTCTGGCAATGTGCGTCCGAGCAGCTTGAGTCGCGCGCGTGCGCCGCTCACGTCGGGAATCACTTGCGCCACCAGGGCCCAGAAACGCGGCGAATGATTCATGTGCACGCGATGCGCCACTTCATGCGCCACCACATAATCAATCAGGGCCGGCGGCAAATGGATAAGCCGCCAGTGCAGACGAATCCCGCGCGCAGAACAACTGCCCCAGCGCGTACGTGCCTGCGTCAGCCCGACCGGTGGCACCGACACGCCGATGCGCATGGCGAACTCCGCCACCCGGCCCTCGAAATACGCCAGCGCCCGCGCCTGCAGCGCCCGCCTGAGGCACTGGGCCGGCGACTGACGCGCGCTACAGCGCATGATCAACCGCGCCTCGGCACCATCGACCGGCGCAATCCATTGCGGCACGGCCCGGCCCTGCGATAGCGTCACGCGGCACGGTGCTCCAAAGAGCGGAAAGCTCAGCCCATCCACCACCGCCATCCTGGCCGCCTGCGGCCGCTCGGCCAGCGCGGTGAGTTTGTCGAGCACCCAGCGGTCGTGGGCGTGCAAAAAGGCCTCCACCGCCGAGTGCGGTGCGCGCAAGGGCACGGCCACCGACAGGCCACGCGCGTCGACGGTCAGTCCCAGCGTGCGGCGCGCCGAGCGGCGCAGATGATAGGCAACGGGCCGGCCGAGGAGCTGAATCTGGTGCTGGCTGCGCAGGGCAGCGCTCACGCCTTGTCGTCCCAGGTGTAGCCGCGCGCGGCCAGTTCGGCAGTGATATCGGCCATCGCAGCCGTCACCCGCTCGGCCGTGCCTTTGACGCCCAGCTCCAGACTGTGGCGTCGGTTGGCATCGGCAAAGGCCGGCAGACTGAACAGCGCCAGGTCGGGGTAGTCGGCGGTGATGCGCTCCATGAGGTCGATCAGGCGACCCTCATAGGCTTCCCACACGGTGATCGCGCGCTCGACGTAGTCTTCGGCGTGAAACAGTTCGGCGTAATACGTGTCGAGCACCCAGGCGATCATCGGCCAGGCCATCACCGGAAAGCCGGGCACAAAATAATGATTGGCAATGCTGAAGCCGGGCACCTGATTGTAGGGGTTGGGAATGATCGCCGCGCCCGTCGGATAGACGCCCATCTGCAAGCGATGCGCAGTGGTTTCATCGCCAAACTTGGCACGGAGAATGGCCTCGGCCTCGGGGTGCAGCGCCAGCGGCTGCCCCACCGCTTCGGCGGCGGCCTGGCGGGTGTGGTCGTCCGGCGTGGCGCCAATGCCACCGAAGCTGAACACCACATCGCCGGTGGCCATCGTCTCGCGCAGGGTGCTCACCAGAAACGGTCGCGCGTCGGTTACGTAACGTACCCACGAGAGCTTGAGGCCGCGCTCGCCGAGCAGTTCGATGAGCTTGACCAGATGCTTGTCCTGGCGGCGACCGGAGAGAATCTCGTCACCGATGATGATGGCGCCAAAGCCCATGAATACTCCTTACTGACCGGCCTGGTCGGCAATCACCCAGCCGCGCCCACCCCGGTCACGCCGCAAGGCTTCGAGCAGGTAGTGAACATAGGCCAGGCCGCAAAACGCCGGCGCGAAGAGGTTAACAATCGGGATGTAGGCCAGCAGCGCGCAGCCGGTGCCGAGACCCAGCAAGGCGGCGCGATGCTCCTGACGCAGGCGCGGCATTTCTTCGCGGTCGCCATGCAGCATCAGGGCGTCGTAGCCGAAGGCCCGCTGGTTCAACCAGGCGGTGAGCAGGATGGAGGCCACCAGACCGACGCCCGGAATCAACCAGAACGGCAGCGTCAGAATGATGCCGACGATAAACACCAGCACCGCCACCGTCGCGTTGATCGCACTACCGGTGTTGGAGCCACCGCGGCGCATTTCGAGATCGCTGTAGCGAATCTTGGCGACCTTCTCGAGCATGATCGGCAAGGCAATCACCGCCACCAGCAAGGCGGCAGTCACGTAGATGACCGGCAGGAAAAGCACCGCCAGCGCAATCTTGACCGCCACCAGCACCACCGCCGCGCCAACCTCGGAGCTGTCGAGGCGCGCCGCAACCCAGTCCCAGCGACCAATCCAGTCCATCACGCCGGCGACCATCGGGTCCCACAGCACG
>JBFIJC010000420.1:0-2429 GCA_041600915.1 Nitrogeniibacter sp.
ACCACCGATAGTGTCGCAGTCTTCTTCGCTGAAGTCGCGATCGAAGGCCTCGTTGAAGTCTTCGATCTCGGTGGTGGCTTTGACCCGGTAGCGGCCCTGCTGGTCGAGCCGGATGTTGTCTTCGACTTCGTCGAAATCGAATTCGTCCTCGATGTCGCCGACGATCTGCTCGAGCACGTCTTCGATCGTCACCAGCCCGGCGACACCGCCGTACTCGTCAACCACGATGGCCATGTGATTGCGGCTGACGCGAAACTCGCGCAGCAGCACGTTGAGGCGCTTCGATTCGGGTACGAACACGGCGGGACGCAGCATGTCGCGCACGTCGAGCTCTCGCCCGGCGAAGTAGCGCAGCAAATCCTTGGCCATCAGGATGCCGACCACATCGTCGCGGTTTTCGCCCACGGCGGGGAAGCGCGAGTGGGCGGTGTCGATCACCACCTTGGCGATCGCGTCGATCGGTGAATCGAGCTGGACGATGTCCATCTGTGCGCGCGGCACCATCACTTCGCGCACCTGCATGTCGGAGACCTGCAGCGCGCCTTCAATGATCGACAAGGCATCCGCATCGAGCAAATTGCGCTCAAACGCGGAGTGAAGCAGGCCGATGAGTTCGTCTCTATCCTCCGGCTCAGGTGACAGCAAGGCCGAAAGGCGGTCCAGCAAACTAGGTCGACTCGGGGGGTTATCCATTCAGGGGTTCAGACTCACAACAAAAAAATCGGGGGCCACAAAAGGCTTATTCAGCATACGGATCGGGGAAGCCGAGGCCAGCGAGAATCTCGCGTTCCATCGCTTCCATCGCCTCGCCATCGGTTTCATTTTCATGGTCCATCCCTTGCAGGTGGAGCATGCCATGCACAACCAGATGCGCCAGATGCGCGGTCAGCGATTTGCCCTGCGTCTCGGCCTCGGCCACCACCACGGGCAGGCAGATGACCAAGTCACCAGTCAGCGCACCGTCGGTTTCATCGTAGACGAAAGTCAGCACATTGGTCGCGTAATCCTTGTCGCGGAAGTCGGCATTGAGCTTGCGCCCTTCGGCCTCGCCCACCCAGCGCAGCGTCACGTTTGCGTCGCGCATCAGGGCCGCGTTCGCCCATGCCCGGACCAGCTTTTTCTTGGGGCGCAGGCGCTTGGGCTCTTCCTTGGCCGGCACGGCGTTTTGTACATTCAGCGTCAGCACCGGCTCGACATCCGTCTCGACCGCATCAATCAGGGTATCAACATCGAGCATCACCAGATTGCAGGCCGCCGGCTTCAGCGTAATGACCGGCACCCCCGACCCTGCCTCGGCCTGCAGCTCGACATCGCCTTCGTCGGCAAACGGCAGGCTCAGCGTCAGCGTGCGGCCGTCGGGCCAGCGCACTTCAACGGCCTCGGCCTTGAGCGCGCGGCTGCGGCCGCGGCTGTCGACGGCATGGAAAGTCGGCAGGTCATTTGTCGTCATTCGTAGGCTCCTTGCTGCGTTCCCGCGCGGCCTTGTCGCGGCGTTTGTTCATCAGTTCGTAGGCTTCGACAATGCGTGCGACCAGCGGGTGGCGCACCACGTCTTCCTTCAGAAATTCGGTAAAGGCGATGCCACGCACATTGGCCAGGATATCGCAGGCCTCGCGCAGCCCGCTGTGATTGCCGCGCGGCAGATCGATCTGGGTCAGGTCGCCCGTCACCACCGCCTTGGCGCCGATGCCGATGCGGGTCAGGAACATCTTCATCTGCTCGGGCGTGGTGTTCTGCGCCTCGTCGAGGATGATGAAAGCGCGGTTGAGCGTGCGCCCGCGCATGAAAGCCAACGGCGCGATCTCGATGATGCCGCGCTCAAACAACTTGCCCACGCGCTCGAAGCCGAGCAGATCGTTGAGCGCGTCGTAGAGCGGGCGCAGATAGGGGTCGACCTTCTGATTCAGATCGCCGGGCAGAAAACCCAGGCGCTCACCCGCCTCAACCGCCGGCCGGGTCAGAATGATGCGCTCGACATGCTCGCGCTCCAGCGCATCGACCGCACTGGCCACAGCGAGAAAGGTCTTGCCCGTGCCCGCCGGCCCGATGCCGAAGGTGATGTCGAATTCCTGGATCTGGTTCAGGTACTGCACCTGGCGCGGCGTGCGCCCGTGCAGATCGGTCTTGCGGGTCAGCAGGGCCGGCGCCTTCTGAGGCATATCGGCCGCATTCGCCAGCTCGACCAGCCCGAGCTGGATGTCATCCACGCTCAGATGCTCGTTTGACTGGGCATAAAAATGCCGGAGCGCCTGCATGGCAAGCTGCGCCTTGGCCGGCTGACCGAGCAGGGTGAAATGCTCGCCGCGACGGGCAATCGCGATCTCGTAGGCCGTTTCGATCTGGCGCAGATTCTCGTCCAGGGTGCCGCACAAATTGACCAGCCGGGCGTTGTCCAGCGGCTCGAGGACCAGCTCTAGTGATTTGGCCAC
>JBFIJC010000421.1:0-2411 GCA_041600915.1 Nitrogeniibacter sp.
GGTGCGCGGCGCCTCGGGCAGGTATTTGTCGAAGGCGTAGTCGAGGATGGCGTGGTGCGCGTTGGTCATGACCTGCGACAGGAACAGCACCGGATCGCCCACCAGGGGCTGGGCTTCGCGCTGGAAGGCCTGGGTGATGTATTGCACCGCGATCTGCGCCGCGACCTCGCCATGCAGGTGCCCGCCCATGCCGTCGGCGATGACCATCAGCAAGGCGTCACGCGAGTAGCAATAGGCGATGCGGTCCTGGTTGGAGGCACGCTTTCCGATGCGGCTTTCTTGATAGATGGTGAATTTCATGAGCGACCAATGAACGTTTTGAGCCGGCTTCCCACGTCGGAGAACCACGAGGCCGGCATGGCTTCGTCGGGGCCACGCTGAACCAGTGCCTTCTGTAAAGCGTAGACGCTCTGGGGGCGGGCGAGGGGATCAAGATGGAGACACCAGTCGATGGTGTCGAGCAACTGCTCGCTATGGCGTCCGGCAAAAGCCTTGGCCGCAGGTACATAAGTGTCTTTTGTGTTGCGCTCGTCCGAGCGCGGCGGCGCGCTGCCCGCCAGGCAGGCATACATGCTGGCGCCCACGCTGTAGATGTCGGACCACGGGCCCAGATGCTCGCGGCCGGCGAATTGCTCGGGTGAGGCAAAGCCCGGCGTGTACATTGGCTTGAGCATCGGCTGGCCGGTCACCAGCGTCTGGCGCGCAGCGCCGAAATCGAGCAGCACCGGCGTGCCGTCCAGACGCAAATAGATGTTGGAGGGTTTGATGTCCAGGTGCAGCAGCTTGTGGGCATGCACTTCGCGCAGACCGTTGAGCATGCGGGTGAACACGCCGCGCAGAAAGCGCTCGCGCAGCACGTCGCGGTGCTTGCTGACATACTCGTGCAGCGTCCGGCCGCGCTCGAACTGCATCACCATGTACACGGTGTTGTTGGCGCGGAAGAAATTGAGCACCCGCACCACGTTGGGGTGCATCAGTTTGGCCAGTGCGCGCCCTTCTTCAAAAAAGCATTTCATGCCGTAGCGAAAGGCGGGTTCGTTTTCGGCCGAAATGACGGGCTCGACCTCGCCTTCCCCGCGCAGGGCCAGCGAGTTGGGCAGGTATTCCTTGATCGCCACCGGGGTGCCCTCGGCGTCATAGGCGAGGTAAACAATGGAGAAGCCCCCCAGCGACAGTTGCCGCTCAATGCGGTACTGGTCGAGCTGGAAACCAGAAGGCAATGCCTGATTAACTTGAGGGGGCATGAAGGGGCGGCTAAAATTCCGTTTTCACAGCATTTTCTTGTGTGCCACGGGTGGTGTAAAGCACATCGACACCGGGCACCGGAGTCCTAGATGATACTCAGTATGACCGGCTTTGCGGTTCAGCATCGCGAACTGGGCAGCGTCAGCCTGCACATCGAACTGCGCAGCGTCAATTCCCGCTTCCTCGATCTGTCCTTTCGCCTGGGCGACGACGTCCGGCTCGCCGAACCTGCTTTGCGCGAAATGCTCACCGCGCGCCTGAGTCGGGGCAAAGTCGAGTGTCGCCTGTATTTGCAGAAAAACGATGCCGCAAAAACGGCCGACATGTCTCTCAACGGCGCGTTGCTGCAACAACTGAAGGCCGCGCAGACCCAGGCGCAGGTCGTCTTTCCGCAGGCCAAGGCGCTGTCGGTGTCCGAGTTGCTGCGCTGGCCGGGCATGATGGCCGATGACAGCGTCGGCTTCGATGACTTGATGCCAGTGATTCGCGAGATGGCCGAGGCGGCGATTGACGAGTTCCTCGCCAGTCGCCAGCGCGAAGGCGCCAAGCTGGCCGGCATCATCAATGAGCGGGTGGAAGGCATGCGCGTCCTGGCGCAGCGTGCCGCACCGCAGATGCCGGCGCTGGTCGAGGCCTATCAGGCCAAGCTCACCGAACGCCTGCGCGAAGCCGTGGCTACGCTCGACGAAGACCGCATCCGCCAGGAAGTGGCGCTGTTTGCCCAGCGCATCGACGTCGACGAAGAACTCGACCGCCTGCGCACCCATCTTGACGAAGTCGATCGCATCCTCAAGAAGGGCGGCATCTCGGGCAAGCGCCTGGACTTCCTGATGCAGGAACTCAACCGCGAGGCCAACACCCTGGCCTCCAAGAGCGCCGCGACGGATGTGACCGCGGTGGCGATGGAAATGAAGGTGCTGATCGAGCAGATGCGAGAGCAGGTCCAAAACATCGAATAGCGTTTTATTCACGACAAAAAAACCGCAGCGATGCGGTTTTTTTTCGTGTTATCAGGCCCAACCGTCTTTGCCGTTTGGCGGCAGCGCCGTGTTCGCCCGATCAAAAAGACGGGCGAAATCACATGAAGCGCAAGAATGACGCTAAGGTAGGAACCGCCACCGGGGCTCGGAACCTGTGGCGCGCAACTGACCGAAGGCAGGAGGGCA
>JBFIJC010000422.1:0-2385 GCA_041600915.1 Nitrogeniibacter sp.
AGAAAGCTGCTGCGCATCGCCTTTGCCATCAACAAGAACTGTCAGCTGTATCGTGCTGAGGTGCTCGGCGACGATTGCCGCGCAACATAGAATCTACGCTCCTGGCATCAACTCCGATAATCGGCGTTGATCTTCACGTAGTCGTACGAAAAGTCGCAGGTCCACACCGTGGCCTCAGCGTCGCCGCGGGCGAGGTCGACGGTGACGTCGATTTCGGCTTCGGCCATGACGCGGGAGCCATCTTCTTCGCGGTAGCTGGCGGCGCGGCCGCCGTGTTCGGCGACGAGGACGTCGCCGAGCCAGACGCGGATCTGACTGACGTCGAGGTCGTCGATGCCGGCGTAGCCGATGGCGGCGAGGATGCGGCCGAGGTTGGGGTCGGAGGCGAAGAAGGCGGTTTTAACCAGCGGGGACTGGCCGATGGCATAGCCGACTTTTCGGCATTCGGCACGGTCGCGGCCGCCTTTGACTACGATGGTCATGAACTTGGTGGCGCCTTCGCCGTCGCGGACGATGGCCTGGGCGAGTTCGATGGAGACGGCGATGACGGCTTCGCGCAGGGCGAGCCAGGCGGGGGAGGCGTCGTCGGTGATTTCGCTGTGGCCGGCTTTGCCGGTGGCCATCAGGATGTAGGAGTCGTTGGTGGAGGTGTCGCCGTCGATGGTGATGCTGTTGAAGGACAGGTCGGCGGCTTCGCGTACCAGACGCTCGAGCAGCGCCTGCGATACGGCGGCGTCGGTGGCGACGAAGCCGAGCATGGTGGCCATGTTGGGCTTGATCATGCCGGCGCCTTTGCTGACGCCGGTGATGGTGACTTCCTTGCCTTCGATCTGGATGCGGCGCGACACGCCTTTGGGCACGGTGTCGGTGGTCATGATGCCGTGGGCGACGTCGAACCAGCCGTCGATATGCACATTGGCGGCGGCCTTGGGCACGGCGGCGGTGAGGCGGTCCATGGGCAGGTGTTCGAGGATGACGCCGGTGGAGAACGGCAGCACTTGCTCGGGCGCGATCGACAGCGCGGCAGCGACGGCGGCGCAGGTGGCGTTGGCATCGGCCAGGCCGCGTTCGCCGGTGCCTGCGTTGGCCACACCGGTATTGATGACCAGGGCGCGGATGTCGCCGGTGGCGAGGTGTTGCTTGCACACTTGCACGGGGGCGGCGCAGAAACGATTTTCGGTGAACACACCGGCAACACGGGTGCCGGCATCGAGGGCGATGACGGTCACGTCCTTGCGGTTGGCCTTGCGGATTCCGCCCTCGGTCACGCCGAGGCGGACGCCGGCAATGGCGTGCAAATGATCGGACTTGAGGGGCGGCAGATTGACAGGCATCGAGGCGTCTCCGAACGAAATCAGCAGAAAAGGACTGTGCGCGTGGCGCGGGCCACAGCATCGGCTGAAATGATACCGGAGTTGCGCCTCAGGGCGCGGCGGCGCCCCCTGCCCGGCTGGCGGTGACCAGCGCCATCGACATCTGCTGGACGAAGTGCACGAAGGCGAAGAAGGCTTCGTCGTCGATGGCGGCGGCGCCCGGATCGCGCTCGGCATAGACCAGACCGATCACCCGGCCATTGCCCATGATGGGCGCCATGGCGGCCGGCCCCTTGCCGACGATACCGGCCAGATGGCCGCGCGATGCCGTGAGTCGAACCGGCTGCGCGGTGCTGACCAGGGTATCGACCGGGTCCTTGCCCCCCGGGCTCAGCGTCAGCACAAAGGCTTTGCGTACGGTTTCGCCACCGGCGCCGAGGCCGTACTTGCCGACCAGTTGATGACGATTCGGCGCCAGCAAAGCGACCACCACTCGCGCAAAACCGACGCCCTGCAAAATGCCTTCTGAGGCGAGATAGACCGCATCGGAGAAACGCCCGCCAGACATGATCAGTGCGGTCAGTTCGCGCAAAATGGCGAGCTGTCGCTCGGCCGGCGAAACGGTCGGCAGCGGTTCGGCCACCGTCTCGACCACCGCAGACGAGGCCGGAATGCCGCGCGCCGCGGCAGACGCGCCGTATTCGGTGGCCAGCCGCGCGGCTTCGTCGGCCAAGGCCGATACCGTGTCGCGCACCTCTTTTTCGGGGCGGTCGACATGACGCGCCAGCGCCGTCAGTGCGGCTTTGGCGGGCGGGCTGTCCCAGCCGCCCATCACCGCACGCGCGACCTGGTGGCCGTGAGTAATGGATGTTTCAAGCGCCGTTGGCCGGGCCGAGGGTTCGAGCACGGCGTGCAGCAAATTCCCGAGCCGCCACTCGCGCGTCAGTTGCACCGACAGTTGGCGCAGCCGGAAACCGAGCACGGCGGTCTGAGTCGAGGCTTCTTGCTCTGGCGTGCACTCGGGCGGCAGTTGCTCGGCCAACAGTTCGGCCTTTACACCGCCAAAACACCA
>JBFIJC010000423.1:0-2374 GCA_041600915.1 Nitrogeniibacter sp.
GGCATCAGCTTCCGCGGATTGGCCGGATCGTGAAACCCGCTGTCGATCATCGCCCGCTCCAGATGGCCGTAGAAACCCTCAACCTCATCAAACGCGGCCGACACGCCGGCGCCTGCGGGCGCCTCGGGGCGCGCCAGACAGGCCATCCGCATCTCGTAACACAGGATTTGCACCGCAGCCGCCAGATTGAGGGAGCTGTACTCGGCATTGGCCGGGATCATCACCGGCAAATGGCACAAGGCCAGCTCCTCGTTGGTCATCCCGCTGGACTCATTACCGAACACCAAGGCCACATCGCCTTGCGCCGCGTATCCGGTCACCGTGCTGACCGCCTCACGCGACCACTGCATGGGCAAAGAGAGCTCACGCCGTCGAGCCGTCATGGCGGCACTGAATACCGTTCCCGACAAAGCCTCTTCAAGCGTGCCGACAACCTGGGCATTGTCGAGCACATCATTGGCGCCCGAGGCCCGCGCGGTGGCGATCTCGCTCGGAAAAACATGCGGGCTCACCAGCACAAGGCGTGACAAGCCCATGGTTTTCATGGCGCGCGCCGCCCCGCCGATATTGCCGGGATGGCTGGTGCGCGTGAGTACAATACGCACGCGGTCAAGCAGACTGGCTTCATTCATACTAGAATTTGTGGTTTTTCAATTTTTGCGAACGGGCACATGCCTGTTCAACGGACTGTAATGCATCCCACCCTCACCATCGCCGTCAAGGCCGCTCGCCGCGCGGGCACGACCATCAACCGCGCCGCCAGTGATATCGATCGTATTCGTGTCGAGACCAAAGCCGCCAACGATTTCGTCACCGAGGTCGACCGCGCCGCGGAAGCCGCCATTATCGAAGTGCTGCTCGACGCCTACCCGGGGCATGGGATCTTAGCAGAAGAATCCGGCCAGACCGCCGGCAATCCGGACAGCGAATACCAGTGGATCATCGACCCGCTCGACGGCACCACCAACTTCATCCACGGCTTTCCGCAGTATGCGATTTCGATCGCTCTGGCGCGCGAAGGCATCGTCGAGCAAGGCGTGGTCTATGACCCGGTGCGCAACGAGTTGTTTACCGCCTCAAAAGGCCGTGGCGCCTATCTGAACGAACGTCGTATCCGCGTCTCGCGCCGCACCAAGCTGGCCGACTCGCTGCTCACCACCGGCTTCCCCTTCCGTGAGTTCGACAACGTCGACGCCTACCTCGCCATGTTCCGCGAGCTGTGCCAGAAAACCGCAGGCATCCGTCGCCCCGGCGCCGCGTCGCTCGATCTGGCCTATGTCGCCTCCGGTCGTGCCGACGGCTTCTGGGAAATGGGTCTGTCGATCTGGGATATCGCCGCAGGCGCCCTGCTGGTGCAAGAGGCCGGCGGCCTGATCAGCGACCTGTCGGGCGAATCGGACTACCTCAAGACCGGCAACGTCGTCGCCGCGACCCCCAAGGTCTTCGTCCAGATGCTGCCCATCATTCAGGCCCACCGCCCCGTCGGCATGACTGCCTGAGCGTGTCCGCGCCCATGAGCCAGACCGCGCTCCGCTCGCCGGAGGGGCACACACCGATGATGCAGCAGTACCTTGCGCTCAAAGCGCAGTACCCGGCGCTGCTGCTGTTTTACCGGATGGGCGACTTCTACGAGCTGTTTTTTGAAGACGCCGAGAAAGCCGCCCGCCTGCTCGACATCACCCTGACCACCCGGGGCAAGTCCGGCGGCGAGCCGATCAAGATGGCGGGCGTGCCCTACCATGCGGTCGAGCAGTATCTGGCGCGGTTGGTCAAGATGGGCGAGTCGGTCGTCATCGCCGAGCAGGTGGGCGACCCGGCCACCACCAAGGGACCGATGGAGCGCGCCGTGGCGCGCATCGTCACCCCCGGCACGGTCACCGACACCGCCTTGATGGACGACCGGCGCGACGCGCTGCTGCTGTGCGCCCATGTGCATCGCGGCACGCTCGGCCTGGCCTGGCTCAATCTCGCCAATGGCGACCTGCGCTTGCTCGAGTGCGCGCCCGAACAACTGCAAACCCAGTTCGAGCGCCTGCGCCCGGCCGAGGTACTGATCTCCGACGCACTGCGCCTGCCACTAATCGAGTCGCTCGCCCCGGCCTTGCAGAAAATGCCGGATTGGCAATTTGACGGCGCCAACGGCGCGCGATTGCTTACCGCACACCTGGGCACCCGCGACCTCTCCGGCTATGGCGCCGACGCGCTGCCCGTCGCACTCGCCGCCGCCGCGGCGCTCTACGAATACGCCAGCGGCACCCAGCAGCAGAGCCTGCGGCACGTCACCGGCATCCGCGTCGAGCACGAATCCGAATACATCCGGCTCGACGCCGCCACCCGGCGCAATCTCGAGCTGACCGAAACCCTGCGTGGCGAA
>JBFIJC010000424.1:0-2348 GCA_041600915.1 Nitrogeniibacter sp.
CGTGCCATCCAAGGTTTTCAGCAGGCAATCGATGAAGATTTCGGGCCCCAGATACCCGACGGCGCGCACGATTTTCTGGGCGAAATCGCCAAAGCCAGCGCCAGAATGGGCGACCTCATCGACGGGCTCCTCGAACTGTCGCGCAGCAGCCGCGCCACCGTTGTACGACAACACCTCGACTTGGCCGAGATGGCGCAGTCGATCCATGCCAGGCTCGCACAGAGCCAGCCTGAGCGCCACGTCACCTTGCACTGCGAAGGGCCGATCAAGGCGCTGGGTGACAGCCGCCTGATCGGCACCGTCATGCAGAATCTGATCGAAAATGCGTGGAAATACACAGGCATCCGAACGAATGCCGTCATACACTTCACCAGTAGCATGCAGGATGGGCAGCGCGTATATTGTGTCGAAGACAACGGCGCCGGATTCGATCCAGCCTTTGCCAACAAGCTGTTCGAGCCCTTCCAGCGCCTGCATCATCCCAAGGAATTCCCAGGCATCGGGATCGGACTGGCCACTGTGGCCAGAATCACACGGCGCCACGGCGGCTGGATTGAAGGCGAGGGGCAGCCGGGAAAAGGCGCCCGCTTTAGATTCAGCCTGGGACCGCAAGAGAGGGAGTAAGAAATGAGTCACCGCAAGCTGCTGCTGGTCGAAGACGATGCCCAGGATCTACGTCTGACGCTGCGTGCGCTCAAACGCATCAACGTGGTTAACGAAGTTGATGTTGTCAGCGACGGTGCGGCAGCACTCGACTACCTGTTCTGCCGCAACGCGCACGCCGGCCGAAACCCGGCCGACGGCCCCGCGGTGGTGCTACTCGACATCCGCCTCCCGAAACTCAGCGGCCTTGAAGTGCTTGAGCAGCTTCGGCAAGACCCTCGCACCAAGGGCATCCCGGTCGTGATGCTCACCTCCTCCGACGAAGAACAAGACATCCTCCGCAGCTACGACCTGGGTGCCAACAGCTATGTGCGCAAACCGCTCGATCCGGGCGAATTCACCGAAGCTGTCGCCCAGCTCGGCCTGTACTGGATGCTTCTCAACGAGCCGCCAACGAGTCGTGGATGACAGACGCACTGCAGATTCTGGTCGTTGAGGACGACGAACAAGACTTCCGGCTTCTGGTGCGTCACCTTGAGCGCAGCCAGCTCCTGTGCGAATGCACCCGTGTCGACACCCCCGCTGCGCTTGCCAGGGCGCTGGCCGAAGCTGACGCGCGCTGGAACATCGTCCTCAGCGACTACAACCTGCCCGGCATCGACATCCGGCAGACTGTCAGTCAGCTGACGGCAGCCCACCCCGAGACCCCGATCATCATCATCTCGGGCACCATCGGAGAAGAAACGGTCATCGACCTGTTGCGCGCCGGCGTAGCCGACTTCGTCAGTAAAGACAATCTCACCCGGCTCGTACCGGCCATCAGGCGCGCCGTCAGCGCTGCCGCAACCCGCCGCGCCCAGCAACACGCCGAGCGTGAGCTTCAGCTACGCGACCGTGCGCTGTCGGCCGCCACCAACGGCGTCATCATCACCCGCGCCGACGGTGACATGCCCGTGGTGTACCTCAACCCCGCTTTCGAAACGATTACCGGCTACCGGGCCGACGAAATGCTCGGGCGCAATTGCCGCGTGCTGCAAGGCGATGACCGCAAGCAACCCGAAATCGCAAAAATATACACGGCGCTATCCCAAGGCGAAGGCTGCCAGGCCGTGGTGCGCAACTATCGCAAGAACGGCAGCGCATTCTGGAACCGGATGAGTATCTGGCCCGTCAAGGACGCCAGCGGTCACACAGCCCACTTTGTGGGCATTCAGGAAGACATTACCGAACAACGCCAGGCTGACGACCGTTTGCGCCAGGCAGCGGCCGTGTTCGAAAGCAGCACCGAAGGCATGATGATTACCGATCTGTCCGCCAGGATCATTGAGGTCAATCGCGCCTTCAGCGAGATCACCGGCTATGAGCGCGACGAAGTCATCGGCCAATCCAGCAGTCTGCTTCGCTCGGGACAGCACCCGCCGACCTTCTATCAGTCACTCTGGCACAGCTTGCAGGAAAGTGGCCAGTGGCGTGGTGAGATGTGGAACCGCCGCAAAAATGGCGAAATTTACCCCGAGTGGCTGACGCTCAGCACCGTCTTCGACGACGACGGCAAACCGGCGTTCTACACCGGCGTGTTTTCCGACATTACCCGCGTCAAGCAGTCCGCGCAAAAACTCGAGCACCTCGCCCACCACGACCCGCTCACCGACCTGCCCAACCGCATGCTGCTCAACGCGCGCCTCAAGCACGCCATCGAGCACGCAACACGCACCGGCATCTCGCTGGCGGTGCTGTTTCTCGAC
>JBFIJC010000425.1:0-2308 GCA_041600915.1 Nitrogeniibacter sp.
AGCCATGTGGTGGCCAGCTCGATCATGGGCATTGGCGCGGCCGAGCGGCCCAAAGCCGTGCGCTGGGGCAAGGCGCGCGAGATCGGCCACACCTGGCTGCTCACCCTGCCGGCCTCGGCCGCTGCCGGTGCGCTCGCACTGTTGGCGCTTCTTCCTTTTCTTTCCGGGCCAACCCCATGACCCCCGACACCCCTGGCCGTTTCTCGCTCTCTCGCCTGTTCCACCGGATTATCGACAGGATGGTACCCAAGGCGCCGGACTTTTACGGTCTGCTGCATGAGCAAGCCATTCATGTGCAACACACCACGCATCTGCTGGTGCGCTTCATGAAGAGCGGCGACGCGGCGCTGGCCAAGGAGATCAAGCGCGATGAACACACCGCCGACACGATCAAGATCCGCAATCTGCACACGCTCAACGAAGCCTTCTCGACGCCGTGCGACCGCGAGGACATCTACCGCGCCATCATGACGCTCGACGACGTGGTCAACTACTGCAAGACCACGGTCAACGAAATGTCGGTGCTGAAGGTCGAGCCTGACGAGTTCATGCACCACATGGCCATTCAGCTCGATGCCGGCGCGCAGGCGTTGATCACCGGCTACGCCAAGCTGGCCGCCGCCCCGGCCGCCGCCGAAATCGATGCCGCCGCGGGCCGAAAGGCCGAGCGCCGTATCGAGAAGCTCTACCGCAAGGCGCTGGCGGTGCTGTTCGTCGGTGACGACTATCTGAACATGTTCAAACGACGCGAAATCTATCGCCACTTATCCAATGCGGGTGATCGGATGGCCGCCTGCGCCAATACGCTCCACGATATTGTTGTAAAGATCACCTGAGGCCCATCCGTTAGGCTTTGGTAGTAGCGCCATTCCCGGCGCCCGACAGGTATCGCCCATGACGCTCGAAGACCAGCAAACGATTCTCGACGAAGCCGGCGTCGGCACCTGGTCATACGATTGCCTGACGGATCGTTTCACCTGGAGCGCCTACATCGCCACCATGCTTGGTGTGCCGCCCGAGGCTTTGCCATCGGACAGCCCGGGATGGCTCGCCACGCTGCATCCCGACGACCGCGCCCCGGCGCGAAACACCACGCTGGCTGCCTGGCGGCAAGACCGCGCCATGGAGCTGAAAGTCCGGGTGCGACGCCACGACGGCAGCTGGTGCTGGGTGAGGTATCGCGGCCGGGTGGTCAAGCGACGCGAAGACGGCTGGGCGCTTCAGGCCACCGGTATCGTGATGGACATCACCGAGTGGCAGGACACGGAAACGGCGCTCCAGAACGAGCGCGGCCATTTGCGCGCACTGATCGACACCATCCCTGACCTGATCTGGCTGAAAGACCCTGAGGGCGTCTACCTCAGCTGCAACAACGGATTCTCGGATTTCTTCGGTGCGCCGGAAGCAGACATCGTCGGCAAGACCGATTACGATTTTGTGGATCACGAGCTGGCCAATTTCTTCCGCGCAAAAGACCGCGCGGCCATGGACGCCGGCCGCCCCTGCACCAACGAAGAATGGGTCACCTTCGCCGTCGATCAGCGCCGGGTGCTGCTCAAGACGACGAAGACACCGATGTTCGCCCAGGGTCGGCTCGTTGGCGTGCTCGGCGTCGCGCGGGACATCACGGCCGAGCATGAGGCCCGCCAACACCTCGACAAGGCACGGCAGATGTTTGCCATCGCCTTTCAGTCCAGTCCGCTGGCGATCTGCATCTCTGATCTCGAGACCGGTCGCCACCGGGAAGTAAACGAGAAATTTCACGAGGTGTTCGGCTATGGCCCTGAGGAGGTGCGGGGCCGCACCTCGCTGGAGCTCGGGCTGTGGCCAAACACCGCCGCACGCCTCGCCTGGCGCGACGAACTGGTCACCCGTGGCGGCAGCGTCGATTACCGCACCACCATGCTCAATCGCGATGGCAAGGCCATGCGCTGCAGCTTGTCGGCGGGCATCATCGAGATTGAGGGGCGTGCGCATGTGGTGGCCTTTGTCACCGACGTGACCACCGAAGAGCAGGCCGCCGAGCAATTGCAGCAGCGCGACCGCTATCAGCGCGCCTTGCTCGACAACTTCCCCTTCCTGGTGTGGTTGAAAGACAAGGACAGCCGCTTCCTGGCTGCGAATGCGCCCTTTGCCATGGCCTGCGGTGCCGCATCGCCGGAAGCGCTCGTCGGCAAGACCGATCTCGATGTCTGGCCTCGGGATCTGGCTGAGCGCTATCGGGCGGATGACAAAGCCGTCCTGACCGGGAATCAAAGCATCAGCGTTGAAGAGCCGGTGGAAATCGAAGGTCAGCGCCGCTGGATCG
>JBFIJC010000426.1:0-2301 GCA_041600915.1 Nitrogeniibacter sp.
GCAGGTGGTGGTCGGGTCCTGAATGTTGGCCGAGGGGTGACCCACGCCGTAGAAGAAGCCGTCGATCTTGTTGTCGCACAGCGCGGCGCCATGCTCGTCAGCCTTCAGCTCCGAGGCCAGCGAGAAATCGTCCTTGGTCATGCCCAGGCCCTTGAGCAGCTCTTCCATCGAAGCGCGGGTGCCGGAGCCGGGGTTGCCGATGTTGAAGCGCTTGCCCTTGAAGTCCGAGAACTGCTTGACGTTGGCGTCAGCACGCGCGACCACGGTGAAGGGCTCGGGGTGCACCGAGAACACGGCGCGCAGTTCGGTGTTGGGGCCGGCGTCGGCAAATTTGCTGGTGCCTTTGACGGCGTGATACTGCCAGTCGGACTGGGCGACGCCGAAGTCGAGCTCGCCGGCGCGGATGGTGTTCACGTTGTACACCGAGCCGCCGGTGCTTTCGACCGAGCAGCGGATGCCGTGCTTGGCGCGGTCCTTGTTCATCAGGCGGCAGATGGCGCCGCCGGCGGCGTAGTACACGCCTGTAACACCACCAGTGCCGATGGTGACAAATTTGGTTTCTGCCTGAGCCGGTGTGCCAAAGCCCGCACCAAGTGCGAGGGCGGCGGCGATAAGGGTGAGCTTCTTCATCGATGGACTCCTTGTGGGTCGTGTTCTGACTGCGAAGAATGAGGCCGGAATCCGGGTGGGATGCCGACGATGCGCAGTGCCGGCAAAAATGGCGCTGCGGAACACACCAACTTTACACAATGGCCGGGAGAAAGCCAAACCACGAAGCGCCTTGCCTGATGCGGCTTGGCGACGCATCAGGGCTGCCGACCAGGCTTAAGTTGCTGCGGCGCCGGCGGGTTTTCGCCAGCCGGACGGCCGGCTTCGGGCGAGCGTAAATTCTTCGTCCGGAATGGCCCGCTGGCGCTCGCTGATACGGTCTGCAATCAGCTGTGCGCAGCCCGCGGCGAGGGTAAAGCCCAGCGCGCCGTGGCCTACGTTGAGCCAGAGATTGGGCAGGGCGGTGGCGTCGACGATGGGGCGTCCGGTCGGCGTGGCCGGGCGCAGGCCAGCCCAGGGCGCCACGCTGTCGAGCGAGATGCCGGCACCGAAATTTTCGCGGGTCTCGCGGGTGAGGGTGGCCAGCCGGTCGGGCTGCAGGCTGTCGTCGTGACCGACGATATCCGCCATGCCGGCGACCCGCAGATGGCCGGCCAGGCGGGCATAGACAATCTTGCGCTGGAAGTCGGTCACGCTGATCTCGGGCACTTTGCTGGCGTCGGTCACCGGGGCGCTGATGCTGTAGCCCTTGAGCGGATAGACCGGCACATTGATGCCCAGCGCTTGCAGCAAGGCCGCCGACTCGACGCCGCCCGCGACGACGCAGGCTTCAGTCGCGATTTCGCCTTCGGGTGTGCGCAGGGCGGCAATGCGGCCGTCGCGAACCACCAGTGCTTCGACGGTCTTTCCGAGCAGGAATTCGACGGGGTTCTTGCCTTCACGCATGCGCGCTGCCAGTACCTGACACAGCTTCAGACAGTCGCCAGCTTCTTCCGAAGGCGTGTGGATGCCACCGACCACGTCGGCGCCCATGCCGGCGATGGCCGGTTCAAGTGCGAGGCAGGCAGCGCGGTCGAGGGCGTGCTGCTGGCTGGCGAGTTCGGGGCGGGACTCAATCAGGCTGCGTGCGCTGCGAAAACCGGCCGCGTCGCGATAGACCACCAGCTTGCCGTTGCGACGGAAGTCGAAGTCCATGCCTTCGGCGTCGACCCAGTCGTGGACCAGGCGCTGGCTCAGCAGCGACAGCGGCAGCAAGGCGGCCACGGTGCGTTGCTTGTCGTTGGCGTTGCAGGCTTTCATGAAGGCCGCAATCCAGCGCCATTGAGCACCGTCGAACTGCGGCTGGAAGCGGATCGGCGACTCGGCCTGCAGCATCCAGCCCGGTACTTTGGGTAGCACGTCCGGGTCAGCCAGCGGGGCGATGTAGCGATAGCTCAGCTGCCCGCCATTGGCCTGGCTGGTGCCCTGGCCCACCGAGTCGCGGCGGTCGATGACGGTAACGGTGTGCCCGTCCTTGCGCAGAAACCAGGCGGTGGCCAAGCCGACAATACCGGCGCCGATGACAGTGATGTGCATGTGTCGCTCCACACTTTGAATGGGCCAAGTCTGCGCTGATCAATACCTGTGAGGCATGCTAATGTGGCAGCAGGCTATGTTGTAAACACATGGGGCAGGCATGCGGCTTCGACAGATTGAGGTGTTTCGCGCCGTCATGATGACGGGTTCGGCCAGTGCCGCTGCGCGCTGGTTGAA
>JBFIJC010000427.1:0-2283 GCA_041600915.1 Nitrogeniibacter sp.
CACGCTGCTGCCCAGATAGTAGCTCGACAGATAGACCGCCGCGGCAAGCGCCCGGCTGGCGCCGGCGCGTCGGCTGACCCAGCCGCTGGTCGTGGTGTGCGCGCCGAAAAACCCGAAGGTAAAAATCGCGATGCCGACAATGACGCTACCGAGCTGCGATGGCAGCGTGATCAGTACGCCAAGCAGCATCAGCGCCGCCATCATCCACAAGACCTGACGGCGGCCGATGCGGTCGACCAGCTGCCCGACCCAGGCGGACGCCCAGGTGCCCACCAGGTACAGTAAAAAGATGCCACCAATGGCGGTCTGCCCGAGTTCGAAGGGCGGCGCGACGAGGCGGAAGGTGACGAAGTTGTAGAGCCCGACAAAGCAGCCCATCAGCAGGAAAGCGCTGAGAAAAAGCCAGGGCAGACCCGCGTCCCGCATCAGGTTTTTTGCGTCGTTCATGACTTTGGCCGGAGAAATCGAGCGGCGTTGAAAGTGGCGGGACGCCGGCAGGCCAAACCAGAAGGCCAGTGCAGCAATGGCGCCGAGGACACCGAGCACCAGCAAACCGGTCTGCCAGTCAAAGTGGTCGGTGACCCAGGCCGTCAGAAAACGGCCGCTCATGCCGCCAAAGGCATTGCCGGCAATGTAGAGCCCCATCGCACGCCCCTGCGCGTTTGGCGCAACTTCTTCGCCCAGGTAGGCCATGGCGGCGGCCGGCAGGCCCGCCAATGCGATGCCGAGCAGGGCGCGCAGCACGAGCAGTTCATTGAAGGAGCTGACCCACGGGCATAGCAGCGACAACACGGCGGCCAGTATGAGTGAGACGGTCATCATCGGGCCGCGGCCAAAGCGATCAGACAGCAGGCTGGCCGGAATCAGGGCGAGGGCAAGCGCGCCGGTGCTGACCGACACCGACAGGCTGACCTCGGTGGCCGAGGCCTGGAAGACCTCTGACAGCAGGGGCAGGAGTGGCTGCGTGCCGTAAAGCATGGCAAAGCACGCAAACCCGCCCAGAAACATGGCCAGATTCGCCAGGCGGTAGGGGCGGGTGCCTGCATGAAGATATCCGTCATTGGACGGCGCGTCGGCGTGGGTTTGGGAAGGCATGGAAACGGCGTCGCCGGTGTCTGAAGAGTGGGGGCAATGCTAAGTCGGCAAAAAAACGGAGTCCAATATATATTTACGGTGCAATTGATACTCAGGAGATATGAATGGATCTGCGTCGCCTGCGCTACTTTGTGGCGGTCGCCGAAGAGCTGAACTTCACCCGTGCCGCTGCGCGCCTGCATATGGCGCAGCCACCGCTGTCGATGCAGATCCGGGCGCTGGAAGAGACGCTCGGCACGGCGCTGTTTAGTCGTAGCAAACGCAAGGTAGTGCTGACCGACGCCGGGCAGCGACTGCTCGAGCGTGCGCGGCGACTGCTCGACGACGCCGACAGCGCGGTCGATGAAGTGCGTCGTGTGGCGCGTGGGGAGGCGGGGTGCCTGCGAGTCGGGTTCACGGCGTCGATGCCGTATAGCGCGGTGTTGGGCGATGTGTTGCGAAGCTATCGGGCGCGTTTCCCGGCGGTGGATTTGCAGTTGCGTGAGATGTTTACTCGCGAGCAGTTCGCCGCGATCGCTCAGGGCAGCCTGGACGTAGGCTTTGTTCGCCACACGGCCAGCATGGCGAGTGATGGCGTGGTGCTGCGTGAGATCGGGCGAGACCCCTTGCGCCTCGTGATGCATGCCGGTCATCCGGCTGCAGCCGGTGGGGCGGTGAATATGGCAGATCTGCGCGACGAGGGTTTCATTACCTTCCCGCCCGATGTCGGCACCGGCTTGCCCGGCGTGCTGCAGCAGTTGTGCCGCAATGCGGGCTTTGCGCCGCGCGTGGTTCAGACCGCGCGGGAGGCGACCACTCAGATCGGGTTGGCCGCGGCCGGGCTGGGCATCGCTTTGCTGCCGGCGCAACTCGAATGTGTGCACAGTCCGCGCGCGCGGTATGTCCCGATCCGCGATCCTGCGGCGGTGTTTTCGCTGTCGGTGGCCGTGGCTGAGGGGCCGATCAACCCGCTGCTGGCCGGGTTTCTGGATGTGCTGGCGCAGACCAGCGAAGCCGGCTGAGCGCAGGCGGCAACTGCGGCCGACAAACGAAAACGCCACCCGAAGGTGTAATGCCGTTCACTTAGGTGAGCGGCATTTTTCATTTTAGGACTTGTGAACAGTTCGGCAGGCTGTTAACGTGGCGGCCGATGTTATCCAACCCGCTCACCATTACGACAGAAGTCATGCCGACGATCGGATTCGATCG
>JBFIJC010000428.1:0-2274 GCA_041600915.1 Nitrogeniibacter sp.
CGCATCGACGAACAGCGCGCGGGCGGCCTTGTCAGGATAGACCATGCGTGCATCGAAGGCACGCTGCCAGGTCGCCTCATCGGGCCACTCGGCCATGGCCACGAAGCGGCCGTCGCGCTCCTGGTGCAGACGCGAACCCAGTCCGCCGTAGATCTCGACGATCTGCCGTGTGCCCCGCCGCCAGGCGTCGCGAAACTGCGCCTCCTTGCCCGGTTTGACCCGCCACCAATAGACCACCACAAACATGCCGTCCTCCCAAGCCAGGCCAGCACAAGGCCCAACACGCTATTCGAGACGCGCCAGGCCGCCTTCCGCCCGCAAAGATTCGTAGGCAGAGCGCAGCCGCTTGACGGTCTCGTCGTCAGTCGAGCGGCTAAACGCCATATACAGTCCGACGGTCAGCTCGTCGAGCGTCAGCACGCGCTCGACCGTGCTGCGGTCAACCCCGAATTTCTCACACAACACGTCGACATCAGCCCGGGGAAGCGGAACCAGATCGACCCGCCCCGCGAGCAGTTTCCGGAAATTCTCTTCATTGCCTGTCGACACCACCAGTTGTTTGAAGCCGTTGCTTTCAAGATAGGCCTGGCGAACGTCCTGACGCATGACACCGACGCTCAGATCACGCGCCGCATCAAGGTTGCTCACCACAATATCCTTGCGATTGGCGAGCTTGTACAGGTGGTACTCAATCTTCATCAGCTCGCCGGCCCATTTGAAGCTTTGTTCGCGCTCTGGCGTGCGGGCAATCAGATAGATCAACACATTGGGCTGGGTCAGCGCCATCTCGTAGGCACGTGCCCAGGGGTAGAGGTCGACGCGCGCGTCGGCGAACCCTGCTTTGGCCAGGGAGGCACGCACCAGCGCCGTCGCCGGGCCGGCCACCCGCCCCTGCTCGAGATAGGTATACGCCGTATCTTCGGTTACGGCCTGCACGGTCTGAGCCTGCGCCAACTGCGCAGCAAAGACCAGGAACATCACGCACAAGACTCGCATCATTGATCTCCACACCAGCAATTCACCCGGTTGCGCCCCGCATGCTTGGCCCGATAGAGCGCCTGGTCCGCGCAGTGATAAAGCGCGTCAAAATCCTGCATTTTCAATACATCCAGACCGGCAACGCCGACGCTCACGCTGACGCACTCGGCGACATCCGACGCCGCATGCACGATGCCCAGCGCCAACACTTCGGCACGAAGTCGCTCGGCGTACTTGCATGCATCGGCCGCGGCCACGCCGGGCATCAAGACAGCGAATTCCTCGCCGCCGACCCGGACGACCACGTCGCCCGCCCGCTTGAAACAGCCGGCGATGGCCTCGGCGACGCGGCGCAGACAGGCATCGCCCGCCGCATGGCCATAGGTGTCGTTGAAGCGCTTGAAATAGTCGATGTCGCAGATCAGCATCGAGAGCGCTTGCCCGGTGCGCTGAGCACGCCGGTATTCGATGCCCTTGCACTCGTCAAAATGGCGACGGTTCGCCAACCCGGTCAGCGCGTCGCTACGCGAGAGTTCCTCGAGCTTGCGATTGACCGCCTCCAGCTCCCGCGTCCGCTCGCCCACCAGCTCGGCAAGATTGTCACGATGGCGAGATAGCTCGCCTTCGTACTGCGCTTGTTGCTCAAGGTGAGCGCGCAATCGACGCTGAAGTTTGTTAACGCCACCAGCGAGCTGGTCAAGCTCATCGTCCTGGATCAGCTTGTCCCGCAGAATGAGTTTTTTCGACAGCGTCTCCGGCGACAGCGCATCCAGGTGCGATGCCGCGTCGCGCACATGGCGCGTCACCGAACGATTGAACATCCACATCACAAAGCCCGCGAGCAACAAGGACTGAAGAAGCTGCGTCGCAAAGATGATCACGATTTCCCGGCGCAGGCGCGCATGCAGCTCCCGGCTGTCGGCAAATATTTCCAGCTCGCCGACGCGCTCCGATTCGCCGGCATAGGGCGAATACGTCAGCGCCGTACGCAACACCTCAAACGATGGGTCCTGAGTCCACCCCGCCGCTTGCCGGGTATGCACTTCGGGCGCCGTATCCGCCAGGCGGATCGTGACCACAATCTGCCCCAGCGCAGGCAGCCGCACCGCGCTATCGAGATGGACGGCGACGCTGCCGCGATCCATCTCCCAGACTGCCTTCGTCAATGCCGGCTGAACAATGGCCTGAATCTCGGCGAGCTCGGCCAGAATCTCATCACGTTCGTCGATATACGCGAAGCCGCCCCGCACCAAGGTGCTCAGCACCGAAAACACCAGGCCCGCCATGATCGTGGCG
>JBFIJC010000429.1:0-2266 GCA_041600915.1 Nitrogeniibacter sp.
ACTTCCGGACCGGTCACGAACATGTAGGACGAATCCTTGACCATGAAGATGAAGTCGGTCATGGCCGGGCTATACACCGCGCCACCTGCGCAGGGGCCCATGATCAGCGAGATCTGCGGCACCACGCCGGAGGCCATCACGTTGCGCTGGAACACGTCGGCGTAACCACCGAGCGAAGCGACGCCTTCCTGAATACGCGCGCCACCCGAGTCGTTCAGGCCGATCACCGGCGCGCCGACTTTCATGGCCTGGTCCATGACCTTGCAAATCTTCTCGGCGTGCGTCTCGGACAGCGAGCCGCCCAGCACGGTGAAGTCTTGCGAGAACACGAACACCAGACGGCCGTTGATGGTGCCGTAACCGATCACGACGCCATCGCCCGGCACTTTTTCGGACGCCATGCCGAAGTCGGTGCAGCGGTGCTCCTTGAACATGTCCCACTCTTCGAAGCTGCCATCGTCGAGCAGCAGCTCGATGCGCTCGCGCGCGGTCAGCTTGCCCTTGGTGTGCTGCGAGTCGATGCGCTTCTGGCCGCCTCCCAGGCGGGCCTTCTCGCGCTTCTCCTCCAACTGACGGATGATTTCATGCATAACTCAGGTCTCCGGAAAGGCACTTCTTTACATGCGGCGTACTGGGTGTTGCCAGTGTCGCCACCTAGTGTTCACTCAAATGGTTCAGCAAGCTGTGCGCCGCGGCGGCCGGGGTGGTTTCGCCCCGCGCAACCGCTGCCTGCAAAGCGGCCAGCTCGGCCCTCACTTGCGGGTGCTCGCGAAAGCGCTGGCGCAAGCCGCTGTCGATCAACTCCCACATCCAGGCCTGCGCCTGCGAGCGGCGCTTTTCATCAAACTCGCCACTGCCGCGCATGACATCGCGATAGCGCTGGATTTCATCCCAGAACTGCGCGACGCCGTCCTTCTTCAAAGCCGACAGCGTGAGCACCGGCGGCACCCAGTTAGGCGAGCTGTGACGCAGCATGCCCAGCGCCGTCTTGATCTGGCTCTTCGCTACCGCCGCCTGACGCGGGTCGATATCGGCCTTATTGATGACGATCAGGTCGGCCAGCTCCATGATCCCTTTCTTGATCGCCTGCAGATCGTCGCCCGCGTTGGGCAGCTGCAGCAGGCAGAAAATATCGGTCATGCCAGCCACGGCGGTTTCGCTCTGGCCGACACCGACGGTCTCGACAATCACCACATCAAAACCGGCGGCCTCGCACACCAGCAGCGTCTCGCGCGTCTTGCCGGCCACGCCGCCCAGGCTGCCTGCCGAGGGGCTGGGCCGGATGAAGGCCTCGGTACGCTGCGACAGCAACTCCATGCGCGTCTTGTCGCCGAGAATGCTGCCCCCGGTCACCGACGAGGACGGGTCCACCGCCAGCACGGCAACCCGCAAACCCTTTTCGATCAGCAACAAGCCAAGCGCTTCGATGAAGGTGGACTTGCCCACCCCCGGCACGCCGGAAATACCCACCCGCATGGCGCCACCGGTGTGGGGCAGCAAGGCCTCCAGCACGCGACGCGCACGGGCGCGGTGATCGGGTCGCTGGGACTCGATCAGTGTGATGGTCTTGGCCAGTGGGCGCAGTTGTCGCCCGACCACACCATCGACCAGGTGCTGGTCAGAGATGTCGAGATCGGCAGGCATCTGGGGCATGTTCATAGCTTAGCGGTCAGCGCGTCAGGGGCCGGCATTCGTCCGCCCCTGATGCGCCAGCCAATCACGCCTTGCGGGCCTTGCGGACCTGGGCCAGCACTTCGCGCGCTGCCGTCTGGATGGGCGTACCCGGTCCGAAAATGCCTTTCGCACCCGCGCTGCGCAAGGTGTCGTAGTCCTGCGCGGGGATCACGCCGCCGACAAACACAATGATGTCGTCAGCGCCCTGCGCCTTGAGGTGCTTGATGATTTCGGGCACCAGCGTCTTGTGACCCGCCGCCAGACTGGAACAACCCACCGCGTGCACATCGTTTTCGACGGCATGGCGTGCGGCCTCTTCCGGCGTCTGGAAAAGCGGCCCGATATCGATGTCAAAGCCGAGGTCAGCAAAGGCCGAGGCCACCACTTTGGCGCCACGGTCGTGGCCGTCCTGACCGAGCTTGGCGATCATGATGCGCGGGCGGCGGCCCTCTTCGGCCACAAAGGCTTCGATGTCGGCCTTCAAGGCTTTCCAGTCATCCTGCTCTTCAACCACGGCGCCATACACTCCCGAAACAACCTGCGGATTCGCGCGGTAGCGGCCCCACTCGGCTTCCAGCGCATCGGACACTTC
>JBFIJC010000430.1:0-2243 GCA_041600915.1 Nitrogeniibacter sp.
CGAGTGGGCCTACGCCCGATCCTACGAATCCTCGGATCAGCGTGCCGCCCACTTGCCAATCTGGTTGCATCAGTACAACTGGCACCGACCACACGCCAGCTTGAAATATCTACCGCCGATCAGCCGGCTACCGAATGCGAACAACCTGGTGGGTTTACACACCTAGTCCGGCTCCCGCGCGCCGGGCATGGCGCTCGCGTAGTAGCGACGCCAGTCCTGCCGGGCAGACCGCCACCAACGGCTATCAAACACGCGCGACAAACGCGGCAGCGCGCCTTGCAGGTAGTGGCTGGCCGCGGTGCAGGCGTCCGGCTGCGGCATGCGCGGGGCCACGCCCAGCGCCACCAGGCGGTCGGTGAGCGTGGGGTGAAAGCACAAACCACGGTCCTCGCACACCAGCGAGCGCAGCGCACGGTGCTGCGGCGCGGCGTGAAAGCCCGCCGCCACACCCATGCCCATGTCGCGGAAGGGGCGCAGGCTGGGACGCCGCATTTCCGAGGCCTGCGACATCACCGCATCCCAGTAGTCGGTTTCAATGAAGTTGGCCTTCATGGCCACTTCAACCAGGGTGTCACCCAGCAACTTGCTGCCAACGACGCGGGCGGCGAGGCGATCGGCTTCGTATTCTTCGAGATGATTGAGACGAACCGCCGCCATCAGATCGGCTTCGGCCCAGGACGAAAAGACGCGATCCATCCACTGCGCCAGCCAGCTGTCTTCGGCGGCGATCCGCTCGCACACCCGATGCCACCACGCACGCGCATGTGCGCCCCAGGCAGGCCAGCCGCCGCGCTGGCGGTTGAGGTGAGCGAGTTCATGCGCCAGGATGGCGGCGAGCTGGCGCGGTGAGACGCTGTGCACCAAGGGCAGTCCGATGATCAGCGTGGTATCCATCGCGCCGCAGAAACCCCAGCGAGGGCGCTGGAAAACGGCCGCGTTCATTTCGGCCGAGATACGGATGGTCTGGATGGTTTCGGTGCCCATGCGCTCGGCGAGATTGTCGAGCATGCGGTATAGCGCGGGCGCAGCGTGCCGATCAACCCTCACGCCTTCGGCCTGCGGTGCCGGCACCAGCAGCCAGCGAACCACGCGCACAGCTGCCCACACCAGCGCACCGGCCAAGACGGCCACGCCGACCTGCAGCATTGGGCTCGCAGCCAGGGCTGGCAACGCGCCAATCATCAATACCAGCGAAAGGCCCAAGCACCCGGCCGCCACCAGCGCCAGCACGGCCAAAGCCCCGGTCGCACGCCAGGAGAGGCGGCGAGCCAGGCGGCGAACCGTGGCGGAGGAGCGAGGACGAATGCGTGTCATGCCAGCCTGCGAATCCGGGGAGGATCTAATGTAATCGATTGAAAAGACAATAAAAATACAACTTTAGACATACCCGCCACGCGTCGACCGAACAGCATATGTCATCACATTAAACGTCGGCTCGTATCCCCCGCCATTAGGGCATTCCTGCAAATGGCATAATTTTGACATCTGTTTGCAAGTTTTCGCACCCCCCATCAAAAGAAACGGGCGGCCTGCTGGCCGCCCGCCCCTCCCTCTCGCTCGCCTCAGGCGCGCTTCTTCAAGTCTTCTTCCTGCCCGGCCCGCTGCTCAAGCTGATTCACCGCGGAGACGATCGCCTTGACCGAGGCTGTGACAATGCTGCCGTCAATGCCGACCCCGAACACCGCGCCGGCCGCGCCCTCACCCTGCAACTCGATGAAAGCCACCGCGCGCGCATCGGAACCCTGCCCGATGGCCCGCTCCTCATAGCCGAGCAGGCGCGCATCGGGTGCAAGCGCATGCAAGGCCGCGTCGATCGGGCCATTGCCAATGCCACGCAAGGTGTCGTGCTGACCGCCGCGGGTCACACCCAGCTGGATGCCCTGCTGATCGCCATGTTCAAACAGATGATGTTCAGCATAGGCCACCCGGTCGCCGTTTTCGAGATAGGTTTCGGTGAAGATCGCCCACAAATCCTCGGCGCGCATCTCGCATCCGGTGTCATCGGTGACGGTCTGCACGGCGTTGGAGAACGCGACCTGGAGACGCCGCGGCATCACCAGACCGTATTCGGCCTCAAGCAAATAGGCGATACCGCCCTTGCCTGACTGACTATTCACCCGGATAACCGACTCGTAGCTGCGCCCCAGATCGGCCGGATCGACCGGCAAATAGGGCACGGCCCAAGGCGCATCGGGCTGCTGCACGGCCAGGCCTTTCTTGATGGCGTCCTGGTGCGAGCCCGA
>JBFIJC010000431.1:0-2234 GCA_041600915.1 Nitrogeniibacter sp.
GCTCAACCCAAGCTACGCCCGAACCACATCGTACGAAAGGCCGGCACCCGCCGGCCTTTCCCACAGGAGCTGACAGGCCATGAGCACGCGCCTTGAAGTCCGCTTCGGCGGTCACTCGATCGAAGGCATCAAGCCGGTCAATCAGGACGCCTTCGCGGCGCACCTGCCGGACGGCTCGGAGCGCGACCTGAAAGGCGCGGCGGCGGTCATGTGCGACGGCGTAAGCAGCGCGGCGGACTCAGAGATCGCCAGCCAGATGGCCGTCACCGGCTTCATCAACGATTACTTTTCGACTCCGCCGACCTGGAGTGTACGCAAGGCCGCCAGCCAGGTCCTCAACGGGCTCAACCAATGGGTGTATCGCCAGAATGCCGCGCGCCACGGCACGCGTGACAGCCTGCTCACCACCTTCTCGGCGGCGGTCATCAAGTCCAACACCCTGCATGTATTCCACGCCGGCGACAGCCGCGTGTGGCATGTGCGCGGCAACTCGCTGGAGCAACTCACCCGCGACCATGTGATGACCGAAGGCGGGCGCGAATTCCTCGCCCGCGCGCTCGGTGCCGACACCCGGTTGGAGGTCGACTACCTGACCCGCGAGCTGCTCGAAGGCGACCGGGTGCTGCTCACTACCGACGGCGTGCACGGTGTCCTGCCCACCGCGCGCATCCGGGAGATCGTCTCCGCCGCCGACACCGACCTCGAATCCCTCGCCCGACGCCTGGTCGACGAAGCGCTCACCGCCGGCTCGGACGACAACCTCTCGGCCCTGCTGGTAACGGTCGACAGCCTGCCGCTCGAAACCCTGGACGAAACACACCGCCGCCTCACCCAGCGACCGATTCCGCCGGTGCTCGCCGCCGGCAACAAGATAGACGGCTATGAAGTGCTGGACGTGATCTTCTCCGGCACACGCAGCCATATGTACCTGGTGAAAGATCTCGAAACCGGCCAGCGCTATGTGCTCAAGGCGCCGTCAGAGAACTTTGCCGAAGACGCCTTGTATCTGGATGGCTTCATCCGCGAAGAGTGGGTCGGCCAGCGCATCGACCACCCCAATGTGATGAAGACCTTCCCGGGGCGGCCGGACAAGCAGTTCATGACCTACCTGGGCGAACACATCGAAGGCCGGAACCTGCGCGAGTGGATGCAGGATAACCCCGAACCCCCGCTGGACGCGGTGCGCGACATCATTCGCCAAACCATTGCCGGCCTGCGCGCCTTTCAGCGCGCCGACATGGTGCATCAGGACCTGAAGCCCGAAAACATCATGATCAACCGCGATGGCCGGGTGAAGATTCTCGACTTCGGCACGGTGATGATCGCCGGCACCGACGAGATCGCCTCGCCGCTCGACAAGTCCGTGCCACAGGGCAGCGTCAATTACGTCGCGCCCGAATACCTGATGGGTGAGCGCGGCAGCTTCCGCTCCGACCTGTTCTCGCTGGCCGTGATCGCCTACGAAATGGTGACCGGCAAACTGCCCTTCGACGAGCCCGCCGTCAAACGGGTGAGCCTCAAGTCCTACACCGAACTCGACTACATCCCGGCACGCTACCGCCGCCACGACCTGCCGCTGTGGATAGAGGGTTGTTTGAAGAAAGCACTTCGGCCCAACCCGGCTGAGCGCTACCAAGCCTTCTCGGAATTCTTGCAGGACTTCACCGTGCCCAACCCCGCGCTGATCGAGAACATTCGCCGTCAGCCGCTGATCCAGAAAAACCCGGTCGCCGTGTGGCAGGTGCTGTGCGTGATCCTGTTCTTGCTCAACTTGTGGCAATTGGCGCGTTGATCAAGACTTTCGGTGCGCGCATCCATTGGCCATACTGACAACAGTTTCCAGCCCTTTGGCTGGCGCAGTCAGGAGAGTCACCATGTCGCGAATTTCCCGCGTGTTCAGCGCACTCGCACTGGGCCTGCTTTGCCAGGCCGCCCTCGCCGCCTCGCCCAAACCACCAAGCGCCAGCACGGCCCCCGCCGACCCACCCGCGCAAAGCGGCAAGTATGTCGAGCCCTGCGCATGCTCGGCCGGCCAGAGCCTGGCGCCCACGCAAGCGGTGGTGTTCAACTGCGAATGCGGCGCCATGAAGTGCGTCGTGACCGCCGTGGCGGCCAACAACGCCAAGGACAGCGCGGCACCCAATCTGGTGTGTCGCTAGGGCCCTACTTGAGCACCTGAACGATCTGCGCGCCGAGCACGTATTTGCCCGACTCGGCCTTGTGGCAGCGCTTGA
>JBFIJC010000432.1:0-2222 GCA_041600915.1 Nitrogeniibacter sp.
CTCTTCGTCGACACGGTGCATCGCATTGGTGTCGAACCGTTCAAGCAAGCTGTGTATGGCGACAAGACGCCCGCGCAAAGGAAGGTGGCCAATGGCTAAGCTCATCAAGAATCAACAGATCATCGACGACACCTGGCAGGTGCTGGCGCTCGACGCCGATGCCGACGCAGCCGCCGTGACCGTGCCCGCCGGCCAGTGGATCGTGCCCCTCGCCATATGGCAGGCGCAGCCCGCGCTGGCCGCACGTGGCGACGTCGCCCCCCTGCTCGAAGGCGCCGACGACCCGGCCGCGCTTGCTGACCAACTCGGCACCTTGCCGCTGGTGGCGGTGAGCTTCCCGAAGTTTGTTGATGGCCGTGGTTACTCGATCGCCGCCTTGCTGCGCAGCCGCTACGGCTACACCGGCGAGCTGCGCGCCGTGGGCGACGTGCTGCGCGACCAGTTCAATGCCTACTTCCGCTGCGGCTTCGACGCCCTGGCGCCGGCCGCCGGCAAGTACACCGACGCGCAACTGACGGCCGCACTAAGCAGCCTGGCCGACTTCAGCGAGCCCTACCAGGCCTCGATCGCCCATCGCGCCCCCCTCTTCCGTCGCCACACGCGAGCCGCCGCATGAGCACCGTATCGCCACTTCGCCCCGCTGCCGGCAACCCGGCAACCCGCCCGGCGCTGACCGACGCGCAGCGCACCGCCGTGGCGACCAAGTCTGACGAAGCGCTGGCGCTGCTTGAGGCTGCGGTCGCCGAATTCGGCGCCGACGGCCAGCTCACCTTCGCCAACAGCTTTGGCGCCGAAGACATGGTGCTGACCGACCTGATCCTGCGCCACAAGCTGCCGATCGAGATCTTCTCACTCGACACCGGCCGCCTGCCGGCCGAGACCTACAACCTGATGGGCGAGGTGGAGTCGCGCTACGACACCAAGCTCAAGGTCTTCTTCCCCGACACCGCGGCGGTCGAAGCCTATGTGCGCGGCGAAGGCATCAACGCGTTTTACGGCTCGATGGACCTGCGCAAGCGTTGCTGCCACATCCGCAAGGTCGAGCCGCTCGGCCGCGCGCTGGCCGGCAAAAAGGCCTGGATCACCGGCCTGCGTGCCGCGCAGGCCGCCACGCGCACCCATCTGCCGACGCGCGAGTTTGACGCCGGCAATGGTCTGGAAAAGCTCAACCCGCTGGCCGCCTGGTCGGAAAGCGACGTGTGGGCCTACATCCGCATCGAGAACGTGCCCTACAACGCGCTGCACGATCAGTTCTACCCGAGCATCGGCTGCGCGCCCTGTACCCGCGCCGTCGCCATTGGCGAAGACGTCCGCGCCGGCCGCTGGTGGTGGGAAGACCCCACCGCCAAGGAATGCGGCCTGCACGTCAAGAAGTCCTGAACCCACTCACCGGAGGATGACCCCATGCCCAAGGCACATCATCTGCACCCCTCGCTGAGCCAGACCCTCATGCTGCGCCTCGCTGCGCTGCGCGCCGGCCTGCGCGCCGCCCTCCGCGCCCTGATTGCCCGAAACACGCATCACTGAGACTTTTTCATGACAACGCTGACCAAGCAAACACTCTCCCATCTCGACTGGCTCGAAGCCGAAGCCATCCACATCATGCGTGAGGTGGCCGGCCAGTGCAGCAGCCCGGTGCTGCTGTTCTCCGGCGGCAAGGACTCGGTGTGCATGCTGCGCATCGCCGAAAAGGCCTTCCGCCCGGGGCGCTTCCCCTTCCCGCTGATGCACATCGACACCGGCCACAACTACCCGGAAGTCATCGCCTTCCGCGACAAGCGCGCCGCCGAACTGGGCGAGCGCCTGATCGTGCGTTCGCTCGAAGACTCCATGGCCCGCGGCAGCATCGTGCTCAAGCATGAGCATGAATCGCGCAACAAACACCAGTCGGTCACGCTGCTCGAAGCCATCGAAGAGTTCGGCTTTAACGCCTGCATTGGCGGCGCCCGCCGCGATGAAGAAAAGGCCCGCGCCAAAGAACGGATCATGAGTTTCCGCGACGAGTTCGGCCAGTGGGACCCGAAGAACCAGCGTCCCGAACTGTGGAACCTCTACAACGCCCGCAGTCACAAGGGCGAGAACATCCGCGCCTTCCCGATCAGCAACTGGACCGAGCTCGACGTGTGGCAATACATCCAGCGCGAGCAGCTCGAACTGCCGTCAATCTACTTTGCCCACACCCGCCCGGTCGTGCGCAAAGGCGACTTGCTGATGCCGGTGAC
>JBFIJC010000433.1:0-2202 GCA_041600915.1 Nitrogeniibacter sp.
CGACGCCAAGGGCGCGCTGGTCTCCAGCGTCGAACCCGGCTCGGCAGCCGCCAAGGCCAAGCTTCAGCCAGGAGATGTCATCCTCGGCGTGAATGGCAACCGCGTTGCCGACTCGGCCGACCTGCCGCGCATCATCGGCGAGATGCCACCGGGGACGGAAATCAAGCTCGACATCTGGCGTGACCGCAAATCGCGCATCATCGAAGCGACGCTGGGCGGCCAAGACAATGATCGCCTGAACGCGCGCGGCGGTGGCGAGCAAAACGCCGGTGGCAAACTGGGCCTGTCGGCACGCCCCCTGAGCGCGGCTGAAGCCGATCAGCTCAAGGTGCCCGGCGGTCTGGTGGTCGAAGGCGTCGAAGGCCCGGCCGCCCGCGCCGGCATCCAGAAGGGCGACGTCGTCCTGGCGCTCAACAATACGCCGGTCAAGGACGTGGCCGGTTTCCGCAAGCTGCTCGAGCAGGCCGGAGATCGCTTCGCCCTGCTGGTGCAGCGCGGTGATGGCCGGCTCTACCTCGGGGTTCGCTTGAAGTAAGCACCGCGGCCGGACGGCATACCGCCTGCGGGCGCTGCCGTCCGGCCATGACATCATCTTGAAGCGATGCACTGCGGTCATTTCGCACATACTTTGTCCGCCCTTACGGTATAGTCTGCGAGTTTTGTCCGATCGCTGCGCAGATGATGACTGATGCGATGACTGCTGCTGTCGGAGAGCGCTCCCGACACTGGTTGGCGGTCTCCCTGTTACTGAGCCTGCCAGCGCTCGCATCGGCATCGCCCGTCCTCTACGAGCGCGAAAATGCCTACTTCGAGCACATGCCTGTCGTACTGACGGCATCCCGACTCCCCCAATCGCTGCAAGACGCCCCTGGCGCCATGACCGTCATCGACCGCACGATCATCGAGCGCAGCGGCTACCGCGATCTGGCGCGCCTGCTTCGCCTGGTACCCGGCATGCTGGTGGGCCAAGAGCGGGGGAACGCCAGCTGGGTCAGCTATCACGGCCTCGGACAGTCCATTCCCGGCGAGCTCCAGGTATTGATCGACGGCGCGCCCACCTACGTGCCGGTGAGTTTTGGCACGACCGCATGGAGTGGTCTGCCAGTCTTTCTCAGTGAAATCGAGCGCATCGAGGTGGTGCGCGGCGCCAGCGGCAACAGCTATGGCGCCAGCGCGCTGCAGGGCGCGGTCAACCTGATTACCCGCCCCGCGGCTGAAGACCCAGGCAGCCATGCCTATCTCGCGCTGGGCAACCCCTCGATACGCGACATCGAAGTCGGCTGGGCCGGCGGCACCGCGCCGCTGGCCTTGCGCATCTCGGCCGGTGAACAGGCGGACGACGGCTTTGCCGGCCTGCATGATCATCGGCGCACCCAGCGCGTCAGCCTGCGCGGTGATGCACAGATCGACCCCGAAAACAGCTTCAGCTTCCGCGTCGGCAGCACCCACGAAACCACCGGCCGCGGCTACCCCGATTCGCCATTCGGTAACAACGCGCTGCGCGACGGCGAGGACACCTCACATCTGATCCACCTGCGCTGGCAACATGTCGAGGACATAGACCGGGAGTGGTCGATCAGCGCTTACCATCACCAGCTTGACTACCGCGACGCATGGGTCGGCGGCGCCCCCGGCATTCCCGATGTCCCCTTGTCGCGTGACCGGCGGGACTTGCGCAGCAGCATCGAGTTCCAGCAGCGTGATCGCTGGTCGGAGACCGTCCGCGGCGTCTGGGGTGCCGAAGCCACCCTGACGCAGACCCGCTCGCCTTTCAGTTTTTCGAGTTCCGATTCCCTCAGGGCCCCAATCTACCGGCTGTTCAGCAATATCGAATGGCAAGCCAGCGAGCCCACCCGGCTCAACCTGGGGCTGGCGCTTGAGCGCAGCAACGATGAAGGCTGGCGGTTCAGCCCGCGCCTGTATGCCAATCACCGGCTGACCCCCGCCGACACGCTGCGCCTCGGCGCCGGCCGCGCCTGGCGCGCCACCAGTCCGTTCGAGCGCTACAGCGACACCCGCGTCTATCACCCGACCAATCCAGCCTTGCTGTTGGCGCGCCCATTCATCCCCAATCCGGACCTGCGCCAGACACGTGCAGATACCATGGAGCTCGGCTATATCCGGCAGCTGCGCTGGGCACGCAGCACGGCCGAGATCCGGGTGTTCCAGGAACGCTTGCGCGACATGGTGATCCGCCAGCAG
>JBFIJC010000434.1:0-2160 GCA_041600915.1 Nitrogeniibacter sp.
CTCTACGAATACGCCAGCGGCACCCAGCAGCAGAGCCTGCGGCACGTCACCGGCATCCGCGTCGAGCACGAATCCGAATACATCCGGCTCGACGCCGCCACCCGGCGCAATCTCGAGCTGACCGAAACCCTGCGTGGCGAAGCGTCCCCCACGCTGCTGTCCTGCCTCGACACCTGTGTCACCAGCATGGGCTCGCGCTGGTTGCGCCACGCGATTCATCACCCGCTGCGCGATCGTGCCGCCGTCACCGCTCGCCATGCTGCCGTGGCCGAACTGCTCGGCGACGCCGGCAGCGGCCCCGGCGCCAATGTACGCAGCGCGCTCAAGGGCGTGGCCGATGTGGAGCGCATCACCGCCCGCATCGCCCTGCGCTCGGCCCGACCGCGCGACTTGTCTGCCCTGCGCGACACGCTCGCACGGCTGCCGACGCTGTGCGCCGCACTCACCGAGATCGAAGCCCCGGTGCTGGCCGCGCTGGCCGAACAACTCGCGCCGCCAGCCGCAGCGGCCGAGCTGCTGAGCCGCGCGATCACCGCCGAACCCTCGACCGCCCTGCGCGACGGCGGGGTCATCGCCGACGGCTACGATGCCGATCTCGATGAATTGCGCGGCATCCAGAATAACTGCGGCCAGTTCCTGATCGCCATGGAAGTGCGCGAACGCGAACGCACCGGCATCTCGACGCTTAAGGTCGAGTACAACCGGGTGCATGGCTTCTACATCGAAATCGGTCGCGTGCATGGCGACAAGGTGCCGGACGACTATCGCCGCCGCCAGACGCTGAAAAACGCCGAGCGCTACATCACGCCCGAACTCAAGGCCTTCGAAGACAAGGCCTTGTCGGCGCAGGACCGCGCCCAGGCGCGCGAAAAAGCACTTTACGAGACGATTCTCGACAGCCTGGCCGGCGATATCCCCGAGCTCCAGCGGGTCGCCCGCGCCATCGCCACGCTCGACGCGCTGGCCGCGCTGGCCGAGTCGGCGCGTCGTTACGATTACTGCTGCCCGGTGCTCTCCGACCAGCCGGGCCTGGAGCTGACTGACAGCCGCCACCCGGTCGTCGAGCGTCAGGTCGAAGCCTTCATCGCCAACCGCTGCTCACTGTCGCCGACGCGCCGCATGCTGATGATTACTGGCCCCAACATGGGCGGTAAATCGACCTTCATGCGGCAGGTCGCGCTGATCACGCTGATGGCGCACATCGGCAGCTTTGTGCCGGCCCAGCACGCGCGCATCGGTCCGATCGACGCCATCTTCACCCGCATTGGGGCCTCCGACGACCTCGCCTCCGGCCGCTCGACCTTCATGGTCGAGATGACCGAGGCCGCCGCCATTTTGCATGGCGCGACCGAGCACAGTCTGGTCTTGATGGACGAGATCGGCCGCGGCACCTCGACCTTCGATGGCCTCGCGCTGGCCTTTGCCATTGCGCGCCAGTTGCTCGAAAAAAACCGTAGCCTCACGCTGTTTGCCACGCATTACTTTGAACTGACCCGCGTGAATGTCGATTATCCGGAGTGCGCCAATGTGCACCTGGATGCGATCGAACACGGCCATCGCATCGTCTTCATGCACGCCGTCGAAGACGGCCCGGCCAGCCAGAGTTACGGGATCGAAGTGGCCGCGCTGGCGGGCATTCCGCCAGCGGTGGTGCGCGATGCCCGACGCCGTTTGCGGCTGCTTGAAAACCAGTCCGTCGGCAGCAGCACGCAGCCCGACCTGTTCGCCGCCTTGCCGGCAGAAGAAGCCGAAATGCCGTCACATCCGGTCATCGGCGCGCTGGCCGGCATGGACCCGGACGCACTCAGCCCGCGCGAGGCGCTCGAGCAACTCTACGCGCTCAAGCGCCTGGTCAGCTAAGCATGCGCCACGGCATTGTTGCCCTGCTGCTCGCCGCCAGCGCATCGGTCGCCACCGCAGCGGACTGGCATTTCACCATCATTGGTGACACGCCCTACACCGACGCTGAACGCCAGTTGCTACCCCGCATGCTGCAGCAGATCGCCGATCGCAAGCCCGCGTTCATTGTCCACGCCGGCGACATCAAGAGTGGCAGTCAGCGCTGCGACGACGCCATGTACCACGATCGGCGCGCGCTATTTGATGCCGTCGCCGCACCTCTGGTCTACACCCCGGGCGACAACGAGTGGACCGACTGCC
>JBFIJC010000435.1:0-2159 GCA_041600915.1 Nitrogeniibacter sp.
TCCTCGATCTTGTCGACCGTGACGCCCTCGGCGCCCATGGCGCGCGCGATCTCGGCAAAGGAGGTGTTGTCCAGCTCACCGGCGACGAAGCGACGGTTGTAGAAGTCCACCTGGTTCTTCTTCTCAGCACCCCACTGACGGTTGTGGAAGACCACCGCCGTGACCGGAATGTTGTGACGCACGCAGGTCATGGTCTCCATCAGGCTCATGCCCCAGGCGCCGTCACCGGCGTAGGAGATGGCCGGACGATCCGGGGCCGCTGCCTTGGCACCGATGATGGTCGGGAAGGCGTAGCCGCAGTTACCGAAGCTCATCGCGGCGAAGAAGGAGCGCGGCTCCTCGAAGCGCAGATAGCTGTTGGCCACCGAGTTGATGTTGCCAATGTCGGTCGAGACCATCGCACGCGGCGGCATCGCCTTCTCCAGCTCGCGCAGCACCTGACGCGGGTGCAGATAGTCGCCGCCCTGGAAAGTCTTCTCTTTGGCGTTCTCCTCGATCATGTCCAGGCTGAACGCATCCTTCTCGTGGGTCCACTCGTCGAGCTCCTTCTCCCACGCCGCCTTCTCGTTGGCGATGATCGCTGCGCGCTCGGCACGGTTGGCGTCACACACCAGATCCTTGCCCGCCAGACGGGTGGTCAGTGCAATGGCAGCCGCCTTGGCGTCGCCGCAGATACCCACCGAGATCTTCTTCACCAGACCCAGCATCTTGTTGTCCGCGTCGATCTGAATGATCTTTGCCTGCTTGGGCCAGTAATCCATGCCGTGCTGGGGCAGCGTACCGAAGGGGCCCAGACGCGAACCGAGCGCGATCACCACATCGGCCTGCGCCATCAGCTTCATCGCCGCCTTGGAGCCCTGGTAGCCCAGCGGGCCGCACCACAGCGGGTGGCTGGCGGGGAAAGAGTCGTTGTGCAGATAGCTGTTCACCACCGGTGCGCCCAGACGCTCGGCCAGCGCCTTGCACTCCTCGACCGCACCCGACATCACCACGCCACCGCCCGAGATGATCACCGGGAACTTGGCCGTGGCCAGCAGTGCAGCCGCGTCGTTCAGCGACTGCTCGCCGCCGGGGCCGCGATCCAGACGCGAAGGCTTCGGAATCTCGCAGGTGATCTCGCCGTAGAAATAGTCACGCGGAATGTTCAGCTGCGTCGGGCCCATCTCGCTCATGGCGCGATCAAAACAGCGACCCGTGTACTCGGCCATACGGGCCGGGTGCGTCACGTGACCCTGGTACTTGGTGAACTCCTGGAACATCGGCAGCTGGTTGCACTCCTGGAAACCGCCCAGACCCATCGTGCCCGTGCCCGTCTCCGGCGTGATCATCACCACCGGCGTGTGCGCCCAGTAAGCGGCCGCGATCGCGGTCACGCAGTTCGAGATGCCCGGCCCGTTCTGGCCGATCACCACACCATGACGACCCGACACCCGCGCATAGCCATCGGCCATGTGCGCAGCACCTTGCTCGTGCACCACCGGCACCAGACGGATGCCAGCCGGTGCGAAAATATCCATCGCATCCATGAAGGCCGAACCCATGATGCCGAACATGTCCGTCACCCCGTTGGAGACCATGGTCTCCACAAAGGCCTCGGACGGCGTCATCTTGGTCGGGCCCACGGGCACCGAACGGTTGGCTTGGGTGTTCTGATCACTCATGATTGTCTCTCTCCTGTTTTGTTTGGGGTACTGTTCGTTAAAGCGGTACAGAAAGTTCCGAAAAACGAGATATGTCCGAACTGTAGGCAGGAGTTGACCCGACGTCAAGCAGAAAATCAAAAAAACGAAACGTATTGTCTTGATAACTGCAATTCACTATGATGAGTCTCACATGAACGCACAGATCCTCACCGCGCAAGCAGAACTCCCCCGTATCGACGGCGACACGCCGACGCTGCGCCTGTTCGGGCTGCTCGAAGTGATCGCGGCCAAGGACCAGTTCTTCTCGCTGCAAAGCCTGGTCGAAGAGACGGGCATCCCCAAGCCCACGCTGCACCGCATGCTCCAGCAGCTGGACGCGGCGGGGATGATCCAGCGCGACGGTGACGGCCGGCACTACAGCGTGGGCGTGCGCCTGCGCCGTCTGGCCGAGAACCTGCTCTTGAACAACACCGTGCACGGCGCGCGCCACGTGGTGCTGCGCCGTCTGGTCGAAGA
>JBFIJC010000436.1:0-2131 GCA_041600915.1 Nitrogeniibacter sp.
CCGCACCTGGTCGTTGTTCACGATGTCGGTTGGCGTGCCGCTGGCGAGGACCTCGCCCGCGTTGATGATGAAGGCGCGTTCGCAGATGCCCAGCGTCTCGCGTACGTTGTGATCGGTGATCAGCACCCCGATGCCGCGCTCCTTGAGATAGCGGATGATCTTCTGGATATCGAGCACGGCAATGGGGTCGACGCCGGCAAAGGGCTCGTCGAGCAGGATCAGCCGCGGCGAGGTGGCCAGCGCACGGGCGATCTCGCAGCGACGGCGTTCGCCGCCCGAGAGCGAGATCGAGGTGTTATCGCGCAGATGGGCGATGCCCAGTTCGTTGAGCAACTCATCGAGGCGTTTGGCGACCTCGCCAGCCGGCAGGTTCTGGAGCTCGAGCACCGCCTGGATGTTCTCCGCTACGGTGAGCTTGCGAAAAACGCTCATTTCCTGCGGCAGGTAGGACAGACCGAGCCGGGCGCGCTCGTGGATGGGCAGGTGGGTGAGGACCTGGTCGTCGAGCGTGATTTCGCCGCCATCGGCCGCCACCAGACCGACGATCATGTAGAAACAGGTGGTCTTGCCGGCGCCGTTGGGGCCGAGCAAACCGACGACTTCACCGCTGCCGACATCAAACGAGACGTCGTGCACCACGGTGCGTGCGCGGTACTTCTTCCGGAGGCCGGTGACCTTAAGCAGACTCATCGTCGCGGTCTTTCAATATCCTGTGAATAACATCGGCACCAAAGCCGCGTCCCTGAAGGAAGCGTGCCTGTTTTGCCCACTCGCGGGCATCAACGGGCGCAGTGCCGAACTTTTTTTCCCACACGTCCCGCGCCCGGGCCTGATCGCTGCCCTCGCTGCCGCTGTCGAGCGCAGTGGCGATCAGCTCATCGCTGACCCCACGCTGTTTCAAATCGAGCGCGATCCGTCGGCTGCCGTATCGCGCCTGCCGGCTGCGCACATAGCTTTCGGCAAAGCGCGCGTCGGATTGCAAATCCACCTCTTCGAGCCGTTCGAGCAAGGCCGCAATTTCTTCGGCCGTGCCGTGCGACGCCAGCTTGCGCGTCAGCTCGGCGCGGCTGTGTTCGCGCTGAGAC
This sequence comes from Nitrogeniibacter sp., assembly GCA_041600915.1. Taxonomy (GTDB): domain Bacteria; phylum Pseudomonadota; class Gammaproteobacteria; order Burkholderiales; family Rhodocyclaceae; genus Nitrogeniibacter. The sequence continues at coordinate 1,086 of JBFIJC010000436.1, forward strand.
AGCAGGCGCAAGGCTCGCGTCTTGAGCGACTCGCTCATGCGTCAGATCAGGCTTCGCTGGGTTCCGGTGCGCTGGCGGCGATCTCCGGCATGGCCGGCAGATTGAAGTGCGCACGCACCTTGTTTTCGATTTCGCGACCCATGGCCGGGTTGTTGCGCAGGAATTCGCGCGTGTTGTCCTTGCCCTGACCGATCTTGGTGCCGCTGTAGGAGTACCAGGCGCCGGCCTTGTCGACGATGTTCGCCTCAACACCCAGGTCGATGATCTCGCCTTCGCGGGAGATGCCTTCGCCGTAGAGGATGTCGAAGTTGGCCTGCTTGAACGGGGGCGCGACCTTGTTTTTGACCACTTTGCAGCGGGTCTCGGAGCCGATGACTTCGTCGCCCTTCTTGATCGCGCCGGTGCGGCGGATGTCGATACGCACGGACGAGTAGAACTTGAGCGCGTTGCCGCCGGTGGTGGTCTCGGGGCTGCCGAACATCACACCGATCTTCATGCGGATCTGGTTGATGAAGATCACCAGCGTGTTGCTGCGCTTGATGTTGGCGGTCAGCTTGCGCAGCGCCTGGCTCATCAGGCGGGCCTGCAGGCCGGGCAGCTGATCGCCCATTTCGCCTTCGATTTCGGCCCGCGGCGTGAGGGCGGCGACCGAGTCGATCACCACCACGTCAACGCCGCTGGAGCGCACCAGCATGTCGGTAATTTCGAGCGCCTGCTCGCCGGTGTCCGGCTGCGAGATCAGCAGGTCGGCCACTTTGACGCCGAGCTTTTCGGCGTAATGCACGTCGAGCGCGTGTTCCGCGTCGATGAAGGCTGCGGTGCCGCCGAGCTTCTGCATTTCGGCAATCACTTGCAGGGTCAGCGTGGTCTTGCCGGACGACTCGGGGCCGTAGATCTCGACCACTCGGCCGCGCGGCAGGCCACCCAGGCCCAGTGCGATGTCGAGGCCCACCGAGCCGGTGGATACGGTCTGGATGTCCTTGGCGACATCACCGTCACCCATCCGCATGATCGAGCCTTTGCCGAACTGCTTTTCGATTTGCGCG
>JBFIJC010000437.1:0-2114 GCA_041600915.1 Nitrogeniibacter sp.
CCCTTCGGGCGCGGTGATGTCGATGGTGACCGAGCGTTTGTTGCGGTTGGCGCCCAGGTAATAGGCGGCCTCACTGGTCGGCGCGCCGGCCGCGTCCGCGAGGTAGGGCGGCCCCCAGTGACGGGTGTCGTCCCCGACGCCGGGGCGCTCGATCTTGATGACCTCGGCCCCCAGGTCGGCCAGCAGCTGGCTGGCCCACGGCCCCGCCAGGATGCGGGACAAGTCCAGCACGCGAAGGTGTGACAGTGCGCCAGCCATGATCAGCCTCAGTTCGCGAAGGCGGGAATATCGGTGATGGCGCGGCCGATGATCAACGCGTGGACATCGTGGGTGCCCTCGTAGGTGTTCACCACTTCCAGGTTGACCACATGACGGATCACGCCGAATTCATCGGAGATGCCGTTGCCGCCGAGCATGTCGCGCGCCATGCGGGCGATGTCCAGCGACTTGCCGCAGGAATTGCGCTTCATGATCGAGGTGATTTCCACTGCCGCCGAACCGTCTTCCTTCATGCGTCCCAGACGCAGGCAGCCCTGCAGGCCGAGCGTGATCTCGGTGAGCATGTCGGCCAGTTTTTTCTGGATCAGCTGATTGGCGGCCAGCGGGCGGCCGAACTGCTTGCGGTCCAGCGTGTATTGGCGAGCCGTTTCGTAGCAGAACTCTGCGGCACCGAGCGCACCCCAGGCGATACCGAAACGCGCCGAGTTGAGGCAGGTGAAGGGGCCGCGCAGACCGGTGACTTCGGGGAACATGTTCTCTTCGGGCACAAACACTTCGTCCATCACGATCTCGCCGGTGATCGACGCGCGCAGGCCGACCTTGCCGTGAATCGCCGGGGCGGAGAGGCCTTTCCAGCCCTTCTCGAGGACAAAGCCGCGGATCTTGCCGGCGTCGTCTTTGGCCCACACCACGAACACATCGGCGATCGGGCTGTTCGTAATCCACATCTTGCTGCCCGACAGCGAGTAGCCACCATCGACCTTCTTGGCGCGGGTGGCCATCGAACCGGGGTCCGAGCCGTGGTTGGGCTCGGTCAGGCCAAAGCAGCCCACCCACTCGCCGGTCGCCAGCTTGGGCAGATACTTCTTCTTCTGGGCTTCGGTGCCAAATTCATTGATCGGCACCATCACCAGCGAGGACTGCACACTCATCATCGAGCGATAGCCCGAATCGACGCGCTCGATCTCGCGGGAGATCAGACCGTAAGCCACATAGTTGAGGCCGGCGCCACCGTATTCCTCGGGAATCGTCGGGCCGAGCAGGCCGAGCGCGCCCATTTCGTTGAAGATTTCGCGGTCGGTGCGCTCGTTGCGGAAGGCGTCCTGCACGCGCGGCATCAGCTTGTCCTGGCAGTAAGCACGGGCGGCATCGCGCACCATGCGCTCTTCTTCGGTCAGCTGTGCATCCAGCAGCAAGGGGTCGGCCCAGTCGAATCTCGGGTTGGCGCTCATTGCATCTCCTCCAGCAGGGTTGTTTTGTCGGGCGCCGCAGCGCATCACTATCTGACTGTGATCTTAGAAGCCACACCACAATGGCACAACCGAGAAATTTGCACCGCTTTGTGCAAAAATCTCACTCCGAGATACAGCCGGCGGCAGATCATGAGACGCAAAATCCCCAGCACTGGTGCGCTCGTCGCCTTCGAAGCCGCCGCCCGCCACGAAAGCTTTACGCGTGCAGCGGAAGAACTCTCGCTCACTCAAGGTGCGATCTGTCGGCAAATTGCCAGCCTTGAAGAATTTGTCGGCGTCGCCTTGTTCAAGCGCGCCCGTCGTGGCGTCAAACTCACCGACGCCGGGCTCAGCTACAGCCGTCAGGTGGCGAGCCGGCTAGATGCCGTCGAGCGGGATACCTTGTCGGTCATGGGCCATCACGCCGGCGGGCGCAGCATTGAGTTGGCTGTGGTGCCAACCTTCGCCACCCGTTGGCTGCTGCCACGGCTGTCGGGCTTTCTGGCGGCCCACCCCGAGGCGAGCGTCAATCTGGCGACCAGTACCCGCCCCTTCCTGTTCGCACAAACCGAGTTTGACGCGGCAATCTACTTTGGCGATGCCGACTGGCCGGGCACGCAGGCGCATTTCCTGATGCATGAAAACCCGGTGCCGGTGTGCAGC
>JBFIJC010000438.1:0-2077 GCA_041600915.1 Nitrogeniibacter sp.
CAGCGTGCGTGACTCGTCCACCACCGGGGCGGAGAGCAGATCGAGGTCTTGAAACAGCCGGGCGACTTCGTCGTCGGGCATGTCGACATGAATGGCCGGGGTCTCGGTGTCCATGATGTCGGCCACGCGCCGCTCGGGCTGGACGGTGACCAGCGTACTGAGGCGCAGCACGCCCTGGTAGATGCCCTTACGGTCGACCACCATGAGCTTGTCGGTCTGCACGGGCAGGGTTTTGAGCAGGCGCAGGTAGCCGAGCACCGTTTGCACCTTCACGTCGGGGCGCACGACGATCTGGTCGGTGTTCATCAGGCCGCCAGCGGAGTCCTCCGGGTAGGAGAGCATCGACTCGACTTTTGCGCGGTGGCGCTCATCGGTGGCCAGCAGCAACTGGCGGCCGATTTCTTCGGGCAGGGCCTGGATCAGGTCGACCAGGTCGTCGAGGTCGAGCCGTCGCACCGCGATGACGAGGTCTTCGGGGTCCATCTCCAGCGCCAGTGCCGCGCAGCTCTCGTCGTGCAAAAAACTGAGCACCTTACCGGCGCGGTCGGTCTCGACCATGCTCCAGGCGGCCACACGTTCTTTGGGCGGCAGGGATTCGAGCAAGCCGGCGACCTTGGCCGGATGCATGGCGTGCAGGATCTTGCCGACCCGCTTGAGCTTGCCCAGCGTGAGCGCTTCGCGCACCTCGCGCATCTGCGTGCTGGCGTGATGTTCGGCGTTGGCCACGGCCGCTTCATCGTCGTCGATGGGCTCAGACTCGGCCGCATCGCTCGAGTCGCTATGCAGCTGGCGCGCCAGCTCGGGCGTGAGGTGGGCAAGGATGCGTCCCTCGTGCGCCGCATCGACCTGCTGCCACACCGCCAACCGCTGTTCTTCGTCGAGCGTTTCGATCAGGCTGGCGATCTTGGCCGGATGCATGTGCCGCAGGCGCTTGCGCACCCGCTTGTATTTGCCGGTTTCGAGCGCCTCGATGATCTGGGCGATCTCCGTGCGCACGCTGTCCATCGCCTGATCGGTCATACCCGTCGCCTGTTATTCGCTAGTGTCGTCCATTGCGCCGGGATGGCGCAGCACGACATTGTGACACGTTCGGCTGAGCGCACTGCTGCACGGCACGGGAATTGACGCATGCCGTGTCGCGGTCTACGCAGAATGGAGGAGGAGACGTGTCATGCCCTTGCGCTTCGCTCTTGCCAGTCTGACCGTCGCGATGTCGATGGGCGGCTGCAGCACCTATCGCCTGGCCGGCGACCTGGCCGACCCGGCCGCCGCCTCCGCGGGGATCATCGTCGGCTCGATCACGCAAACGAGCGACGGCGGCGTCGTCCGCTTCGACGACCCGGCGATCTTCTATTTTGAGAGCGTGCAAGGCAGCGAGCGCTTTCGCCTGCAATCCGCCGACATCCACCGCCCCTGGCACGGCCCCCCGAACATCGCCCTGGCCGACCACGGGCTGGCGCACGTCCATGGCAAGCTGTTTGCCGTGGCGCTACCCGCCGGAGACTACCGGCTGTCGCGCTTTGCCGTAGCGTGGCCGAGCCAGCAGACGGCAACATTCGCCTCGCCGCCCGGCTTTACGCTGCGACCGGGCGAGGTGGTGTATGTGGGCAACCTCGACGCCGGCTTTTGCGTGCGTCACGCCTATGCCAACCAAGCCGGGGTGGCGGGCGTGCAACTCTCGTCCAAGGATCACTTTGACCGCGATGTACCGCTGCTTCGGCAACGCTTTGCCGCCCTGCGCACGGCAAACATCGTCAAACGGATGCTCGACAACGAGCTGCTCCGCCAGCAGTCGGCCGCACTGCGACGCCAATGCGCCTGCGAGCGAAACTGCTAGACGCGATTGTGGCCGGGGCCTGGGGGGCCGGACGCTTCCGGCCTGGGGTGACAAAACACGCGCCCGTAAAAGGGCTCAACCCGCCCCCAGCGCCGGCCTCACATGCTGGCTGGCGCGATAGAAGCCGAGCACCCGCGCCACATACTCGCGGGTTTCGGCGTAGGGCGGCACGCCTTCATGGCGCTGCACCGCGCCTTCGCCGGCGTTATAGGCCGCGGCGGTGAGGGCGATGTCGCCGTC
>JBFIJC010000439.1:0-2076 GCA_041600915.1 Nitrogeniibacter sp.
AGATCCGGCTACCGGCGCTGCAACGGCCGCACTGGCCGGCTATTTGCGCGATATTGCCTGGCCGCACAAAGGCCATATTGATGTGGTGCAGGGTGAGGACATGGGGATGCGCTCGCTGCTGGCGGCCGACATCCCGCATGCGCCGGGTAGCGCAATCCGCGTGTACGGCGCGGCGCGGCTGATGGCCGACTGAGGCGCGTCAGGCGCGTCGTGATGCGTCTTCGGTGCCGGGCGCGGCAAGTGTCGGGCTCACCAAGCCGGCGTGCTGCGCTAGGATGGCAGTCAGATTGGGGGCCGAGCCGTCGTCAGCATGATGACAGCTGACCCGGTTTTCTTTTTTTATCATCGTGAGACCGCCCATGTCGTCCATCAACGCGAAACCCTACGAATCGGCGCCTGGCGCCCGAACCGCCTTTCTGGGCCTTGGTGTCATGGGCTTGCCTATGGCCGGCCACCTGGCTCAGGCGGGTCATGCCGTGACGGTCTATAACCGCAGCCCCGCCAAGGCTGCGGCCTGGGTGGCCGAGTTTGGCGGCGCCTCGGCGCCCACGCCAGCTGAAGCGGCCAAGGACGCGGACATCGTGTTCTGCTGTGTCGGGAATGATGACGACCTGCGCGGTGTCACGCTTGGGCCGGATGGCGCCTTCGCCGGCATGAAGCCCGGTGCCGTTTTTGTTGATCACACCACGGCATCGGCTGACGTGGCGCGCGAGTTGTCAGCCATAGCGGCCGAGAAGGGTTTGACGTTTATTGACGCACCGGTCTCCGGCGGTCAGGCCGGGGCTCAAAACGGGATGCTCACCGTGATGTGCGGTGGCGATGCCGCTGCGTTCGAACGTGTGAAGCCGGTGGCGATGGCCTTTGCCCGGGCGTGCACGCTGTTGGGCGATAGCGGTGCCGGGCAGCTGGCCAAGATGGTGAATCAGATAGCGATTGCCGGTTTGGTGCAAGGTCTGTCGGAGGCGATTGCCTTTGGTCAGAAGGCCGGGCTGGACATGAACAAGGTGCTGGAGGTCATTGGCAAGGGGGCTGCGCAGAGCTGGCAGATGGATAATCGCGGCACGACCATGGTGGCCGATCAGTTCGAATTTGGTTTTGCCGTCGACTGGATGCGTAAGGACCTCGGCTTGGTGCTCGATGAAGCCCGGCGTAATGGCGCCCGGGTGCCGGTGACTGCGCTGGTCGATCAGTTTTATGCCGATGTTCAGGCGCAGGGCGGGAATCGCTGGGATACGTCGAGTCTGATTCGACGCCTGAAGTAGGCGGCTTCGCTAGCGCTGTCTGAGCGCGCATGAAAAATGCCCGGCACTGCCGGGCATTTTTGCGAACAACAACTGTCGGGCTTTAGCCGGCGACAACCGGGATCTTGCCGATCTTGGCTTGCCATTCTTTCGGACCGGTTTTGTGCACCGACTCACCGGTAGCATCCACCGCGACAGTCACCGGCATGTCGACCACGTCGAATTCGTAGATGGCTTCCATGCCGAGGTCCGCAAAGCCGACCACCTTGGAGGCCTTGATGGCCTTGGAGACGAGGTAGGCCGAGCCGCCGACGGCCATGAGGTAAGCGGCCTTGTTGTCCTTGATGGCGTCGATCGCGACGGGGCCGCGCTCGGCTTTGCCGACCATGGCGATGAGGCCGGTTTTCTCGAGCATCATGCGGGTGAAGCCGTCCATGCGCGTGGCCGTGGTGGGGCCGGCCGGGCCGACGACTTCATCGCGCACCGGGTCGACGGGGCCGACGTAGTAGATAACGCGATTGGTGAAGTCGACCGGCAGCTTCTCGCCCTTGGCGAGCATGTCGGCGATGCGCTTGTGCGCGGCGTCACGGCCGGTAAGCATCTTGCCGTTGAGCAGCAGCACCTGACCCGGCTTCCACGACGAGACCTGCTCGGTGGTGAGGGTGTTGAGGTCGACGCGGGTGGCGACGTCGGTGTCGGCCTGCCAGGTAACCGCCGGCCAGTCTTCGAGGCGCGGCGTCTGAAGGTGAGCGGGGCCGGAGCCGTCGAGTTCGAAGTGAACGTGGCGGGTGGCGGCACAGTTGGGAATCATCGCGACCGGCAGCGAGGCGGCGTG
>JBFIJC010000440.1:0-2073 GCA_041600915.1 Nitrogeniibacter sp.
GGCGGCGCTTTGCTGCAGGTCTTCCAGCCAGAACACCGGGTCGTAGCCAAAGCCGTGCTTGCCGCGCGGGGCGTCGAGAATGCGGCCGTGCCACTCGCCCTCGGCGATGATCGGCTGCGGGTCGTCGGCGCTGCGCACCAGCGCCAGCACGCACACGAAGCGGGCGCGGCGGTCGTTCTGGCCGGCCAGATTGGTCAGCAGATGCGCGATGTTGCGTTCATCCGACTTCGGCTCGCCGGCATAGCGCGCCGAATGGATGCCGGGGGCGCCGCCGAGCGCCTCGACGCACAGGCCGGAGTCGTCTGCCAGCGCCGGCAAGCCGGTGTGCTGGGCGGCATGGCGGGCCTTGCCGAGTGCGTTTTCGACGAAAGTGGCGTAAGGCTCATCGGCTTCTGGCACGTTGAAGTCGGACTGCGGACGCACGGTGATGCCCAGCGGTGCCAGCAGTGCCGCGAACTCGCGCAGTTTGCCGGCGTTGCCGCTGGCCAGAACGATGGTGTCGAACATGCTTAATCCTGTGCCAGCGCGTCGCGCTGGAGCGCGTTGAGTTCGGCGATGCCGGTAGTGGCCAGGTCGAGCAGGGCGTCGAGCTCGGCGCGGGTGAAGGCGTGGCCTTCGGCCGTGCCCTGCACTTCGACAAAATGGCCGCTGGCGGTCATCACCACGTTCATGTCGGTGTCGCAGGCAGCGTCTTCAGGGTAGTCCAGATCGAGCACCGGTACCCCGTCGACCATACCGACCGACACCGCGGCGACGAGTTCGCGCATGGGGTTGGCGGCGAGCACACCACGCTTGACCAGACCGTCCAGCGCTTCGTGCACTGCCACGCAGGCGCCGGTGATGGCGGCCGTGCGGGTGCCGCCGTCGGCCTGCAGTACGTCGCAGTCGATGATCACCTGGCGCTCGCCGAGGGCGTCCATGTCCACCACCGCGCGCAGGCTGCGGCCGATCAGGCGCTGGATCTCCTGGGTGCGGCCGCTCTGCTTGCCCTTGGCCGCCTCGCGGGCGCCGCGGGTGTGGGTGGCGCGCGGCAGCATGCCGTATTCGGCGGTCAGCCAGCCGGTGCCCTTGCCGCGCAAAAAGCCGGGCACGAACTCTTCAACGCTGGCGGTGCACAGCACGCGGGTGTCGCCGAATTCGATCAGCACCGAGCCTTCGGCGTGTTTGGTGAAGCCGCGGGTGATGCGAATGGCGCGGAGTTGATGGGGCTGACGCTGGCTGGGACGCATGGGCTAAATCCTGTGTGAAGTGAAAGAGGCGGCCGACGGCGGCAGCGGCGCGTACGCCGGCTGCCAGCGGGTTGCGCCGGCCTCAGTCGGAGGTGAATTTCTTGATGGCGACGTTGATTTCGGAGATGGCCTGTTCGATCTCGTCGTCGGTCAGATCCTGGGCGCCGCTGCCGGCGGTGCGCTCGAAGCTTTCCATTTGGGTGGTAAAGCTGCTGATCGCCATAGTCTGGGTCGACACGGTGTCGGGCATGGTTTCGGCGAAATCCTGCAACCACAGCAGGCCGATCATCGACAGGTTGTCGGCGTGAACGCCACCGCGCTCTTCGGCTTCGTCGAGCAGCTTGGGGATGCTCTTCATGATGGGCTTGCCATCGGTCAGACGCGCTTTCAGGTGGTCGGTCCCCACCGGCCCCCAGGCGCCATCGGTGCACAGTGCGATCACGTCGCCCGAAAACAGCGGTGTCGGGCGCGAGAACTCGACCTGGGGCGAGTGGTTACCGCCAAGGCAACTGTAGATGCGGTTGCGCCCGGGGTGCACTGCCGCGCCCTCGGCGTCGATCAGGCCCTGGTCGAGCATCAGCTGGACGCGGGAGTGGTCGCGGGTCTGCATCTCGACCTCGCCCTTGCGCAGCAGATACAGGCGTGAGTCGCCGGCATGCGCCCAGTAGGCCTGGCCGTTCTGGATCAGACAGGCGACTACGGTGGTGCGCGGCGCCTCGGGCAGGTATTTGTCGAAGGCGTAGTCGAGGATGGCGTGGTGCGCGTTGGTCATGACCTGCGACAGGAACAGCACCGGATCGCCCACCAGGGGCTGGGCTTCGCGCTGGAAGGCCTGGGTGATGTA
>JBFIJC010000441.1:0-2045 GCA_041600915.1 Nitrogeniibacter sp.
CCTGTATACAACGGCCTGACGTCACCCACAACACTGACGCGGCCATCGTCACCCCTCTGGAGACCAGGGTTTTATGAACGCTTCTCGCATCGCGCCCATGGCGCTGTACCAGGAAGTCGCGGAACGCCTGCGTGAGCGGATTTTTGCCCACGAGCTCAAACCCGGCGCCTGGATCGACGAACAAGCCCTGACCGAGCACTACGGTATCTCCCGCACGCCGCTGCGCGAAGCGCTCAAGGTGCTGGCCTCGGAAGGCCTGGTCACGCTCAAGCCGCGCCGCGGATGCTACGTGACCGAGATTTCAGAGCGCGATCTGGACGAAATCTTCACCGTCATGGGTTTGCTCGAAGGCCAGTGCGCGCGCGATGCGACCACCCGGGCCAGCGCCGCAGACCTGAAGCTGCTCGAAAAGATTCATGCTGATCTGGAACGCGCCGCCACAACCGGCGATATCAACGGCTATTTTGAAGGCAACCAAGCCTTCCACCATCAAGTCCAAAGTATCGCCAACAACCACTGGTTGCAGCACGTGATCGAAGATTTGCGCAAGGTGATCAAGCTCTCGCGCCACCACTCGCTATTCAGCGATGGCCGGCTTGAACAATCGCTGGCAGAGCACCGTGTGATTCTGAAGGCCATGCTGGGCCGCGACGCTGACGGCGCCGATCTGGCCATGCGCGAGCACATCGCCAGCGGCCGCCGCGCGCTCGCACGGATCGCCGCCTCGCGCACCGAAGCCGCCTGAACGGCCTCGGCCGCTGCATGCCTCAGTAGGGTTGGCCGAACTGCAAGTAAAAGCGCAACTCATTCACCTCGGGCGAAATGCCCGCGCCGAGGTACAGCGGCCCCAGCACCGTATCGGCACCAACGAACAAGGACGCCGACCGGTAAACGCCGACATCCGCGTCCGCCGACGCGTAGGCCCGCAGACTGGCCCATTCGTAGGTCGCCCCCATGTACACACCCCGCCCCAATGAATCGGGCAGCTTGCTGATACGGCGGTAATACGCCCCTCGCAGCAGGAACACCTGATCCGCGGTGAGCTCGCCATAGCGATAGCCCGACAGCAGGAAGGGACCGCCGAGCAGCGTGCGCGCCACGGCTGGCAGGTCGCGGTCCGGGCTGCCGGAGACCAGCGCGCCGAGCTGTGCGCTGTGTTCGCGGTAGGAGAGCGCCGCCGAGCCATTCAGCGCGGTCAACGTGTAGTCCTGATCGCTGCCGAAGCGCTCGTGATGACGCTCCACCCGGAATCGTGCCGAATACCCCCGCCGCGGGAAGAACGGGCTGTCGAGCCGATCCAGCGTTGCCGACGCTTCCAGCCAGCCCGTGTGCAAATCGACCGCCGGGTACAAAGCCAGCCCTGTCAGCACCTCGGCCCGCTGCGTGCCGCGGCGCAAGCCCATTCGCAATTCGCCCCAGGCGCCGACTTCATAGCCCAGATCGAGGCCCACCGTTCGTTCCCGAACCTTGTAGTCGGCCAGCTTTTTGCCCTCGTCGTACACCGGCAAGGCGCGGGTTTGCAACTCGATTGAGGGCGCGACAAACCACGCCGCATTCAGCCCCAGGGGCTGATAGAGCTCGGCACGAAAACGGTTGGTCGTGCCGAGTTGAACGTCGGCATCGAGCCGTGCGCCCCAGCGGTTCAACCAGCGCCGCGACACGCCGGCATACAAGCCCACCGCGCCGTCGCCTTCAAAGTCGGCAGACAGGCCGCCGCCAAAGCGCAGGAAGGTCGGCCCCCAGGATTTTTCGGCCGCCTCGATACGCAGGTCGGCCACCGCGCCATCGCGTACCAGGCTGTAACGCAGTCGCTCGAAGTCGCCGCCGCTGTACAGATCATCGATCTGCGCCTCGAGCGCCTCGCGATCCAGCGGCTGATCTCTCAGGCGGCGCAGACGTGCGGCCACGGCGTCGGGCGACACATAGCGCAGGCCATCGACCACCACCTCACGGATGACCGGCTCTGGCACGCGCCAGCGCGCCTCACGCTGACGCTGCCACGCGGCGAAGGTCTCGGCATCCACGCTGAAGCGCGCCAGATCGGC
>JBFIJC010000442.1:0-2044 GCA_041600915.1 Nitrogeniibacter sp.
CAGGTGGTGGCCGTTGATGGTCATCAGCGGCTGGTTCCAGATCTGGTAGAACACCGGCACCGGCGCTCGGCTGCCATAGTCTTCGCGCAGGCGATTGCGATGGGCGACGAAGGCCTCGGCCGCGTCGTTGGCCGCAGCCTGTGTGCCGGCCAGAATGCCGATCTGGCGCAGCGAGTGGGCCACGGCGTCGAGGCTGCGCGGCTCGTTGATATACACCGGCAGGCCGAGGGCACGCAGGCGCTCGAGTTGGGTGGCGGGGTTGCCGCTGCGCCAGCCGATGACGACGTCCGGCTTGAGGGCGGCGACGGCTTCGAGGTCGACACGAACATAGCTGCCGATGCGCTTGACCGAGCGTGCTTCGACCGGGTAATCGCTGTAATCGACCGCGCCGACGAGGGTGTGGCCGGCACCGGCAGCGTAGATCAGTTCGGTGACATGCGGCGCCAGCGAGACGATGCGCCGTGCCGGCGCGCTCAGCGCGATCGGCTGGCCGACGTCGTCGGTGACAGTGATCTGTGCGTGTGCCGGGACGCCGGGGATGAGCAGGGCGAGCGCGAGGAGCAGGGCGGGAATGCGAGAAGTCATGGGGCGAAGATTACTCCAGTGAGTGTCCGTCGCGCCGGCAGTGATGCAGGGCTGCGTCGAGCCGCTGCCAGGCGGCCTCGTCGGGCGGCAGGCCGACGCGCAGCGCGGCGGGGGTGTCGAAGGCGCGGACCAGAATCGCTTCGCGCGCCAGGGCGCCTTGCCATTGGCGGGCCGCGTCGGTGCGCAGGTATTTGAAAAGCGCCGGCCCGGTGGGGCGGGCGCCGTGCTGGCGAAGCAGCGCCGTCATGCGCGTGCTGTCGGTCGCGAGTGAGGTGCGCATGTGTGCGTGCCAAGCGGTGTCGCCGAGCGCCTGGCGGGCGATGTCTTGTGCCGGTGCGCTGAGCGTCCATGGGCCGAGATGGTCGGCGAGCGCGTCACGCACTGCGGCGTCGGCCAGCACGAAGCCGACGCGAGCACCCGCCAAGCCGAAGAATTTGCCCAGCGAGCGCAGAATCACCAGCCCGGGTGTACCTGCGAGCGGCGCGAGGCTGTCGGCGGGCTCGGCGTCGATGAAGGCTTCGTCGAGGATCAGCGTGCCGCCGCGTCGCTGCAAGCGGCGGTGCCAGTCGATGAGTTGCGCGCGGGGAAAGTGCTCGCCGGAGGGGTTGTTGGGTTGCACCAGCAGCAGGGCGTCGAGCGTGTCGAGGGCGGCGTCGATGGACTCGGTGTTCAGCCACACGATGTCGTGCTGCCGCCATGCATGGGCATGCTCGGCATAGCTCGGCGCGAGCATGCCGATGCGCCGGGCGCCGAGCACCGAGGGCAGTGCCTGAATGGCCGCCTGGCTGCCGGCCACCGGCAGCAGCTGATCGCTGCCGTAGTAGGCCGCGGCCGCGTCGAGCATGCGCGCGTCGGGCTCGGGCAGGCGGTGCCAGAGGCAGTCCGGTGGCGAGCTCAGCGGATAGTGGACGGGATTGATGCCGGTGGACAGGTCCAGCCAGTCGGCGAGCGGAATGCCGTAGCGCGCTGCCGCGGCGCGCAGACCGCCGCCGTGCTCAAGCATGCGGCCACCCCCAGGCGAGTGCGCCCGCGAGCAGACTCAGCCCGACCCACAGCGCCAGCGTGCGATTGACCAGCGCGATGGCGGCAAACAGGCTGGCGGCGTCGGGTGCCTCGCCGCTGCCCAGGGCAGGGCGCTGCGTCATGGTGCCGTGATAGGGCGCCTCGCCGCCGAGCTGCACGCGCAAGGCGCCCGCGCCGGCGGCCATCACCGGGCCGGCGTTCGGGCTTTTCCAGCGGGGGGCCTGATGCCGCCAGCAATGCAGGGCGTGGCGGGTGTGGCCGAGCAGGGCGTAGCTGAGCGCGGTCAGCCGGGCGGGCAGCCAGCCGAGCACGTCGTCGACACGCGCAGCGATGCGACCAAAGCGCAGGTAGCGCTTGGTACGGTAGCCCCACATCGCGTCCAGGGTGTTGGCCAGGCGAAACAGCAGCGCGCCCGGGCCGCCGGCGACGAGAAACC
>JBFIJC010000443.1:0-2023 GCA_041600915.1 Nitrogeniibacter sp.
ACCGATGCGCACGCCGCCCGGGTTGAGTGTGGCATCGGAGCGCCCGTGAATGATCAGGCCGCCGTGCTCGGTCACTTCGCAGAAATCGCCGTGGCACCAGATATTGTCGAAACGCTCGAAATACGCCGCGTGATATCTGGCATTGTCCGGGTCGTTCCAGAAGCCGATCGGCATCACCGGGAAGGGCTTGGTGCACACCAGCTCGCCCTTGTCGCCGCGCATCGGCTTGCCGTTGTCGTCAAATACCTCGATCGCCATCCCCAGGCCCATGCACTGGATCTCGCCACGCCACACCGGCAGCACCGGATTGCCGAGCACAAAGCACGAGAGGATGTCGGTACCGCCCGAAATCGAGGAGAGGCACACATCACTCTTGATCGCGTCGTATACGTAATCAAAGCCCTCGGGCACCAAGGGGCTGCCGGTGGACATGATGGCGCGCACCGTATCGAGCTTGTGGGTGTCTTTCGGGCGACGACCCAGCTTGGCCAGGTGGTCGATGAACTTGGCCGAGGTGCCGAAGTGGGTCATTCGCTCAGCGTCGGCGTAGTCAAACAGGATGTCGCCTTCGTCAACAAAGGGCGATCCATCGAACAGCAGCAGCGTGGCGTCAACCGACAGGCCCGACACCAGCCAGTTCCACATCATCCAGCCGCAGGTGGTGAAGTAGAAGACGCGGTCGCCCGGCTTCACGTCGGAATGCAGGCGATGCTCCTTGATGTGCTGGAGCAAGGTGCCGCCGGCACAATGGACGATGCACTTGGGCACACCCGTCGTGCCCGACGAATACATGATGTACAGCGGATGATCGAAAGGCAGCTGGGCGAATTCGATCTCGGTAACGGCCAGGTGCGACTTGAGGAAAGCCCCCCAACTGCGTGCGTGAGCAATGCCTTCCAGCACCGGTTCGGCCTTGAGGTAGGGCACCACCACCACGCGCTTGAGCGAGGGCAGCCCGGCGACGATGGTCGCCACCTTGTCGTGGCAGTCAACGGCCTTACCGTTGTAGTAATAGCCGTCGACGGTAATCAGCACTTTGGGTTCGGTCTGGCCGAAGCGATCGAGCACGCCCTGCTCGCCAAAATCGGGCGATGCTGAGGTAAAGATCGCGCCAATGCTCGACGCCGCGAGCATGGCCACGATGGTCTGCGGCATGTTCGGCATGTAGGCCGCTACACGGTCGCCCGGAGCAATGCCCATCTCACGCAAGGCGGCGGCAAAGTGGGCGACCTCGCGATACAGCTCGCCCCAGGTGTAGCGCAGCTTGACCTTGTCTTCGCCCCAGAACACCAGCGCCTCGCCGCCATCACGACGACGCAACAGGTTTTGTGCGTAGTTCAGCCGTGCCTCGGGGTACCAGCGGGCGCCGGGCATGCGATCGCCATCCACCAGCACCGTCTTGCCCGGATCGCCGACCACCTCACCGAAGGACCAGACAGCATTCCAGAACTGCTCCGGCTGGGCGACTGACCATGCGTGAAGCGCCTCGTAGTTGCCCAGATCCAATCCATAGCTCGCGTTTGCGTGCTTGCGAAACGCCGTCATCTGGCTGCTGGCAATCCGCTCGGCCGTGGGCGTCCACAAAGGTTGATCAAGGTTGCGCACTTCACTCATGACTGTCTCCTATGTTTATGTTTAATGCGTTTGATTATAGTTAATTTTCAAACTGCTTTCGCAAGCTATCGGGGAGCGGAACCGATTTTCCGGTCAAATGGTTCATCCACACAACCTTAGCACTGCCTTCGGCATATACCCGGTCTTCGCCTTCGACGCAGATCTCGTACCAGTTCATCAGACTGCTGCGACCAGGTGCCCCTGCGTACAGGCGGACGATCACGGTCGCGGGATAGGTGACCGGAATCATGAAGGTGCAGGCTGCATTGATGATGACCGGCCCATCGGGCTGATCGGTCGACACCATGAAGCCGTCCGCCTCCAGCCATTCCACCCGCGCCTGTTCGCAATAGCGAAAGTAGATGGTGTTGTTGACATGACCATAGGCGTCCATGTCGCCCCAACGAAC
>JBFIJC010000444.1:0-2000 GCA_041600915.1 Nitrogeniibacter sp.
CACACAGCACGCCATGTGGCAGGCCACCGCCGCACGCGCCGCCGCGCTGTCAGCACAAGGCCGCGCCGTCTTGATCGGTACCGACTCGGTGCGTGATTCGCGCCAGCTCGCCGCCACACTGAGCGCCGCCGGCATCGAGCACACCGTGCTCGACGCGCTGCAGGACGCCGACGAAGCGGCCATCGTCGCCCAGGCCGGGCAACCGGGCCGCATCACCGTTGCCACCCGCATGGCCGGTCGCGGCACCGACATTCGCCTTGCCGACGCCGTACGCGCCGCCGGCGGCCTGCATGTGATCTGCTGCCAGCACAACCCCAACCGACGCATCGACCGTCAACTCATCGGTCGCAGCGCGCGGCAGGGCGACCCCGGCAGCGCCGAGCATTTTCGCGCCCTCGACGCCGACGCGCCCGACACCGGCGTGTCGCCGGCCCTGCGTCGCGCGCTCACCCGCTTTCTGCCCTACCTCCCCGAGCGCGCCATTGCCGCGCTCTTTCGCCTTGGCCAGGATCGCACCGCGGCCCGAGAACGTCATCTGCGCGCCGCCCTGCTGCGCGACGACCACGCCCGCCAACAGCGCCACGCCTATCGCGGCACCGGACTGTAAGCCCATGAAAACACTCGCCACACTCCTCGCGCTCATCGCCTTTGGCGCCACCGCTGCGCCGGCCGACCAGCCCATCGGCTGCCTGATCGAACCCGACCAGACCGCCGACATCGGCACCGCCACCACCGGTGTGATTGCCGACATTCGCGTCGAACGCGGCGACATCGTCCGCGCCGGCGAGGTGCTTGCCACCTTGCGCGACACCGTCGAACGCGCCCAGATCGGCGTCGCGAAAAGCCGCGCGCAAACGGCGGCCGACATCCGCGCCGCCCAGGCCAATCTGGTGCTCGCCGACGAGCGCCTCAAGCGCGCGCGTGATCTGCATGGGCGCAAGTTCATCTCCGCTCAGGCGCTCGATCAAGCCGAAGCCGAGCACCGGGTATCGATCGAAAAACTCGCCCAGGCCCGCGACTTTCAGCAGATATCGCGCCGCGAACTCGACCTGGCCGAAGCCCGCCTCGGCGAGCGCGTGCTGCACAGCCCCTTCGACGGCATCGTCACCGACCGCTATCTGTCGGTGGGCGAACGCGTCGAAGACAAGCCCGTGCTGCGCGTCGCCAAGCTGCATCCGCTGCGCGTCGAGATCGTGCTGCCCAACACGCTGTACGGCACCATCTCGCCGGGAATGATTGCCGACATCCAGCCCGACCTGCCCGGCCTCGGCGTACTCAACGCGCAGGTCACCCGGGTCGACAAAGTCATGGACGCGGCCAGCAACACCTTCCGCGCGCGCCTGACGCTGCCCAATGCCGACCACGCCATTCCGGCCGGCGTGCGCTGCGTCGCCGCCTTTGTCGACCGCCAGGACACCGGCGGCAGCGTCAAGCCGGCCAGCGTTCCGATCCATCGCGTCGATCGCCCCGCGCTTCGCATCGATTCAACACTGCCCGACTTCACCCGCCGTGCGCCCGCCGCGCCCCGGCAGCGGATGTAAGGCCGACAGCATGCTGCGCCTGCTCAACCGACTCCTGTCACGCCCCCGCGCCGCTGGCGCGGTGCCGCCACGTGTCGGCCCCGAGCTCGAAACCATGGAGCCCCGGCTGCTCTACTCGGCCGACCTGATGCCCGCCGGGCTGGACGCCACCGCGCCCAGCGCCGAAATCCGCCTGCTCGACACGACGCACATCTTCGACACGGCCACCGAAGCCGCGCAGACTCACCGGCAAGAGATCGTGTTTATCGACGCCGGCATCGACAATGCCGAACAACTCCTCGACGCACTCGATCGCGACCGCAGCGCGCTGCAAGTCATCTGGCTCGACCGCAACACCAACGGCATCGACCAGATCAGCGCCGCACTGGCCGGGCGCAGCGACATCGGCGCCATCCACATCATCTCCCACGGCGCCAGCGGCCAACTCATCCTGGGCAACAGCACCGTCGACAGCGCCAC
>JBFIJC010000445.1:0-1995 GCA_041600915.1 Nitrogeniibacter sp.
CAAGCATGCGCAGCGTGCCGACGCCCAGTTCGCCAAACGGGGTGTACAGCCCGGAGAGCGTCAGGGTCTGGGAGTAGAGGATCAGCTGCGCAAACCACTCGCGGAGCACGGCCCGGTCGCCAAAGACACGATCAAACAGGGGCTCGAGCGTAGTGATGTCGAGCAGGGTTTCATTCACGTCGAAGACGAGAATCAAGGCGGGCTTGTCCTTAGGCATGCGTCCTCCTCTTGTGGCGGGTGTGCCGTCGCGGGCGCTTCGACGAGCTTGCGCTTTGCCACCGCCTGGAGCAAGCCCGGCCTTTCTGTCAGTGCGGCCGGGCCGGCACCCCAATCGCGGGACGGTCGGTCGTCAAGCAGGCGCGAGTGCGATGAGGCGTCGGGCTTCAGAAGGCTTTGTTTGGATCGAGTGGTTGAGATCGTGTCCGCTTAAAACGATCGGTCAAAACTGCGCTTCAGTTCGCCGCGAATCGAGACTTGAGGCGTTCTAGCGCAAGAGGCGCTGGGCTTGGTCGGCGATGGTTCTGAGTGCGGCCGCATCAAACATGCCACGGCCGAGTACCCGGATGGCGACGATCATTGCCATCAGGGCTTTGGCCGTTGCTTCCGGGTCCAGTGTTTCCGGAATCTGCTTGCGCGCCTGGCCGACCTCAAGGCTGCGTCGAAGGAAGGCTTCGAGTTCGCGCAATCCGTTGCGCACAATGCGATTGACTGTCTCGCCATGCGTGGTGAGCTCCGAGGCCGTATTCACCAGGAAGCAGCCCTTTTTCTCGGTATCGGCAACGGTTTCGGCCACCAAACCGTCGAACAGCGCCGCAATGGCCCGTGCCGGGTCATCCATGGCTTCGAGGTCGGCCAGCATGGCGCGGCGCCTGTCTTTGTCGTACTTCTGGAGTGCTTTGACGAACAGCTGTTCCTTGCCGCCAAAAGCGTTGTAGAGGCTGCCGCGGGTAATGCCCGTGCTCGCGATGAGGTCGGCCATGGAGGCGGGTTCGAAGCCCTTCTCCCAAAATACCTTCATCGCTTTTCCGACGGCCTCGTCTTCATCGAATGATTTTTCCCAAGGCATCGCGCACGACTCTCAAAAGCGTGATCAGGGCTGAATGCTAGCATGTCTGGATCGAAAGGTTTATACGTCCGGTGCGTTGTGTTGTGGCGTGCCGGTGGCGAATCGCTTGCGCTGGACGTGGTGTTCTCAGCCACGTGGGCAAAGTGCCATGACGCATTCCATTGCGTCGGAACATGCCCTAGAATTGGCAAATTATTTCCCGCGCGCGCCGTGCTGAGGAAAAAAATTCCGATTTTGATGCCTTGTTAAAGCCACCATGAAGATTGATCGAATACAGCGCCAGATCCTGGCCGAGCTGCAAAAGAACTCCCGTATCAGCAATCAGGAGTTGGCCGATCGGGTCGGGCTGTCGGTGTCGCCATGCTGGCGCCGGGTGCGGGAGCTGGAAGAGGGCGGGCTGATTCGCTCGTATGTGGCGCTGCTCGATCGCAAGAAGCTCGGTCTCGACGCCTGTCTGTGGTGTCAGGTGCGGCTCAAGAAGCACAGCGCCCTGATCGCCGAGCAGTTCGAGACCATGGTGGCGGCGCGGCCGGAAGTGGTCGAGTGCTATGAGCTGACGGGTGAGAGTGACTACCTGATGAAGGTCTACCTGCCCGACATGGACGCCTACACCGCCTTCATGCACAGCTTTTTGCTGAAGATGCAGGAAGTCGATGTGGTCCGTACGAGCGTGACGCTGCGCGAAATCAAGAACGAAACCGCGTTGCCGATCTGAGTGCTGTGGCGCCAGGTGCGGCATGAGACCAAGAAAAAGCCCCGTCGCGACGGTAATGCAGTTCAGTTAAGGCTCTTTCAGGTGCCGAATTGGGTACCGAGCGGGTTTGGCTTTGACGACACGGGGGCATTTTCGCCCCCGTCGTTTTTCGACGATGGCCGTTTGTAGCCTTAAGCGCATGCGCGCCAGATGTGCGGGCAACTTCCCCGGACTC
>JBFIJC010000446.1:0-1905 GCA_041600915.1 Nitrogeniibacter sp.
ATGGTCGCGCCGCCGCTGAAAGTGTCGGACTGCTCCACCGTGGCCGACGGCGCGGCCGCGATGATCGTGGTCGGGCCGGATCGCATCAATGACTTCCCCAAGGCGGTCGGCTTTCGTGCCACGGCGCAAGTCACCGATTACCTGCCCATGTCGATGCGCGACGTGATCGCCTTCGAGGGGCCGCGCCGTGCCTTTGCCCAGGCCATGGCGCAGGCCGGCACCGCGCTGGGCGACCTGGCGTTTGCCGAAGTGCACGACTGCTTCACCATCGCCGAGCTGCTGAGCTACGAGGCCATGGGCCTAGCGCCGCAGGGCGAGGGCGCGCGGGTGATTCTCGACGGCATCAGCCGCCGCGACGGCCGCCTGCCCATCAACCCCTCCGGCGGCCTCAAGGCCAAGGGCCACCCGGTGGGCGCCACCGGTGTCTCCATGCATGTGATGAGCGCCATGCAGCTGACCGGCACCGCCGGCGATATGCAAGTGCCCGACGCCCGGCTCGGCGCCGTGTTCAACATGGGTGGCTCGGCGGTTGCCAGCTACGTGAGCATTCTCGAACGCATCAAATAAGGGCGAAGGCGGCCCGCAGAGGCCGCCGGCCACGGAGGAGACATCATGCAGATCGACGGACTGATCGCGCATCACGCGCGCTATCGCCCCGAGCACACGGCCGTGGTTTTCGGTCATCAGCGCCTGAGCTGGGCGCAGTTCAACCGCCGCGTCAATCGCCTCGCTCATGCGCTGCGCGATGCCGGCATCGACAAGGGCGACCGCGTCGCCACCGTGCTGCCCAACTGCCTGGAGCTGCTCGACATCTACTGGGCCTGCGCCAAGCTGGGTGCGGTGGTGGTGCCGCTGTCGCCGCTGCTGACCACCAGCGGGCTCGAATCGCTGATGCGCAACGCCGCCCCCAAGGCCGTGTTCGCCTCGCGTGAAACCGCCGCCATTTTGCTGCCCGCCAAGCCGCGCCTCGGCTCGCTGCGCTGCTGTGTGCTGGTTGGCGCGCTGGCCGACGGCTGCCGGCCCTATGCCGACTTTACCGCCGAGCGCTCCGAGCGCGACATCGGCGCCGAGATTGCGCCCGACGACGTGTTCAACATCATGTACACCAGCGGCACCACCGGCATGCCCAAGGGCATCGTGCACAGCCACCGTATCCGCGCTCACTACGGCACGCTGTTTGCCAACGCCTGGCGCATGGGGCCGGAGTCGGTGGTGCTGCACACCGGCGCCATTGTCTTCAACGGTGCCTTCGTCACCCTCATGCCGAGCTTTACCGTCGGCGCGCGCTACGTGCTGGCCGAGCGTTTCGACGCCGCAGCGATGATCGACACCATCGCCGCAGAGGGCGTGACCCACACCATGATGGTGCCCTCGCAGATCGTCGCCATGCTCAACGCCCCCAACTTCGACCCCGCCCGCCTGCAATCGCTCGAAATGCTGCTATCGCTCGGCGCGCCGTTGTCGGTCGCGCACAAGGACATCCTAGAAGCCGCGCTGCCCGGCCGCTTTTACGAGCTGTATGGCCTCACCGAAGGCTTTGTGACCATCCTCGACCGCGACGACGCCCAGCGCAAACGCGGCACCGTCGGCGTGCCGCCGCCCTTCTTCGACATGAAAATCGTGCGCGAAGACGGCAAGACCGCAGCGGTGGGTGAGATCGGTGAAATCGTCGGCCGCGGCCCCATCCTCATGCCCGGCTACTACCGCCGTGACGACCTCACCGCAGAGGCCATCCGCGACGGCTGGCTGTACACCGGCGACCTCGGCTTTGTGGACAAGGACGGCTACCTCAGCCTGGTCGACCGCAAGAAAGACATGATCGACACCGGCGGCGTGAAGGTCTACCCGCGCGACATCGAAGAAATCATCGTCCAGCACCCGGCCGTGCTCGAAGCCGTGGTGTTC
>JBFIJC010000447.1:0-1903 GCA_041600915.1 Nitrogeniibacter sp.
CAGCAGCGCCACGGCCATGGCTGCGGCCAAGATCGGCGGCGGCGTGTTTTTGCTGTGGTACGGCGCCCGCGCGGCGTTTTCAGCGTGGCGCGGACATGCACAAGGCATGGACACCGCAGGTTCGCAGGCCTTGTCGCGTCGTCAGGCACTGGCTGCGGCGGCCGGTTTCAGCCTGCTCAATCCGCACGCTTACCTGGATACGGTGGTGTTGATCGGTGCGGTCGGCGCCACCCAGCTTGAAGTGGCCCGCCCGATGTTCACGGCCGGCGCCATCGCCGCCTCGTTTGTCTGGTTTGTGCTGCTCGGCTATGGCGCACGACTGATGGCGCCGCTGTTCAAGCGCCCGGCCGCCTGGCGGGTGCTCGACGCAGTGGTTGCGCTCACACTTTGGAGCATTGCCGCCAGCTTGCTGCTGGGCTGATTACTTGCCCTTGAAGCTGGGCTTGCGCTTGTCCAGAAACGCGGTCACGCCCTCGGCAAAATCGCCGGTGGCGCTGCACCGCGCAAAGGCTTCGGCCTCGCTTTGCAGCTGCGCTTCGATCTGATTATCGAAGCTCGCATTCACCAGGCGTTTGAACTCGCCATAGCTGTGGCGCGGGCCGGCCTTGAGGCGGGCCACCAGCGCATCCACCGACGCATCCAGCTCATCGGCCGGCACCACCCGGCTGACCAGCCCAAGCTGCAAAGCCTCGTCGGCCTTGAAGCGGTCCGACAGCATCAGCAACTCCAGCGCCTTGCGCCGACCAAGGATGCGCGGCAGGAAATAAGACATGCCTCCGTCGGCCGACAAGCCAATGGCCGCGTAGGCGGTGGTAAACACCGCGTTGTCGGCGGCCACCACCAGATCGCAGCCGAGCATCAGCGACAGGCCAAAGCCGGCGCAGGCGCCCCGCACCTTGGCGATCACCGGCTGATGCAGTGACTGCAGGGTCTCGACGGTCGGGTTAATGTGGTGCTCGATCATGGCCTTGAAGGTGGCCAGGCGCGCCTGCGGTGTTTGCCCGAGCTGACGGGCGAAGTCATTCAGATCGCCACCGGCCATGAAGTGCGCGCCGGCGCCAGTCACCACCACCACTTCAACGTCGGTACGCGCCTTGAGCGCGCGGGTCGCAGCGGCCAGATCCTCCATCATTTCCAGCGACAAGGCGTTGAGCGCCTCGGGGCGGTTGAGGGTCAGCGTCGCGACGCCGTCGATGACATCGAGTGTGGCGGTGTTGGCCATGTAGCTTCCTTGGCAGAATCGGATCCGTTGGGGCGCCGGCGAGACGATACGGCAGCGCCTGTTGGCCCCAACTATACTGCGCCTTTTACTGTCACGCAGCCGGGGCATCGCGCCCACGTTTGAACCGACAACGCCCGTGCTCAGTCAGATCAATGACTTCTCGGAGGAATCCACCGTATGCCCCCGGTCACCCGCACGCTGATCATCAGTACCGTCCTGATCTTTTTGCTGCAAATGAGCGGCGGCATGGCCTTCTTGACGCCCTTCGCGCTGTGGCCGAGTCCGGGCAATGTGCTGAGCGCGCCCTGGCAGCTGGTGAGCTACAGCTTTCTGCATGGCGGCGTTGGCCACATCTTCTTCAATATGTTCGCGGTGTATATGTTCGGCAGCGAACTGGAGCGCGTGTTTGGCGCGCGTCGCTACGCCATGCTGTGGTTTGCGGGTGTGATCAGCGGCGCACTGACCCAGGTCTTGGTTGGCGTGCTGATGGGCTCGCAGGCGCCCGTCATCGGCGCGTCGGCCGGCGTGTTCGGGCTTTTGCTGACCTATGGCGTGCTGTTTCCGAAGCGCCGCGTGGTGCTGCTGATCCCGCCCATTCCGATGCCGGCGGCGCTATTCGTGGCGCTCTACGGCGCGCTCGAACTCTTTCTGGGCGTGACCGGCCTGCAGACCGGCGTGGCG
>JBFIJC010000448.1:0-1861 GCA_041600915.1 Nitrogeniibacter sp.
TCAAGCAGGCCATCGCCGCCGACCGGGCCGCGCAGGCCAAGGACGACCCCGACGCCGAAGAAGCCGCGCCGCGCGGCATGGCCGCACCAGTCAGCTTCTACCAGCGCGCCTGGCCACTGCTGGAGTTGCTGGAGCTGGCGCAAAAAGAGAAAAAGCCGGTCACCTGGGGCGTTTGAGGCCCGCCGATCGTCGCCTTGCGCATGCGGCGATCCGTCGCGAAAACCGTCTAGGCCGATGGCTATATTGCCGCGCAAGCCACGCCCCAGCGTCATTGAGCGCGGCGTCATAATTGTTACCAAGTTTGTCTGCGGCATCCCGCAGCGCGATTGGGAATTGATCCCTGCAACCTAAAAGGTTAAAGTGCGGCTACGCATCAAAAACTAATACTTTTGGACTAGCCATGCCACAGCGACACAAAGCCCAATCCCCAAGCGCCGAGCAACTGCTTGATTGGCGCAAGAAGCGCAAGCTGAGTCAGTCCGAGTTCTGGGCGCCGATCGGCGTTACCCAGTCGGCAGGCAGCCGTTATGAAAGTGGACGGCCGCTTCCGATTCCGATCGCTCTCCTGCTCGATCTGGTTTACGGCCCCCCCAAACGGTCAGAGAAACTGCTTGCGAAGCTTCGCCTCACCGGTCAGTAAGCTCACCCCCAAGCCCCCCAAAAGAACCCGCCAAAAGCGGGTTTTTTTATGTGTGCGCCAACAGAAACGCAAAGCATCGCTCCTAGCGCTCGCGGAATCCCGACAGACTCATCAAAGCCAGCATGAGCGTCGACACCAGCACCCCGACCGTGAAGATCACCGCCGATTCATACTCCTCGCACACCGGCTTGAACAACATGAAAGCCGTGAACGCCCCGATGGCACCCGTCCAGGCCGCCCCCAGAAAATAGCCTCGTCGCGCCGGCTCGACATGGCGCGAGAACACAAACATCAGCGCGCTGGCCGGAACAACCACCAGAAAGATGAGCCCCGACCACGCCTTGCTCAGCGGCACAAACCAGTCCGCAGGCGGATTCAGGCAGCGCCCCTCGCTGAGCACACCCGTCGCGCTCACGGTGTCGAAAAGCTGCTTCAGCGACCATTCCGGCAAACCGTACTGACCGGTCAGGCTGCTGCTGGCATCAAACAGATTGCCCATCACCGTCAATAAGGTGAGGGCCACAGCCAGCACCAGCGAGATCGACACCGCCAGATTCACCTGATGCAGTTGCCGCTCGGTCGCCGAGGGGATATCCAGCGCAATGATTTTCGCCAGCCGGGTCACGTCTTCGCGCCAGCGACTGTCGCCAATGGAAATCGCGTTGAACCGGGTCAGCGCGCTGAGCGAGGCCGGCAGCTCGTCGGCGCGTGGCATCGGCGTGCCCTCAACCAGCACGGGATACACCGGCACGCCCGCTTCGAGCGCGGCCGATACTTCATGCGAGACCCAGTCACCGGCATCGTCGAGGCGCCGCCGTCCGTGCTCGTCGCTGGCGCTCAGCCAGTCGGGGCCGATCAGCACCACCACGGCATCGGCGCTGCCCAGCGTGTTGCGGATGACCTCGCCAAAATCCGCACCGCCGGCAATGCCTTCAACATCGCGAAAGACGCGCTTGTCGCCAAAGTAGGTCGCCAGCGAATCGGCCAGACGGCCCGCCACCCACTGGGTGTCACCTCGGCGGTAGCTGATGAAAATGCGCTGCGCGCCCGTGCGCTGCGGAGTGACGGGTATCGGCATCATGCCCTCCTGCCTTCGGTCAGTTGCGCGCCACAGGTTCCGAGCCCCGGTGGCGGTTCCTACCTTAGCGTCATTCTTGCGCTTCATGTGATTTCGCCCGTCTTTTTGATCGGGCGAACACGGCGCTGCCGCCAAACGGCAAA
>JBFIJC010000449.1:0-1833 GCA_041600915.1 Nitrogeniibacter sp.
CTGGTGCGGGCTGCGCTGGCAAATCATGTTGAGCGTGCGCAGTTGTCACTCGAGGTGCGCGAGTTGCGGCGTACTGTCGGTCTGGTCGATGCGGCGCAGTTTCGCTTGCGCAGCGTGGATGAGGCCAGCGCGCTGGCGCACGGGCTGGCGATTCTGTGTGCCACCCCCGATCTGGCCGCCATTGGTTTGTCTGAGCTGCTGCGCAACGCGGTCGAGCACGGCAACCTGGGCATCGGCTACGAGATGAAGGCGCAACTGGTGCAAAGCGGCCAGTGGCGCGAAGAGATCGATCGCCGAATGCGCCTGCCGGCCTATCGGGACCGGCGGGTCTGGGTGGAGGTCAAGCGCAGCGCCGAGCTGGTCCGCATCCTTATTCGTGACGAGGGCGAGGGCTTTGACTGGCAGCCCTTCATGGCGCTGTCGGCCGAGCGGGCGACGCAGGTGAATGGTCGCGGCATCTCGCTGGCGTGTCGGCTGGGTTTCCTTTCGGTCGAGTACCGCGATGGCGGGCGAGCGGTGGCGTTAAGCTGCGCGCCGGCGGTGATCTGCCCGGATTGATCGTGTGCCGCCGCGCGGCAGGCGCTCGGGCCTTGACTCTTTTGCATATAAGAATAAACTAATATGCATGAATTCCCTGACTCGTCCCCTCGCTCTTGTTGCGCTGTGCGCGGCCTCGCTTGTCGCATCGCCGGCAGCGTTCTCCGCTGATCTTGAAACTGCGCGTGTCGAGCGCGCGCCCACCGATGTGCGCCATGTGGCCGAAGCGGTGGTCGAGGCGGTCAATAGCGCCACCATTGCCGCTCAGGTACAGGGGCGTATCACTGACGTGAATGTCGATGCCGGTGATCGCGTGAGCGCCGGGCAGATGCTGATGCGTATCGACGCCAGCGAGGCCAATCAGGCCGTGGCCGGTGCGGCCGCATCGGTTGCCCAGGCGCAGGCCACCTATGTCAATGCGCAAGCCGAATGGCGGCGCAATGTGTCGCTGCAGGAAAAAGGTTTTGTCAGCCAGGCCGTGGTCGACCAGGCTGTGGCGCGGATGAATGTGGCCGCTGCCGGTTTGACCGCGGCCAAGGCCGGTCGCGGACAGGCCGCGACGATTCGCGACTTCACCAGTATCGCCGCGCCGATCAGCGGCGTCGTCGCCGAGCGGCATGCCGAAGTGGGCGAAATGGCTCAGCCGGGCCGCCCTTTGCTGACCCTGTATGACCCCCGCCAGTTGCGCGTTGTGGCGCAATTGCCGCAATCGGTCGCCCAGGGCGTGTCGGGCGCGCCGCTGGCGGCGGACATCGTGCTGACCGGTCACGATGGCCCCGTGGCGGCGAGTGCGGTGATGCTGGTGCCCTCGGCCGACCCCAGAACGCACACCATGGAAGTGCGCGCCCTGCTGCCGGCCACGCTGAGTGGCGTGGTGCCGGGCCAGTTTGCGCGCTTGATGCTGCGCGTTGGCAGTACGTCACGGCTGACGATACCGGCTCCGGCGGTGCTGCGTCGCGGTGAGTTGACGGCGGTGTATGTCCAGACCGACGCGGGTTTTCGCCTGCGTCAGATACGTCCCGGTGAAATGCTGCCGGACGGCCGGATTGAGATTCTGGCCGGACTGAACGAGGGAGACAGCGTTGCTCTGGATCCCGTCAAGGCGAGCCTGCTGCGCCAAGAAAACGCTTCACAACAATAGCGCGGACTCGCAACACGCGTCCGGACGCGGCGTCGGCAGCATCGATGGCCGCAGCGGATGCACCAGTGCTCATGGCTTGGAGGAGAGACGATGGCGCACATAGTGATTGTCGGAGCGGGGCTGGGTGGGCTGCCGATGGCCTACGAAATGAAGGC
>JBFIJC010000450.1:0-1831 GCA_041600915.1 Nitrogeniibacter sp.
GATCGAATCCGATCGTCGGCATGACTTCTGTCGTAATGGTGAGCGGGTTGGATAACATCGGCCGCCACGTTAACAGCCTGCCGAACTGTTCACAAGTCCTAAAATGAAAAATGCCGCTCACCTAAGTGAACGGCATTACCCCTCGGGGCCCGCTTTGCGTTTGTGCGCGGTCGAACGAAGTCAGGCTTTGGCTCTCCAAGCTTTTAGCAGACACGGAGGGCAAGACCATGGCACGCACCGAACACGACAGCCTCGGCCCGGTTGAGGTTGCGGACACCGCCTTGTGGGGCGCCCAGACTGAGCGCGCGCGCGCCCATTTTCAGATCGGCCACGAGCGCATGCCTCTGGCCTTGATTCGCGCCCTGGCGCAGGTCAAAGCGGCGGCGGCCGGTGCCAATGCCGAACTCGGCCGGCTCGATGTGTCGCTGGTCGCGGCGATTGTGTCGGCTGCCGAAGAAGTGATCGCTGGCCAGCACGACGCGCACTTTCCGTTGCCGGTGTGGCAGACCGGCTCGGGCACCCAGACCCATATGAACATGAACGAGGTGCTGGCCAACCGGGCGTCAGAGCTGCTCGGCGGTGAGCGCGGCGCAGCGCGTCGGGTGCATCCGAATGACCATGTGAATCTGGGGCAGTCGTCGAACGATGTGTTCCCGACCGCCATGCATGTCGCGGTGTCGGTGGCGGTGGCCGATGCGCTTTTGCCGGCTTTGTCGGATTTGCGTGTGGCTTTGGCGGGCAGGGCGGTTGAGTTTGCGGACATTGTCAAAATTGGCCGAACCCACTTGCAGGACGCCACGCCGCTGACGCTGGGCCAGGTGTTTTCGGGCTATGTCGCGCAGCTGGATCTGGCGGCGATGGCGATTGCGCAGGCGCAGCCCGCCGTGCTTGCGCTGGCGATCGGCGGGACTGCCGTCGGCACCGGGCTGAATACGCCGAAGGCTTTCGGCCCGGCGGTGGCAGCGCGTCTGACCGAGGTGACCGGGCTGTCTTTTGTGTGTGCCGACAATCGCTTCGCCGCACTGGCCGGACACGAACCGCTGGTGGCGCTGCATGGCGCGATCAAGACCCTGGCGGCCGCGCTCTACAAGATTGCCAATGACTTGCGTTGGCTGGCCAGTGGTCCGCGCTGCGGCATCGGAGAGTTGAGTTTGCCGGCGAACGAGCCGGGCAGCTCGATCATGCCGGGCAAGGTGAACCCGACCCAATGCGAGGCGCTGACCATGGTGTGCACCCGGGTTTTTGGTAACGATGTGACGGTGGGCATGGCCGGCGCGGCGGGCAATTTCGAGTTGAACGTGTTCAAGCCGGTAATCGCCCACGCGGTGCTCGAGAGCCTCGAGCTACTGGCTGACAGCATGCGCAGCTTTGAGCAGCACTGCGTGGCTGGGCTGACGGCCAACCGCGAACGCATTGATGACTTGCTGGCGCGATCCCTGATGCTGGTGACCGCACTCACCCCGCACATCGGCTACGACGCCGCGGCCGCGATTGCGAAGCAGGCGCATGCCGAGGGCTTGAGCCTGCGCGAGGCGGCGGTGCGCTCCGGCCAGCTCAGCGCCGAGGATTTCGATCGCTGGGTGCGGCCGGAAAACATGGTTTAAACGTAGCGCGCGACAAACGCGCCGACGCTTTCGGCGGGCAGCGGCAGCCACACGCGATGACCGCTGCCTGGGGCGACCTCGACCGCGTCGCCGGCAGCGTTTTCCATTTGCGTGATGCTGATGTCGCGGTTGCCACTGGGCAGAATCAGTTCGATGCGATCCCCCACGCCGAACTTGTTTTTGACGTTGACCTCGACCAGACCACGTGCCGCGTCATAGGCGACGAC
>JBFIJC010000451.1:0-1816 GCA_041600915.1 Nitrogeniibacter sp.
GCGCCGTGCGCCGCAGCACGAGCGGGAGCCGGCGGGGCCGGGGTCCCGTGGAGCGAATCAGGAGGCGACGAGACGCGGCGACAGCCGCGTTTCGTGGCCGAGTAATGAGCGGAGCGGGTCCCGGCCCCGCCGCGCGACCGCGTCCGCCCGTCTGCGCAGCGTCCCGGACCCGCCGCACCGCGTGGACGCCGCATCCGCTCTGGCGGCGTGCCAGGCGCGACGGCGCCTTGGCGCCGAGTTGTGTGCCGCAAGTTCTGCAATTTGGTCTCCCGCGTGTGACGCCTATGCAGCCTCCGTTTCGATCTGACGCATCCGTTCTTTTCTGAGTTCGAGCAGCAGGCCCATGTCGACGTAACGACTACCTTCTTGCCACTCTTCATGCTGCTCGGCCGCCAGTGCTGTGACGAGGCGCCAGCAGCTCTCCGCGTTCGGAAAGATGCGGACGATGTGGGTTCTTCGCTTGATCTCCTGGTTGAAGCGCTCGAGCACGTTCGTCGATCTCAGGTGCTTGTGATGCAGCCGCGGGAGTCGGTAGAAGCTCAGTGTTTCTTCGATGTTCTGCTCGACCCATGTGCACAGCCGCTCGTACTTCTCGCCCCACTTCGATAGCCAGGTGGCGAGGTCGCGCCGGGCCTCTTCAATGTCGCGACGGTCGTACAGCCAACGCAGCTCGGTCAGACAGTCGTGGTCGCCCTTGCGTGGCACGTAGTCCTTCGCATTGCGCAGAAAGTGGACGTAGCACCGCTGCCAGTACGCCTCGGGCAGCACCTCCATGATGGCCTGACGTAGCCCTTCGTGATGGTCGGAAGCCACGAATTCGACGCCATGCAGCCCCCGGTCGACCAGGCCCGACAAAAACTCACGCCAGCTCGAGCGACTCTCGCGATTGGCGAGCTCGATGCCGAGGATGTGACGACGCCCGTCCCAGCCGACTCCGATCGCCACGAGTACCGCGCGGCGCTTCACGACATCGTCCTCACGTACCCGCTCATAGCGAGCGTCCAAGATGAGGTAGGCGTAAGGCTCTTCCAATCGACGACGAGCGAAGCGGCGAAGCCGCTCATCCAATCGCTTGTTGAGCCGGCTGATTGTCGAGGCACTGAACTCGTGGCCGCACAGCTCCTCGGTGATCGCCTTGACCTTCCGCGTGCTGACGCCCTTGACGTACATCTGCATCATGGCGAGCACCAAGGCCATCTCACTGCGCTGGTAGCGCTCGAACAGCTCGGTCGAGAAGCGACCCTCGCGGTCTTGCGGCACGCGAAGCTCAATCTTGCCAACCCGTGTGACCAACGATCGCGTGTATGAGCCCGACCGATACCCTTGCCGCCCGCTCGCGCGCTCATACCGGCCCGCGCCAAGATGCTCCTGCATCTCGGCTTCCAGCACTTCCTGCATGACGGACTGCACCATTTCGCGCAGCAGATCCTTGTCTTCCTTCATCAGTTCAGCCAATTTGCTCTTCGTCTTCCGGGACATGTGACACTCCTTGTTTCTGGTAACTCAAGTTGTGTCACACCCGGGAGATCTCGTGGATCGTCCTGATCCGAATTTGCAGAACATTCGGCACTCTATCGCGAGGCGCCCGCTTGCCCAGACGGTTCACCCCCGCTTAGGGCGGTTCATTGGCGAACGGGAAGTGCGGGCCGTCTCGCGCTTCGCGTGGTGGGGTTCTGGCCGGAGCGCGGGTCTTAGTTTGAGTTTGATCGGGGACCAGCAGACCAGCGGACCAGCGGACCCGCGGAGCAAGAGACCAGCAGACCAGCGGAGTTAGGCGGAGTCAGGCGGGTGTGAGCCCGTATTCGTGCTCCAGCCA
>JBFIJC010000452.1:0-1810 GCA_041600915.1 Nitrogeniibacter sp.
AAGTTGAAGGGCGTGATGCCGGCGACCACGCCCAGCGGCGGAAATTCAGACCACGAATCGATGTCCGGGCCCACATCGCGCGAGTGCTCGCCCTTGAGCAGTTCGGGCGCGCCGCAGGCGTATTCGACCACCTCGATGCCGCGCGCCAGCTCGCCGTGGGCATCTTCCCAGACTTTGCCGTGCTCTTCGACGATGGCCGCGACGATGCGGTCAGCGTGTTGTTCGAGTAGCGCCTTGAAGCGGAACAGCACGCGGGCGCGCTTGAGCGGCGGCGTCTTGCGCCATGCCGGGAAGGCCTCGGCGGCGGCCGCGATGGCCGATTCGACCGTGGCCTTGCTGGCCATCGCCACCTGCCGCGCCGGGCGGCCGAGCGCCGGGTTGAAGACGGCTTGCGGGCGGTTGCTGTCGCTGATGTGTTCGCCCTTGATGTAGTGACCGAGGATGTCCATGACTTGGGGTTCCGTGTGTTGTGATCAGGCGGTGGTGGCGAGGGCCTGGCGCACCGTTGAGAAAATGTGGGACAGCTCGTCGGGCGTGCTGTTAAGAAAGGGCGAGAACTGCAGCGTGTCGCCGCCATTGCGCACGACCACGCCCGCCTCAAAGCACTTGAGGAAGACCTCGTAGCCACGCGCGCCGGGCGCGCCTTCGCGCGGGGCCAGCTCGATGCCACCCATCAGCCCGAGGTTGCGAATATCGACAACGTGCGGCGCGTCGCGCAGGGCGTGAATGCTTTCTTCGAATACCGGCTCCAGCGCGCGGGCGGTAGCAAACGTGTTTTCTTCAGCATAGACATCGAGCGTCGCCAGCGCGGCGGCGGCGGCCAGCGGGTGGCCCGAGTAGGTGTAGCCGTGCAGGAACTCGATGGTCTGCGCCGGGCCTTGCATCAGCGCCTGGTAGATGTTTTCGCGCACCAGCACCGCGCCCATCGGCACCACGCCATTGGTCAGCCCCTTGGCTGTGGTGATGATGTCCGGCGTGACGCCGAAGCGCTCGGCAGCAAAGGGCGCGCCGACGCGGCCGAACGCGGTGATGACTTCGTCGAATATCAGCAAGATGCCGTGGCGATCGCAGATCTCGCGCAGACGCTGGAGATAGCCGATGGGCGGCACCAGAATGCCGGTGGAGCCGGCGACCGGCTCGACAATCAAGGCGGCGATGTTGCTCGCGTCGTGCAGTGCGCACAGGCGCTCGAGATCATCCGCCAGATGGGTGCCCCAGCTCGGCTGGCCGCGCGTGAAGGCCATGTCGGCGAGTGAATGGGTGTGGCGGATGTGATCGACGCCCGGCAGCAGCGCGGCGCTGAATACCTTGCGGTTGCCCGGAATACCGCCTACCGACATGCCGCCGAAGTTGACCCCGTGATAGCCCCTTTCGCGGCCGATGAGGCGGGTGCGCTGCCCCTCTCCACGGGCGCGGTGATAGGCCAGGGCGACCTTGAGCGCGGTGTCTGCAGACTCGGAACCCGAGTTGGTGAAGAAGCAGCGGGTGAAGCCCTTGGGCGCCATGTCGGTGAGCCGGGTGGCGAGCTCGAAGACTTTCGGGTGACCCATCTGGAAGCCCATGCCGTAATCCAGCTCGGCCACCTGCGCTTGTACCGCCGCCACAATCTTCGGGTGGCAGTGACCGAGCCCTGAGGTCCACAGCCCCGAGAAGCCGTCGAGCAATTCGCGGCCGTCATCGGTGGTGTAGTAGTGGCCGCGGGCGCGGGTGATCATGCGCGGCGCCTGTTTGAAGGCGCGGTTCATGGTGAAAGGCATCCAGTAGGCGTCGAGCGGGTTCATGTGGGTCTCCACAAAGTCTTGATGCATCC
>JBFIJC010000453.1:0-1790 GCA_041600915.1 Nitrogeniibacter sp.
CGCAATCATCGCCACCGGCCGGTCGGACTACCCGAACCAGGTCAACAACGTGTTGTGCTTCCCCTTCATCTTCCGCGGTGCGCTGGATGTGGGCGCAACGACGATTACCGATGAAATGAAGATGGCCGCCGTGAAGGCGATTGCCGAGCTGGCGCGCGCCGAGCAGAGCGACATCGTTGCGGCCGCTTATGGCGAGAAAGTGGCCGGCTTCGGCCGCGAATACATCATCCCGCGCCCCTTCGACCCGCGCCTGATCGTGCTGATTGCGCCGGCAGTGGCGCGTGCCGCCATGGAATCCGGCGTGGCGACGCGGCCGATTACCGACTGGGACGCTTACACTACGCTGCTCAACGGCTTCGTGTGGCGCTCCGGCCTGATCATGAAGCCGGTGTTTGCTGCGGCCAAGCGCAATCCGAAGCGGATCATCTTCAGCGAGGGCGAATCCGAGCGGGTGCTGCGTGCGGTGCAGATCGTGGTCGACGAGGGCCTGGCGCGGCCGATCCTGATCGGCCGGCCGGCGGTGGTGCTGAACCATATCGAGCGCTTCGGTTTGCGCCTGCAGCCCGATGTCGATTTCGATCTGGTCAATCCGGATTCGGATCCGCGCTACGATACGCTGTGGAAGCACTATCACGGGCTGATGGAGCGCAGCGGCGTGTCGGTCGAGTATGCCAAGCGCGAGGTGCGCCGCCGCTCGACGCTGATCGGCGCCTTGCTGCTCAAGTTCGGCGACGCTGATGGTCTGATCTGCGGCACCTATGGCATGCATCAGCTGCACCTCAAGTTCATTGACGATGTGCTCGGTCGCAAGCCGGGCGTCAGCAAGTGTTACACGCTGAACCTGCTCACCCTGCCGGGGCGCACGGTGTTCATGGCCGACACCTATGTGACCTACGACCCGACACCGGCGCAGCTGGTCGAGATGACGGTGATGGCTGCCGAGGAGATGCGTCGCTTCGGTGTCGAGCCCAAGGTGGCGCTGCTGTCGCATTCGAGCTTTGGCTCGGACGATTCGCCGACCTCGGCCAAGATGCGCGAGGCGCTGCGCCTGCTGCACGAGCAGCACCCCGACATCGAAGTCGAAGGCGAGATGCACGGCGACGCGGCGCTTGACGCCACCACACGGATGCAGGTCTTCCCGAACGCGCGCATGAAGGAAGAAGCCAACCTGCTGATCTTCCCGACGCTGGACGCGGCCAACATCGCCTTCAACCTGCTCAAGACGGCATCGGGCGAAGGCATGACGGTGGGGCCGATCCTGCTGGGCGCGGCCAAGCCGGCGCACATCCTCACGCCGACGGCGACCGTGCGACGCATCGTCAACATGACCGCGCTGACCGTGGTCGAGGCCATGGCCGAGCAGGCCTGATCCACCCGGCAACCGGGCGAAGCATCGCCCGGTTGGTGGGTGCAGGGTGCAATAGCCCTAAAGCTTGACGCCCCCTGCGCCGTAGTGAGCGGTATCGGGTCGGAGGGGCGACATGCAAACGGAGAAGGCCGCGCTGGTATTGACCGGAGGTGGCGCACGCGCGGCCTATCAGGTCGGTGTGCTCAATGCCATCCGGGAGTTGTGGGGGCGGCGGCCGGGCAATCCGTTCCCGATACTGTGCGGCACCTCGGCCGGCGGCATCAATGTGGCCTCGCTGGCCGTGTATTCCGATAACTTTCCGATGGCGGTGCGCAAGATGTCCTACATCTGGCGCAACTTCCATGTGGATCAGGTGTATCGCACCGACTTCCCCGCCCTGGCTGGTACCGGCGCGCGCTGGGGTTCCGCCTTGCTCACCGGC
>JBFIJC010000454.1:0-1787 GCA_041600915.1 Nitrogeniibacter sp.
CGCCGACTTCGACGCTGCGCTGGCCGACGCAAGCCAGAAGAACACCACCACCGCCGGAAAAGTCCCCCACCTGCTAGCGCCCGCCATCATCCAGGCCGCCAAGGCCGGCCTCGGCTTTGTTGCCGGCGGGCACATCCAACTCGCCAACGGCGAAACCATCAGCCTCATCAGCGGCGAAGACACCAACCTCGCCGTCGCCGGCAAAACCCGCCTCCACACCGGCCAGGCCATCGGCCTGCTCGCCGGCGCCATCCGGGCCGGAGACGGCAACACCGGCATCACCCTGATCGCCGCCAAAGACGACATCGAGATGCAGGCGCAAAGCGACGAGATGGCCTTCCAGGCCAAGGACGACCTCGAACTCGTCTCGATCATGGAACACATCGACTTCGCCGCCGGCAAACGCATCGTCATCGCCACCGAGGGCGGGGCGAGTATCACCATTGATGGGGGGATTACCGTCGAATGCCCGGGCACGATTACGGTGCATGCGAGCAAGAAGTCGTTTGGTGGGCCGACGCGCTATAGCTACCCACTGGCGCAATGGGCGCAGACAGACTTCAATCTGCCTTGCGCTCAAATGGCGAGCAAGGCCAGCAGCGCGTTCATGCGCCTGAGCTAAGCCATGACAGAGCACGCTCCCGCGACCTCGCCTCAAATGCTGACCGCATTGCTGAAGCAGATGTGTCAGCCTGAAATCTCCCTCTACGTGCTCGCCGACGCAACGCGCCTCGACGAGGCATCGCTGACGCGTCTATCCGGGCTGGCCCGAGCGGGTAGCGCACCGCTCAATCTCTACCATGATCTCGATGGGCTGGAGATTGCCAAAACCGGGCCGCGCCTGCTGCCTGTCGACTCAGCCGACCTGCCCGAAATTGCCGAGATGTCGTTCGCCACACACGCGCTGAGCTTTCTGTTTTCCGATGCAGAAACGGCCGCCGTCCACCTGCATCTGGCTCGTCTGCGAGAGGCATTGTTGCCCGATGGCGGTGCGGCATTGTTTCGATACCAGGACACGCATGTCACCACCGCCTTGTTCGATCTGCTGGACCGGGTCGGCACCGGCCGCTTGCTTGGCCCACTGCTCGCCTGGGTCACGCCGGATGTTTGCGGACAGGTGAACATCCTGCGCCGACCGCGCCGTCGCCCGTCCCCCGGGCCGCTCGCCTTCGATCGCAAAACCTTCGACACGCTGTCTGCCCGCCTGCATATCCACACGATCGCCGCGCAGGCGCGCGAGGTCGACAGCACCTTGCTGGCACCCTATACCCCCTGCGAAGCACTCACCCTGATCCGGACGCACGAGGCACGGGCGAAAACACTGTCACTCAACCAACCCGGCGATATCGCACTGTTCTGCATCCTGGCCCTGCAACTGCCGGCAGGCTTCGAAACACACAGCCCCTTCACCGAGGCCATCGACTACTCGCGAGATGGCCACCCCTCTTTCGGCGCGGCGATCGACGCCATCCCGCCCGACGCCTGGGCAAGCTGGGACGCCCAACTGACCGAGCAAGCAAAGAAGCCATGACGACCTTCAATACACGAACGACCAGCGGGCGCATGTTTATGGCGCTGATTCTGAGCGTTGGCATCAGCGCCTGCGGGGCCCGCGAACCAAAGAGCGTTGGGCTGACGGGGATCGTCTACAACTATTCCGACGAGGGCTATTCGTGGGTGAAGGTCAACGGCAAAACCGCAGGCACAGGGCTAAAGAAGGTTGCGCCGGGCCATGTCTCCGGCGGCGGCTATATGTGTTGCTTCGATTTGCCCCTGGGAGCCACAGA
>JBFIJC010000455.1:0-1782 GCA_041600915.1 Nitrogeniibacter sp.
ACCACCAACCTCGCCTTCCTCGAGAACGTGATCGCCCACCCGCAGTTCATCTCGGGCGAGTGCATCACCCGCTTCATCGACGACACGCCCGAGCTGTTCGAATTCACCCCGCGCCGCGATCGCGCCACCCGCCTGCTCAGCTTTATCGGCGAAGTGACGGTCAACGGCAGCCCCGAGATGAAGGGCCGCACCGCGCCCGTTGGCCCGCTGGCCGCGCCGATTCTGCCCAAGGTCGATCTCACCGAGCCACCGCCGGCCGGATCGCGCGACCGCCTCAAGACCATGGGCGCCGAGGCTTTCGCCCAATGGATGCGCGACACCCCGCAAGTGCTGCTGACCGACACCAGCATGCGCGACGCCCACCAGTCGCTGTTCGCCACCCGCATGCGCACCCGCGACATGGTCGCCGTGGCGCCGCATTACGCGCGTCTGGGCAATGAGCTGTTCTCCATGGAATGCTGGGGCGGCGCGACCTTCGACGTAGCGCTGCGCTTCCTCAAGGAAGACCCGTGGGCGCGTCTGGCCGAGCTGCGCGAGGCCATGCCCAACCTGCTGCTGCAAATGCTGCTGCGCGCCTCCAACGCCGTGGGCTACACCAACTACCCCGACAACGTCGTGCGTCAGTTCGTCAAACAGGCTGCGGCCGGCCGTGATGGCGAAGGCGGCATCGACTTGTTCCGCGTGTTCGACTCGCTGAACTGGGTAGACAACATGCGTGTGGCCATCGACGCGGTGCGCGACACCGGCGCGCTGTGCGAGGCCGCCATCTGCTACACCGGCGACCTGTTCGACACCAATCGCCCCAAGTACAACCTGCAGTACTACGTGAAGATGGCCAAGGACCTGGAGAAGGCCGGCGCGCAGATCCTCGCCATCAAGGACATGGCCGGCGTGTGCCGCCCGCGTGCCGCCAGCGCGCTGGTCAAAGCCCTGCGCGACGAGGTCGGTCTGCCGATCCACTTCCACACCCATGACACCAGCGGCATTGCTGCGGCCAGCGTGCTGGCGGCGGTCGAGGCCGGCGTGGATGCGGTCGATGGCGCGCTCGACGCACTCAGCGGCCTCACCGCCCAGCCCAACCTCGGCTCCATCGCCGCAGCGCTCAAGGGGCATGATCGCGATCCGGGCGTCAATCTGGCCAACCTGCAGAAGCTGTCGCGCTACTGGGAAGGCGTGCGCCGTCAGTACGCCCCCTTCGAAGCCGACATCCGCTCCGGCACCTCCGACGTCTACCTGCACGAAATGCCCGGCGGCCAATACACCAACCTGCGCGAGCAGGCCCGCGCCGTCGGCATCGACCATCACTGGCCGGAGGTCGCCCAAGCCTACGCCGAGGTCAATCTGCTGTTTGGCGACATCGTCAAAGTCACTCCGACCTCCAAGGTTGTCGGCGACATGGCGCTGTTCATGGTCACCAATGGGCTGACCACCGCCGAGGTGCTCGACCCGGCGCGCGAAATTGCCTTCCCGGAATCAGTCGTGCAACTGATGCGCGGTGAGCTGGGCTACCCGGCCGACGGCTTCCCCGAAGCGCTGCAGGCCAAGGTGCTGGGCGGTGAAAAGCCCATGGTCGGCCGCGCCGGTGACCACCTCGCCGCCGTCGATCTCGACGCCACACGTGCCGCGCTGAGCACAACGCTCGAGCGCGACGCGACCGATGCCGAGCTGGCCTCCTCGCTGATGTACCCCAAGGTCTTTGCCGACTACGTCGCGCATGAAGCCAAATACGGCGACGTGTCCGTGCTGCCCACCCCGGCCTTCTTCTACGGCCTGGCCGATGGC
>JBFIJC010000456.1:0-1776 GCA_041600915.1 Nitrogeniibacter sp.
CGGTGAATAGCGCGAGGCCGTCCTTGACGGCGAGGCTGTGACTGCCTTGGGCGACGAGGTTGATGTCTTGCGCGGCGAGGCTGAGGGTTTTGCCGGCGACGAGGATAGCGCTGGCGGGGGTGAGTTGGGCGATGCCGCCGGGGGCGCTGTATTGAACGCGCGGGGCGGACCACGCCGGGACGCTGCCTTCGCCGCCGGCAGTGGGTTTGAAACTGCCTTGGGCTGGCGCTGTTTGGGCGGATGAATCCGGCCCTACCGGAGCTGCATTCGGCCCTGCGGTGGCCATGGCACCGAGGGTGTCGAGCGCACGCGTCAGCCCTTCGCTGGCCGGGAGTTTGTCGGCGGCAGCATCGCCGAGAAGGGCGGCGTTTTGTTTGCCGGCGGTGTCGGCGAGCGCGACGGTGAGCGCTTTGCCGTCTTTGTGCTGGGCGATGCTCTCGCGGCTGTCGAGGTGGGCGCCGGTGGCGCCGGGGCGGGCGTCGGCACTGATGAGCAGGCCGCTGCCGGCGCGGATGGCGGTGGCGGCGCGGGTGGCCAGCTCGGCGCCGTGGCCGCGATCTTTAAGCCGGGCGTTGTCGTGTTGTTGTTTGTGGTGACCAAGGCTCAGGGCGCTGGCGTATTCGGTGCTGCCCAGGCTGATGCGGGCCTGGCCGGGGGTGTCGTCAAAGATAAGCTGGTTGTAGCCGCCCTGCCCTTGCCTGCTCGACGATAGTTGCTGGCTTTTGAGCCCGGAGAGGCTGGCGTTGTGGCGATGGGGGTCGGACTGTTTGCCGGCGAACAGGGCCGGGGCGTTGGCGCTCGCTTGCATTGCGCCGACCTGGACGACATTGCCTGCGGCGTCCGACTGGCCTTGGCCGTTGAATAGCGCGCCGATAATCACGGGGCGGTCGACATTGCCATTCTGGAAGGCAACCAGAACCTCCTGCCCCGGACGCGGCACCCAGTGCCCGCCCCAGTTGGCGCCGGCCACCGGGCTCATGACGCGCAACCAGGCGCCGAGGGCGTCGCTGGCGGGGGCGTTGTTATCGCCATCGGGATGTACCAGCCGATTGGCGGAATCGTCTCCGCGCTGCCAGGGAAACTGAACCCGCACGCGCGCATCGCGGTCGGTGTGGGTTGCCGTGCCAGGCCCGACGACCACGGCGGTGAGTGCGCCGTGGATGGTCGGCCGAGGGTGGATCTGGCGGCCATGGCCATCGGCCATCAGAGGACGCCAGGGGATATGGCTGCGGATGGCTCGGAAGTCGTTGCGGTAGAGCTCGACGGGTGTCGCGTCAGCGGTATCGCTCTGGCCTGAGGACGCGGGAGATGCCGATTTTCGGGTGAAATCCAAGCCGCCACCCATGGACTCGCTCAGATTGTTTCGTGCATGGTGGACAACCTCGGTGATGATGAAGCGACGCGCCTCAAGCGCGTCAAGATCATGTTCGGCGTGATCCGCCAGCGTGAAGAGGCTGCCGGGCGCGGCGGTGCGCACGGTACCTTCGCCGAGAAACTGTTTGGCGCGCGCATCGAGCGCTTGTCGCTGGGCGCGCAGCATGCGCTCGCCTTGGGCACGGTTTTGCCAGGCATATTGGCCGGGGTCGTCGGTAGCGGTCAGCGCTGAGCTTCGACCGTTGTCGATCGCTGTCGTGACTTGCTGATCACGGGTGTTCAAACTGCGATAGTCCCAACTGCCGGCGGCGAGCACTGCGGTATCGAGCCTTCGCATGCCGTGCCATCGATCGATGCTGTCTTCCGCCATGGTGGCGCCGGCTTGCGTAAAGCGAAACACCG
>JBFIJC010000457.1:0-1762 GCA_041600915.1 Nitrogeniibacter sp.
CGCCGATGACCAGGCCCACTGAAAGTTGTAGCCACCAAGATGTCCCGTGACATCAATCACTTCGCCAATGAAATACAGCCCGGGGTGCGCCGTCGCGGCCATGGTTTTGGACGATAGCGCCCGCGTATCTACACCACCCAACGTAACCTCGGCCTTGGAGAATCCCTGCGTGCCTGAGGGCGACAAGGGCCAGCTGGCCAAGGTGTCCGCCACAGCCTTGCGTGTTTTTGCGCCAATCTGCTTGAGGGGCAACTGCCAGCCATGCAACTCGCACCAGGCTTTGGCAAAGCGCTTGGGCAAGACTTCGCCGAGCAGATTCCCCAGCAGCGCGTTGCTGTCGCCATGCGCCTCAAGCCACTGAGCGGCGTCGTCATCGGGCAGGAGATTGAGACGGATGGGCTCCGGATGGCCCGAGCCACAGGCGTACTGCCAGTAGCTCGATATCTGCAAAATCGCCGGGCCCGAGAGACCGCGATGGGTAATCAAGGCCCGTTCCCGGAATTCACCGCTGCCGCAACTGGCGATGACGTCAAAGGCTGCGCCAGACAGGGGCGCGAGTGCCGACAGCGTTTCTGAGTCCAGCGTCAAAGGCACCAGGGCAGGGCGGGGCGTGACCACCGGGATATCGAACTGCTTGGCAATCCGGTAGCCCAGATCGGTGGCGCCGATCTTAGGTATCGAGAGGCCGCCAGTGGCTACGACGAGCGCGCCGGCGTCGAAGTCGCCGTGATCGGTTCGCACCAAAAATCGGTCGCCATCGGCGCGGCTGACTGAATCGACTTTGACCGGCATGGCCCAATCCACCTGGGCATCGGTGCACTCCTGCACCAGCAGATCGATGATCTGTTGGCTTCTGTCGTCGCAAAACAGCTGCCCGAGCGTTTTCTCGTGATAGCGAATGCCGTAGCGCTCAACCAGCGAAATGAAATGCTGTGCGCTGTAGCGCGCCAGGGCCGAGCGGCAGAAATGCGGGTTCTGCGATAGGAAATTATTGGGGCCGACGACCCGGTTGGTGAAGTTGCAGCGACCACCGCCCGATATCCGGATCTTCTCCGCCAGCGATGTGGCGTGGTCAATGATCAGCACGCTACGCCCACGCTGGGCGGCGCGCGCAGCGCACATCATGCCGGCTGCGCCAGCACCTATCACGATGGCGTCGTAACTGCGTCTCACCTGGATGTCGCCTTGCGCAAAGGGGGAGCGGCGAAGCTTATCGACGCGCGGCTCACGACGCAATGCGCGGCGGCCGCTTTCGATCCGGGTGCTTGTCGGCGATGGGTGGGCGTGTCTTAATAGCGCAGGCGCGCTGAAACTTGCTGGCCGCCGTCGATGAGTCCATGCATTCGTTCGCAACATGGCCGCACTGGCCGATGGGAACACGGGAGGTCGCATGAGCAACAAGCGCTTGACGGAAAGTGTACTGGCACAAAACCTGGCCAGTTTGGATAGCTGGCAGTTGAACGCGGACAGAACGGCGATTTCGCGCAGTTTCCGCTTCCGGGATTTCAACGCAGCGTTTGGCTTCATGAGCCAAATCGCGTTGATGGCCGAACGCATTGACCACCACCCGGACTGGTCAAATGTTTACAACCGCGTTGAAATCACCCTGAGCACCCACGATGCTGGCGGCCTGTCTGAAAAGGACATGGTAATGGCAAGGTTTATCAATGAGCTTGCCCCATGATGCGCTGCGTCATGAATGCTTGCCATTCAGGTGGTAAGCTCTCCGAAAAAGACGGCGAGTAGTCAGGGAGCTCCGGCG
>JBFIJC010000458.1:0-1735 GCA_041600915.1 Nitrogeniibacter sp.
ATCAGCCCTTGCTGCTCAAGGCGCAGATCCAGCACGGCACCGACCCGGCCCTCGCCGCGAAGACGCTGGCGGGCTTTCTGGCGAAGTATCCGGACAGTCTGACAGCGCGTCGCGCATACGGGCGGGCGCTGGTGAGCGTCAAAGACTACGGCCAGGCGCGTCGCGAGTTCGAGGCGGTGCTGACTCAGGAGCCGGACGATCAGTCCTCGCGCTATGCCGCGGCGATGATTGCGCTGGAAATGCAGGACCTGACTGGGGCTGAGCAGCATCTGGAGCAGCTGCAGAGCAGCGGTTACCCGGACAAGGATGCGGTCGAGATGGCGCTTGGTCAGGTGTTTGAAGCGCGTGGTGACCAGGCCGGGGCGCTGGCCCACTATGACGCCGTGGCGCAGTCGCCGCGGCGCGAGCGCGCGCAACTGCAGATCGCCCGGATGTTGTCGCAAGGTGGCGCGCTTGACGAGGCGCGGGCGCGCCTGCAGGCGCTCGGCACAAATCCGGACGAGCGACTGAACTATCTCCTGCTTGAAGCGCAGATGCTGCGCGATGCTGGTCAGCTGGATACTGCCTTGCAGGTGGCGGATGATGGTTTGCAAGCGGCCCCCGACAATGCCGACCTGCTCTACGAGTCGGCCATGTTGCTCGAGCGTCTGGGGCGGATCGAAGCCATGGAGGGGCGCTTGCGCAAGCTGATCGCGCTGAAGCCCGACTATGCGCATGCCTACAACGCGCTGGGTTATTCCCTGGCCGATCGCAGCCTGCGACTGGATGAGGCCGAGCAGTTGATTCGCAAGGCGGTTGAACTGGCGCCCGGAGACCCGTTCATTCTCGACAGTCTGGGTTGGGTGCGTTTCCGCCAGGGCCACCTGGCCGACGCGCGGTCCATCCTTGAAAAAGCCTATACCTTGCGCGACGATCCTGAAATTGCCGCCCACCTGGGGGAGGTGATCTGGTCGCTCGGCGATCAAGCCGCAGCCAGGGAGACATGGTCGGCCGCGGCTGCCAAGTATCCTGACAACGCCACGCTGAAGGCGGTCATGCGCCGATTTGGTTTGTGATTCGCCTTGCCTTGGCCGTTGTCTCGGCGTCGCTGATTGCCGGCTGCGCCACGATCAGCGATCCCGTCGTACCGCCGCCGGCCTCGATGCTGGCGCGGCCGGTGTTGAGCGCTTTCAATGTTACCGGGCGCCTCGCAGCCCAGCGCGGCGAAGAAGCCGTGCATGGGCGATTCTCCTGGCGCCATGCCGAGGGACAGGACCATTGGCAGTTTTTTTCGCCCCTGGGGCAGATGGTTGCCGAGCTCGAATCCTCCGGGGGTGTTGCCGTGCTGCAAATGGCCGACGGCGGGCGCCATGTGGCGCCGCTGGGCGAATTGCTTTCACGCATGCTTGGCGCCGATGTGCCGGTAGCGATTTTGCCGCGCTGGCTGCAGGCGGGTGTCAAGGAGGTGGACGATGTCCGTGAGCGCGATCTTGTCGGGCGGCCGCTGCGCATCGTCGAACAGGGGTGGGAAGTGCG
This sequence comes from Nitrogeniibacter sp., assembly GCA_041600915.1. GTDB lineage: Bacteria > Pseudomonadota > Gammaproteobacteria > Burkholderiales > Rhodocyclaceae > Nitrogeniibacter. The sequence continues at coordinate 1,516 of JBFIJC010000458.1, forward strand.
CTATCGCACCTATGCGGGTGAGAGCTTTGACGCGTCGCCGCGCCTGGTTGAAGTGAGCCGCGGGGATGTGAGTCTCAAGTTGCTGGTTGATCAGTGGCAATGAGCGAAACGCTGAGCTGCCTGGCGCCTGCCAAGATCAATCTTTTTCTGCATGTCGTCGGCCGCCGGCCGGATGGCTACCATTTGCTGCAAACCGCGTTCCGGCTGCTGGACTGGGGCG
>JBFIJC010000459.1:0-1725 GCA_041600915.1 Nitrogeniibacter sp.
GCGGATGCTGTGTTGGTGTTCGGGCGGGAGCGCGGCCAGGCCTTGGCGCAGGAGGTCCCATTCGGTGGCGGTGAGTTGGGGCAGGTCGGCGAGTTGGCGGCAGCAGGTGTCGCAGCCTTTTGTGCATAGCCAGTCGGGTTGGTCCTGACGGATGTGCTGTACGCGGTCGTCGATGTCTTGGTGGAGTTGGCTGAGTGGGGTCATGGTGCGGTGCTTTGGTGGGCGATGTGGCTTGGTGTATGTCGTCAGGCGACCAAGTGGCTGACATGTCGACCGATGGCAATCGACGCGGTGAGCCCCGGCGATTCAATGCCAAACAGATGAATGAGACCCGGCACGCCGTGTTGCGTCGGCCCGTCGATGCGGAAGTCGGCATCGGGTGTGCCGGGGCCGACGATTTTGGGGCGTATGCCGGCGTAGCCGGGTTCGAGGCGGCCGTCTTCGAGTTGCGGCCACCAGCGGCGGATGGCTTGGTAGAAGCGTTCGGCGCGGGCGGGGTCGACGTGGTAGTCGGGGCGATCGATCCATTCGACGTCGGGGCCGAATTTGGCCTGGCCGCCGAGGTCGAGGGTGAGATGCACGCCGAGGCCGCCGGGTTCGGGCAGGGGGTAGATCAGGCGCGAGAAGGGGGCTTTGCCGGTGAGGGTGAAGTACACGCCGCGGGCGAACCAGGCTTGGGGCAGCGAGTCTTTGGCCGGACCGGTGATGTGCTGGCCGAGGGCGACGGCGTCGAGGCCGGCGGCGTTGATGACCCAACGGGCGCGTAGCTCCATTTCTTGTTCACCACCGACACGGATCACCACGCTGCCCTTGTCGGCGTAGCCGTCGATGACGGGGCTGCCGAGGGCGAGCATGGCGCCGTGGTTTTCGGCGTCGCCGAGCAGCGAGAGCATGAGGCCGTGGCTGTCGACGATGCCGGTCGATGGCGAGAGCAGGGCGGCATGGGCGTCCAGCGCGGGTTCGAGGGCGGCGCTCTGAGCGCGGTCGAGGTGTTGCAGGTCGGTGACGCCGTTGGCGGTGGCTTTTGCGCGGATCTGCGCGAGCGTGCCGGCGTGTTCGGCGCGGGTGGCGACAACGAGTTTGCCGCAGCGCGAATGGCCGACGCCGCGCTCGGCACAGTAGGCGTAGAGCTGGTCGCGGCCTTCGACGGAGAGGCGGGCTTTGAGCGAGCCGGTGGGGTAGTAGAGGCCGGCGTGGATGACTTCGCTGTTGCGCGAGCTGATGCCGGTGCCGAAGGCGGTTTCGCGTTCGAGCACGATGACCTCGCGGCCGGCTTCGGCGAGGGCTTTGGCGCAGGCCAGGCCGACAACGCCGGCGCCGATGACAATGCAGTCGACTGTGTCCATGGGGTCTCGCTTTGTTTGCGTGGTGGTTGGGCGTAGCGCTCTGGGCCGATCGGCGCGCCAATGGGGCTCCGATGGCGGAAGGCGCATTCGTGCTGGGCGGGTTTTACCAGATTGATGCGCGGGGCGGTAGATTCTATGTTGCGCGGCAATCGTCGCCGAGCACCTCAGCACGATACAGCTGACAGTTCTTGTTGATGGCAAAGGCGATGCGCAGCAGCTTTCTGGCGATGATGCAGTAAGCGGCTGTACTCGACATACCGCGAGCAATCAGTTGATCGAATCGTTTGCGCCACAGTGCGCATCGACAGGCACTGACAGCGGCCATGTAGATCAGTCGGCGCTCTTCACCGTTGCCCTGCTTGGACAGGTGTCGCGGAGC
>JBFIJC010000460.1:0-1723 GCA_041600915.1 Nitrogeniibacter sp.
GCGGGCAATAAAAAACCGCCCAGTTTCGGGCGGTTTCTGGTGTGCGACACTGGCGCGGCGCGCTCAGTCGCCAAAGACGGCGCTGGTATATACCTCCTGGACATCGTCGAGACTGTCCAGCGCATCCAGCAGGCGCTGCATCTTGGCCTCGTCGTCGCCGGTCAGCTCGGTCTCGTTCATCGGCTTCATGGTCACTTCACCGAATTCGGCCTTGAAGCCGGCCGCCTCAAGCGCTTCCTTGACCGTCGAGAAGTCGGCGGGCGAGGTGACGACCTCGATGGAGCCGTCGTCATCGCTGATCACGTCTTCGGCGCCGCATTCGAGGGCGGCGTCCATCAGTGCTTCTTCATCGACACCAGGGGCGAACATCAGCTGGCCGCAGTGGCTGAACTGAAAGGCCACGCAGCCATCGGTGCCGAGGTTGCCGCCGTACTTGCTAAAGGCGTGACGCACATCAGCCACGGTACGCACCTTGTTGTCGGTCAGGCAGTCGACGATCACCGCCGCGCCGCCGATGCCATAGCCCTCGTAGCGCGCCTCTTCATAGCTGACGCCCTCGAGCTGGCCGGTGCCGCGCTTGATGGCGTTCTCGATATTGTCTTTGGGCATCGACTCACCCCGGGCCTTGTCGATGGCCAGGCGCAGACGCGGATTCGATGCCGGATCACCGCCGCCCATCTTGGCGGCCACGGTGACTTCCTTGATCAGTTTGGTGAAAACCTTGCCCCGCTTGGCATCCTGACGGCCTTTGCGGTGCTGGATATTGGCCCATTTGGAATGACCTGCCATAGCGCCCTCGACTCCTGCAGACGTGCTGTTCGAAAAGCCGCCATTATACCTACCGGCTCGAAGTTGGCGCGGGCCTCGCCCGCACAAGCGGCGGTGAGTCTGCTAGATTGCAAAGATATGCATGACAACCGGATCGGGAGTGACCGCATGAAGCCTCTAATTACTTTGCTCAGCGTGCTGTGGCTGGCCGTGATGTCCGTGCCCGCCAGTGCGCAGGACCTCACCTTCCGTGGCTGCACCGACGCCTCGGGTCGGGCCGTGCCCAGCCAACTCGATGTTGAATCGCCCTCGCTGGTGACGACACAGATGGGCAAATCCGGGGCGCGGATCATTTACAACCCGCGCGCGCTCCCCGACGTGGCCGATGCGGTCCGCGCCTTCGTGTATGCGCACGAGTGCGCCCGGCACAGCCTCGGCATCACGCGCGATGTACCAACGGTCGAGGCGGCGCAGCGCGCCGATTGTGAGGGGCTGGCCACGCTGCAGCGCTCCGGCATGCTGGTGGAGGAAGGCGACGTGACGGCTCTGCAGTCCATGCTGGTGTTCTCGCCCGAGCAATGGGCGCGCCTGCCGGGTCCGCCGCGCGGCTTCGATCTCAACAGCTGCCCGACGCGTCGCGCCGTGCCCAAGAGCAACCCGGCCTGGAACCAGTGTGTGCATCGCTGCGGCGACCGCTTGTTCCACTGCGGTCAGAGTGGCAGCTGTCTGGCCACCTATAACAGCTGTCAGGCGGCCTGCCCGCGCTGATCTTTTTCCGGGCGCGGTGTCACACGCTGTGTCGCCGCGCCTCGGCGCGCCCCGAGGGCTGCGATCTCGCCCCGCCCTGGGCTAGACTATGACGATTCCCACGCCCGGATTCCGCTCATGACCGAACCGCTTCTTATCGCCAAGGCCGACGGCCGCGATGTCGCCCTCCTGCCGCGCCTGGCCAACC
>JBFIJC010000461.1:0-1718 GCA_041600915.1 Nitrogeniibacter sp.
CAGCGCCCGAGATCGATCCGACTTTCCTGCTCGCCGTGAAAGTCCGACGCGCGCGATGCCAGCAGATCGAACCGCCGGGCATAGCGGGCGAATTTACTCACTTTCGCGTCCGAATGCGACCCCGACACCACTTCAATGCCCTGACCACCCGCATCAACGAATGCGGCAAGCAGTCGCTCCATCTCGATATCGGAGAGCCGATAGCGCCCCGGGTGCGCCACCACCGGCACTCCACCGGCAGCCCGGATCCACTGCACGGCGTCGGCCAGATCAGCCCATTTCGTTTCGACGAAACCGGGTTTTCCACGCACCAGATAATGCTTGAACACCGCGTCCACATTGGGCATCAGGCCGATCGCCACCAAGTGTCGCGCAAAGTGTGCGCGGCTGACCAGCGCCGGATTGCGCGCGAACGTCAACGCGCCCTCGAGCACGCCGCGAATCCCCAAGGCCGCCAGCGCGTCGCTCATCTGCTGCGCGCGCGTATGCCGGCCTGAGCGCAACCCGGTCAGACCGTTCTGCAGCACCGGATTGTCAGCATCCACGCCCAAGCCGACGACGTGAATCGTCTCGCCGCCCCAGGACACCGACACCTCGACACCCGGCACCAAACGGATACCCGATTCGGTCGCCGCGGCCTGTGCTTCGACCAGCCCGCCGGTTTCATCGTGATCGGTCAGCGCGAGAAAATCGACACCATTTGTGGCTGCGCGCCGCACCACATCGGTCGGTGTCAGCCAGCCATCCGAAATCGTCGAATGGCAGTGCAGATCGGGGTTCTTCGGCATCGCATGCATCAGGCAGGACTCCTGTTCTGCGCCGCGAGCACAAAGTTTTCGATCAACTCGGCGACCTGCTCGGGCACATCGTGATGCAGGTTATGACCCGCATTCGGGATCAAATGCTCCCGAAAATCTGAAAAACAGGCTTTTGCCGTGGCAATTTGTGCCGCATCCACGCCCAGCTCCTGGCGCAATGTTTCGTCCTCCGGCTCGATCCACATCACCGGCGCCCGCGCCCGCCGCCAGCAGGCTTCGGCCTCGGCGCGGCGATACAACACCGGATTGACCCGCTGATGCGCGGGGTCGGACGACAGCGTGACCTTGCCGTCGTCACACGAACGCCCCAGCACCCGCGCCAGAAACATCGCCTTGGCTTCGTCCAGCCGCGGATTGCGCCGTCGCAGCCGCTCTGCCAGCGCATCAAAACTGTCGTATTGCCGCCAAGGCGGGGTCGCGGCCAAGCCGTTCAGCCATTTTTCGTACCGCCCCGGCGCCTCGTCGGCCGGCCGATCGGCGAGGCCGAAGGCGTCAATCGCCACCACGCTCGCCACCCGACGCGGCCGGATGCCGGCGTACAGGCAGGCAATATTGCCGCCCATGCTGTGGCCCACCAGATGCACCGTCGTCTCGGGCGAGAGTTCGCTGACCAGCGCGTCGAGATCGGCCAGATAGTCCGGAAACCAATACCCGTCGGGCGCCCAGTCGCTGCGGCCGAAGCCACGCCAGTCAGGCGCGACGACATGCCAGTCCTGCGACAGCGCATCGACCACAAACTGAAAACTCGCCCCGGCATCGCCCCAGCCATGGAGCATGATCAACAGCGGCGCATCATCGCGCCCCCAATGGGTGCAATGCATGCGCAGGCCGCGCACAGGCAGGGTGAGAAATCGGGCGGTTTTCATGGCCGCCATAGTATCAAAGCCTTGCACCCCCTTC
>JBFIJC010000462.1:0-1716 GCA_041600915.1 Nitrogeniibacter sp.
GTGCAGCGCGTAGGCAAAGTCCACCGCCGTCGCACCGCGCGGCAAATCGACCACCCGGCCCTGCGGCGTCATCACATAGAGCGTGTCGTCGAGCGAGGCGTCGCGGTATTTTTCTTCCCAGTGATCGGCGTCGGTCACTTCATCGCGCCACGACAGCAGATCGCGCAGCAAGGCGATCTTCTCGTCGTAGGAACCGCCGCCGGCGCCGCTGCCTTCTTTATAGCGCCAGTGCGCAGCCACGCCGAATTCGGCATGCTGGTGCATGTCCTCGGTGCGAATCTGCACTTCGAGCGCACGGCCGTCGGCGGCGCGCACCGCCGTGTGCAAAGACTGATAGTTATTGCCCTTGGGCTTGAGGATGTAGTCGTCGAATTCTTTCGGGATCGGCGTCCACAACTGATGCACGATCCCCAGCACGGCGTAACAGTCGCGCACCTGACCAACCAGCACGCGCAGCGCGCGCACGTCATACACCTGCTCGAAGTCCAGATCCTTCGACCGCATCTTGTTATAGATGCTGAAGATATGTTTGGGCCGGCCATAGACCTGGCCCTTGATCCCGGCGTCGGCCATTTCCTCGCGCAGGCGGGTCACCGCATCGGTAATGAACTGTTCGCGTTCGACCCGGCGCTCGTCGAGCATCTTGGCAATGCGCTTGTAGGTGGCCGGCTCCAGAAAGCGGAAGGACAGGTCTTCGAGCTCCCACTTGAGCTGCCACACGCCCAGGCGGTTGGCCAATGGCGCGTAGATATCGAGGCTTTCGCGCGCGGCATCGCGCTGCTCGTCCTCATCCGGATGCTCGGCGTAATAGCGCAAGGTCTGGGTGCGCGAGGCCAGACGCAACAAAACCACGCGAATGTCCTCGACCATCGCCAGCAACATCTTGCGCAGGGTTTCGGACTGCTGGCGCATCTCGGGGGCGCGGTTGGTCGCGGTCTTGCGCGTGATCACCCGCAAGCCGTTAAGCCGATAAAGCCCGCCCACCAGCTTGGCGACCCGCGAACCAAAATGCTTCTCGAGATACTCGGTCGCGTTGTCCATATGGCTGTGCAGGGCAAACAGCAAGGCGGCCATGCGCGCATCGCCGTCCATTTTCAGCGACACACAGATCAGCGCCATGCCCAACGCGTGGCGCAAGGTCGGCTCGCCAGTGCCCAGCGGCTGCTGAGGATAAAGCTCGGTGATCAAGGCCAGCGCCGCTTCGATGCGCGGCCGGTCGGCCTCGGGCAGCCCTTCGCAGATGCGATCAACCGGCGGGGTTTCAGACTCGGCGTAGGAAATAGCGTGGGTGACAGATACCATGAGCGAAATTATCTCTCATTGAGCGGATCGGATGCCCGGATGATAATCGAGCCGCCTTCCGGACGCCTTACACCGACCCTCCCCTATGCGCCGCCTGTTTGATCTGCCCTACCTGCTGCTGACCCTGACCGTGCTGTTCTGGTCGGGCAACATGGTCATTGGCCGCGGCATTCGCGCCGATGTGCCGCCGCTCGGACTGGCCTTCTGGCGCTGGACGCTCGCGCTGTGCCTGATCCTGCCATTCGCCTGGCCGCACCTGCGCACGCAATGGCCGCTGGTCAAACGCCACTGGCGGCCGATCACGCTGCTCGGCGCGCTCAGTGTCGGCGCCTACAACACCTTCGCCTACCTGGCCTTGCAACACACCACGGCGATCAACGCCACCATGCTCAACTCGCTGATTCCGGTCGCCAC
>JBFIJC010000463.1:0-1683 GCA_041600915.1 Nitrogeniibacter sp.
CCATGACAATCGCCCGCGAAGAAATCTTCGGCCCCGTGCTCAGCCTCATCCCCTTCGATACCGAAGCCGAGGCCATCGCCATCGCCAACGACAGCCCCTACGGCCTCACCCACTACCTGCAGACGCAAGACCCCGAACGCGCCAAACGCGTCGCCCGCGCGCTGCGTGCAGGCATGGTCGAAGTCAACGGCAAGCCGCTGGGCGCCGGAGCGCCGTTTGGCGGTTACAAGCAGTCGGGCAACGGACGCGAAGGCGGGGTTTGGGGACTGGAAGACTTTCTGGAGGTGAAGGCAGTCAGCGACTGGCAGTAAGCCGCCAACTGCACAACACCCGCGCCGGGCGCGTCGACATCACGACGCCCCGGCTTAGGCGGCTTCGAGCCGGCCGTCGCGCGCCGCCGTGGCGAGCGCCACGCAACGCCCCGCCAGAATGGCGGTGGGGTCGATCAGCGGGGCCCGCTGGTCGCCGGTATCGGTCAGTTCAATCAAAGGCAGCTCGGTGCAGCCCAGCACGATGACTTCGGCACCGCGCGCTTGCAGGTGGGCAATCGCATCGGCCAGATGCGCCGAGCACTCGCCGCTCGTGAAGCCGGCCTTGACGCCGCTCGCACCGTAAATGGACTCCATCACGCGCGCCTGCATCGGCGCGTCGGGCACCACCTGACTGAGCCCGGAAGCTTCAATCACGCTTTTGTAGACACCACTGGTCACCGTGCCCGAGGTGGCGAGCAAGCCCACCTGAGTAACGCCGGGCATTGTCTCGCGGATGTGGCGCACGACTTCGGACAACATGTTGACGATGGGGATGTCCAGATAGGGCTGGATACGATCCACATAGGCGTGCGCCGTATTGCACGGAATGGCGACCGCGTTTGCACCGTCGGCCTTGAGCCGCATGCAGGTGGCGAGCAGCGGAATCGTCGGGTCATCGCCGCTGCCGATCAGGTTGGCGGTGCGGTCGGGAATCTGCGGATTTTGCTCGACCACCATCTTGATGTGGTCCTGGTCGCGGGCGGCGGCGGTGAGCTTGACGACCTTGCGCATGAAATCGACCGTGGCCGCAGGGCCAACGCCGCCCACCACGCCAAGTTTGAATTCCCGACTCGGGGTGGCGGCATCGATCCCCAGCGCGTACTCGGCATACAGCAGGTTGGAGTCGAGCAAGGGCACCGGCACCAGCGGGCGCAGCGAATCGATGAGCACCGGGATTTCGGTCATGCCGGGGACGATGACTTCGGCCCCCGCGTCGATCAGGCGCAGGCAGGCTTCGAGCAGCAGGTGCTGACACTCGCCACCGTGGTGGCCGGCCCGCACGCCGTTCGGCCCGTAGATGGCCTGCATGACCGTGTCGGCCTGCGTCTCTTCATCCGGATAAATGATCTGTGCAAAGGGGCCGATTTCGCGCTCGAACATGCCGGCGCGCTTGAGGAAGGTGGAGGTCAGCACGCCCACCTTGCGCACCCCGGTCAGCTCGGTGGTGAAGTGCCGACGCAAGGCGTCGAACACGCTGACCACCTGGAGATCAACTTCCGGCGTGATCTCGCGCAAAAAGGTGTGCGACAGAAAACACGGCACCAGCGCCGTGTCGATACCGCGCGACTCCATGTCCTTGAGCGCGTTGTAGACATAGAACTTGCGACGCATCGGATCGTAGTTGCCATCGGCAACGATCGCGCCTTCGCCG
>JBFIJC010000464.1:0-1664 GCA_041600915.1 Nitrogeniibacter sp.
GCGCCAGCTCCAGCAACTCCAGCAGTGGCCAGGCGCGCTGGTAGAAGCTGACTGGTGCGGCCATGCCGCGCGGCGCGGCTTCTTCGGCGTCGGGGTCGTCCTTGGCCTGCGCGGCCCGGTCGGCGGCGATGGCCTGCTTGAGTCGCGCGATGGCGTCGGGCAGTTGTTCGACGGTGAGGATGCCGGTGGCGCTGTCGGCGTCTCTGCCCAGCGCCTTGAACATGGCCTGGGCCGTCGGCCCAAGCATGATGACGTCGGCGCCGGCGGCAGATTTGAAGATGGTCAGCATGGCGGTTTCCTGTGAGGCGTGCGTCTGATTGTAGTCCGACTGCAGGCGTCGTTGCCCGAAGCGCGTCGGCATATCACAATGGGACCACAAGAATATCGACATTGACGGAGGCGAGCATGACGGCAGAGCAAACCGGGGCACGGCTGGGCGGACACATTGTGGCCGAGGCGCTGCGCATCAATGGCGTGAATACGGTGTTTTGCGTGCCGGGCGAGAGCTACCTGCCCTTGCTTGACGGCCTGTACGAGCGCCGCGAGCAGATCCGTCTGATCACCTGCCGTCATGAGAGCGGCGCCGGCTTCATGGCCGATGCCTGGGGCAAGCTCACCGGTCGGCCGGGCGTGTGTCTGGTGACGCGCGGGCCGGGGGCCTGCAATGCCAGCATCGCGGTTCACAATGCGGCGCAGGATTCGTCGCCGATGATTCTGCTGGTCGGCCAGATCGGTGACGACTGCGTGGATCGCGAGGCCTTTCAGGAGGTCGACTACCGCCGCATGTTTGGCAGCATGGCCAAGTGGGTGACGCAGATCGACCGCATCGACCGCATCCCCGAGTACATGCATCGTGCCTTCCAGACGGCGATGTCGGGCCGGCCGGGGCCGGTGGTGCTGGCCCTGCCCGAGAACCTGCTGTTCGGCAGTGGCGTGGCGCGCGACGTGGGGCCGGCGCGGGCGGTGCAGGCCAGCCCGGCGGCCGATGACATGGCGCGGCTCAAGGCGCTGTTGGCCGCCGCCGACCGGCCGCTGGTGATCCTCGGCGGAGCGGGCTGGAGCGATACCGCCTGCATCGACATGCTCGGCTTTGTCGAAGCCAACCACCTGCCGGTGGCCTGCGCTTTCCGCTGGCAGGATCTGTTCGATCACCGCCACCCGAACTACATCGGTGATGCCGGCCTGGGGATTCGCCCCTCGCTGGCCAAGCGCATTGACGCGGCCGACCTGCTGATCGTGGTCGGCGCGCGACTGGGCGAGGCAACCAGTAGCGGCTACACGCTCATCGACGTGCCGCAACCGAAGCAGACGCTGGTGCACGTGCATGCCGGCAACGACGAACTGGGCAAGGTCTATCGTGCCGAGCTGCCGATCAATTCGGGCATGGCGGAATTCGCCGAGGCCGCGGCCGACATCCGTGTCGATTCCACCGCCTGGGCCGACAGTGTGGCCGACGACCGCGCCGAGTATCTCGCGCACAGCACGCCGCCGACGGTGCCCGGCCCGTTGCAGATGGGCGAGATCATGACCTGGCTGAACGACACCCTGCCGGACGACGCCATCCTCACCAACGGCGCCGGCAACTACACCATCTGGCTGCATCGCTACTTCCGCTACCGTCGCTTCCACACCCAGCTGGCGCCGACCAGCGGCAGCATGGGCTA
>JBFIJC010000465.1:0-1657 GCA_041600915.1 Nitrogeniibacter sp.
CTGGCGCCGAAGAGCATCGCCTGCAGCAGCACCAGCAAGGTCTGGATCGCCCAGGCCGGCACCAGACTGGCCAGATCCATGCCAAACAGTCCCGGCAAGACCCGGCGCAAGGGCCGCACGCACCAATCGGTGGTGGCCAGCACAAACTGGCCGAGCTGATTGTGAAAGCTCACCCGCTGCCACTGCATGAAGAAACGCGCCAGCAGCATCAAGGTGGCAAAGCTCGCCGCCGCTTCGATGATGAATAAAAACAGATTGGACATCATGGTTTGCTACTCCTGAGCCGCTTAATCGGCGCCGAGCGCATCGCCCAGCGCCTTGCCACGAGACTCGGCCGCATCGACGGCGCGGCCGACCAGACCGAGCAGATCGCCTTCGGCCATCACCGCCAGGGCGGCGGCAGTCGTGCCGCCCTTCGAGGTCACGCGCTCACGCAGCACGGCCGGACCTTCGTCGCTATCGGCGGCCAGCTTCGCCGCGCCCAGCACGGTGCCAATCGCCAGTTTCCGCGCGGTGTCCGCATCAAAGCCCAAAGACACACCCGCCGCCTCCAGCGCTTCAATGAAATGAAACACGTAGGCCGGCCCGCTGCCCGATACGGCCGTCACCGCATCCATCTGGGCCTCAGAATCGATCCACACGATGTCGCCCACCGAGGCCATCACCTGCCCCACCGCGACACGCTCGGCCTCGCCCACCGACGCGTCGGCAAACAAGCCTGTTACCCCCGCGCCAATCAGCGCCGGGGTATTCGGCATGCAGCGCACCAATCGCGTATAACCGCCCAGCCAGCGCGCCATATCGCCCAGGCGCAGACCGGCGGCAATGCTGACCACCACCTGATGCGAGAGCAACCCGGCCACGGGGGTCAGCGCATCACGCATCTGCTGCGGCTTGACGGCGAGCACCAGGATGTCGCAGGCCAGCGCCTCGGTATCGAGCGCCGCATGGGTGTGCACGCCAAAGCGCTCGCGCAGTCGCGCCCGCGCTTCTTCCTGCAACTCGACAACCGCGATATCACCCGCCGCGTAGCCTTTGGCCAGCATCCCGCCGATCAAGGCTGCAGCCATGTTGCCACCGCCTAAAAAACAAATTTTCATAATGAATTCCATTCAGAGGGCAGGACGGCCCCCGTGTGTTGTGACTGAATCAAGCACGCGCGCCGAAGATCGCGGTGCCAATACGCACCATTGTGGCACCTTCGGCAATCGCCGCTTCGAGATCGTGGGACATGCCCATCGACAAGGTATCAAGCGCCATGCCGCCGGCGTTCAGCGTGTCAAGCAGCTGACGAACCTGGCCGAAACGCTGCTTCAGCACGGCAGGGTCGTCGGTGGGCTCGGGAATCGCCATCAGGCCGCGAAGACGCAAGCCCGGCAAGACACTGACCGCCTGCGCAAGCGCGGCAACATCCTCTGGCGCCACGCCGCTCTTGCTCGCCTCGCCACTCACGTTCACCTGTAGGCACACATTGAGTGGCGGCCGCGCCGCATCGCGCTGCGCCGACAGGCGCTCGGCAATCTTGAGGCGATCGATGCTATGCACCCAATCAAACGCATTGGCCACCAGCCGCGTTTTATTGCTCTGCAGCGGGCCGATGAAATGCCAGACCAGACGTCGCTCTGCCAGCAGCGCCACCTTGTCCGAGCCCTCCGGC
>JBFIJC010000466.1:0-1638 GCA_041600915.1 Nitrogeniibacter sp.
ATGCGCAGCACCATGCTCTGTGGGCGCAATTCGGCATGGCCAGTCTTCATCGCACGCGGGATCTCGGAGTACAGCGTCGACCACTTCGCACCGATCTTGCAGCCCTGCATGCAGTAGCCGATCTGCTGACAGGCCGGACGGCCATCGTGGGGCCGGGTATTGGAGGCCACCGGACGCACGATGTCCTTGTAGCCGATCTTGCGCGCGCCGGCCTCGATCACCTTGTAGTGATTATTCGGCGGCATCGGCGGCAGGCCGCTGGCCTTGGTGCCGGCCACGCCCATCTTGCGCTCGGCGATCTCGTAGTAAGGCGCGAGTTCTTCGTAGCTGATCGGCCAGTCGAGCACGTTGGCGCCCGGCACATGGCCGTAGGTGCTGCGCGTCTTGAACTCGTGTGCCATGAAGCGCAGCGCCAGGCCCGACCAGTGCATGGTCGAGCCGCCCACGCCCTTGACGATCCAGGCCGGCAGGTTGGGATAGGTTTCGGTGTGATGCCAGCCGCCGGCCGAGATGCGCTTGTCGAGCCACGAGATCTTGGCAAACATCGCCCACTCGTCGTTCTCGAAATCCTCCTGCGTGTGGTGCTTGCCGGCTTCGAGGATCACCACATCCACCCCCGCACGGGTCAGTTCATCGGCCAGTGTGCCGCCGCCGGCACCCGACCCGACGATCACGACGACGCTGTTGTCGTCCTTGGAAAATGTCTTGCTCATGAGATTTGTCTCCGTTTGATCTTGTCGTTGTCGAGCTCAGGCCTTGGGCAACCAATCGATGTCGTCAAAGCCGCGATCGACATAACCGCCCTTCTCCCAGGACGATCCTTCCTCGCCAAACAGGGGCCACACCGCTTTGTTGTTGTAGAAGCCGGTCACCATGTCGCCCTTGATCTTCTGGAAGAAGGCGCCGCGTTCGATGGCATACAACAGCGTGACCCGATCGGTTTCAGCGGGTACCTCGGCATACGGCAGCTTGAAGCGCGACTGGGCCAGCGCGTTGAGCTGCGCCACGCCGTCGGCAATCAGCTTGCCAAGCGCTGCGTCCTTCGCCGCCGCCGCGTCATAAGGCTCGATGGCCAGCATGTAGAAGCGGTCGGAAATTTTGTCGTGCGGGAAGATGTCACGCGCCATCACCAGCAGCGTCTTGCCGACATCCGCACCGAGATGGGTAAATTCGGCCGCCAGCGCCTCGCGCGCCGGCAGCATCAGACTGCCGGCCGACAGCGCCGTCATACCGGCGGCGGCCATGCCCGAGCCTTTGAGAAATGCACGGCGGCTAACGGTCACGCGCTTTTCCACCACGCGCATGCCCGGCCCCTCGTCGCTTTGCTGCTGATCGTTTTTCATGATGTCTCCTCTTGTTGTGTCGCTGCTGCTCATGCGGGGTTGTGCGGCGCAGACGCGCTCAGGCGACTGCGGCGCAGCTGGGGAACTCACCGAGCACGTCGGTGAGCATTTGGTGCAATTCAGACGCGAAGCTCTCGACCAGCGGTGCGGCGCCGAGCTGTTCTTCGCAGGACGTGGTCGCGTGAGCGAGTGCGTCAGCGTCATCGGCGGGGCGGTCAAGCACGGCGCACAGCGCCTCCCAGTCAGGCCGCGCCAGCAAGGTGCCCGAGGTCAGCAGCACCCCGTTGCGGCGCCG
>JBFIJC010000467.1:0-1627 GCA_041600915.1 Nitrogeniibacter sp.
AGAAGGCCATCGACGCTCAGATGAACGAGGGCAAGACCACCATCATCGAGATCATGTGTACCCGCGAGCTGGGCGATCCGTTCCGTCGCGATGCACTGTCCAAGCCGGTGCGTTTCCTCGATAAGTACAAAGACTACGTTTGATGCCTGACCCGGCACGACCCCGCAAGGGTTTGTTCCGGCAAGTCCCCGGCGCTGCCGGGGCACCCAAATATTCGGACGGGGAAGGCCATGACCTTCCCCGCCAACGCACCCCCGGCCCCAACAGAGCCCTCCAAAGCACGCCCCCCGAGCCCTAACAGAGACCCGGACAAGGACACCATGAGCACATCCACTACCGCTGCGCCGCCAAGCATGATCGCGGACATGAAGAAAATGGTGCCCGGCATCATGCTGTGCGCCGTCATCGCGGTCGCCGCCACCTTTGTTTCCGAGCACTACGGCGGCCCGCAGTTTCTTTACGCCCTCCTGATCGGCATTGCCTTCCACTTTCTGTCCGACAACGACAAGTGCATTCCGGGCATCGAGTTCTCCGCCAAGAAGCTGGTGCGCTTCGGCGTCGCTCTGCTCGGCGCACGTATCGTCGCCAGCGACGTGAGCGATCTGGGTCTGATCGGTGTGGCTGCGCTGATCGGCGCGGTGGCGCTGACCATCGGTTTTGGTCTGCTGATGGCGCGCATTCTCGGCCTGCCGTCCATGCTCGGCCTGCTCTCCGGCGGCGGCACCGGCATTTGCGGTATCTCGGCCACCATGGCCATTTCCGCCACCCTGCCCTCCACCCGCGAGAACGAGCGTTACACCCTGCTCACCGCCATTGGCGTGGCCATTTTCTCGACCGTGGCGATGGTGCTCTATCCGCTCGTGGTCAAGACAGTCGGCATGAGCACGGCCGAAGCCGGCCTGTTCCTCGGCGGCTCCATTCATGACGTGGCCCAGGTGGTCGGTGCGGGCTTGATCATCTCGCCGGAAGTGGGCGATGCCGCCACGCTGTCCAAGATGTTCCGCGTCGCCATGCTGATGCCGGTGGTGGTCATCCTCGCGCTCACCTTCCATTCCGAGCGCAAGAAGACCGAGGCCGTCGGTGCCAAGGCACCGCCGATCCTGCCGCTGTTTCTGGTGGTGTTCGCCGCGCTGGCGGCCGCCAACAGCATGGGCTGGATTCCGAAAGAAGCCGTGGCGATCAGCTCGGAGCTGTCGCGCTGGTGCCTGGTGATTTCGATCTCGGCCCTGGGCGTCAAGACTTCGCTTGAGAAGCTTGCCGAACTCGGCTGGAAGCCCATCGCATTGATGTCCAGCGAAGCCATTTTTGTCGCCACCTACATGCTGGTGATCGTCTTTATCAGCCGGGCAATCGCCTGAACACCGGAGATCTGAACATGAACGCGCCCGAAAAATTCCTCGCCTCAAGCGCCCACGTGGATGAGGCGGCGATTGCGCCGCTGCCCAACTCGCGCAAGATCTATGTCGAAGGCTCGCGCCCCGACATCCGTGTGCCGATGCGCGAGATCTCGCAGGACGACACGCCGCTGATGTTTGCCGCCCCCGGCACCGCATCGGATGCGCCCGCCGAGCCGTATGCGCCGATCTTTGTGTATGACTGTTCGGGCCCCTACTCCGACCCGGCGGCC
>JBFIJC010000468.1:0-1627 GCA_041600915.1 Nitrogeniibacter sp.
CACCGACGGCACCAACACCAAGGCGCAAAAGGCGAGCTATCTGAAGCGCGTGTTCGCCGATCTCGCCGCCCTGCTCCCCGACTGCGATCCGACCAGCTACATCGTGATCGACGATGTGCGCGCGGACGCCTGGGGCTTTGGTGGGCGCTCGCAGGAGGCGCGCTTCATCCAGAGCCAAAGCCTGTAGCCCCGCCTTTCCACGACAAGGCCGCCAACGCCCCCCGGCGGCCTTATTGTCGAACATCGGCCATCGCATCTGGCCGACCGCAGCAAAATGCGAAAACAGGCATCATTCGGTCATCGACGTGCCGCGAGCGCCGCAGCGACGCGCACGCCATCCACCCGACCAAAGAGAGTGCCTCCATGCTCGACAAACGCCAGTTTTTCATCAACGGCCAATGGGTCGCCCCCGCACACGCCAAAGACCTTGAAGTCATCAACCCAAGCACCGAAAAGACCTGCGCCGTGATCTCGCTGGGCGATCAGGCCGACACCGATGCCGCCGTCGCCGCCGCACGCGCCGCCTTCCCGGCCTGGCGCGACAAGACGCTGGACGAACGACTGAGTTACATCGACACGCTGCTGAGCATCTACACCGAACGCGCCGACGAGATGGCCGCCGCCATTTCACTCGAAATGGGCGCGCCGATCGGCCTGGCCAGAATGGCGCAAAGCGCCGCCGGCGCCGGCCACATCAAGACCTTCCTGCGTGCGGCACGCAGCTTCGCCTTCGAGCAAGCACTTGGCGAGCACGCGCCCAACACCCGCATCCTGAAAGAGCCCATCGGCGTCTGCGGCCTGATCACGCCGTGGAACTGGCCGATGAACCAGGTCACGCTCAAAGTCATCCCGGCACTCATCACCGGCTGCACCGTGGTGCTCAAGCCCTCGGAAATCGCCCCGCTCTCATCCATGCTGTTTGCCGAAATGATCGCCGCCGCCGGCTTCCCGGCCGGCGTCTTCAATCTGGTCAACGGCGACGGGCCCGGCGTCGGCACGCAGCTGTCCGGCCACCCGGATGTCGACATGATCTCCTTCACCGGCTCGACCCGCGCCGGCATCGCCATCTCCAAGAACGCCGCCGACACCGTCAAGCGCGTCAGCCTGGAACTCGGCGGCAAGGGCGCCAACCTGATCTTTGCCGATGCCGACGAAAAGGCCGTCATCCGCGGCGTCAAACGCTGCTTCAACAACTCGGGCCAGTCGTGCAACGCGCCGACGCGCATGCTGGTCGAGCGCAGCATTTACGAGCAAGCCGTCGCCACCGCAGCGCAGGTCGCCCAAAGCACCGCCGTCGACCTCGCCTCACTCGACGGCGCGCACATCGGCCCGGTGGTCTCCGCCGCCCAGTTCGACAAGATCCAGCGCCTCATTCAGGCCGGCATCGACGAAGGCGCCCGCCTCGTCGCCGGCGGCACCGGCAAGCCGGACGGCCGCGACACCGGCTACTTCGTGCGCCCCACCGTGTTCGCCGACGTCACCAACGCCATGACAATCGCCCGCGAAGAAATCTTCGGCCCCGTGCTCAGCCTCATCCCCTTCGATACCGAAGCCGAGGCCATCGCCATCGCCAACGACAGCCCCTACGGCCTCACCCACTACCTGCAGACGCAAGACCCCGAACGCG
>JBFIJC010000469.1:0-1593 GCA_041600915.1 Nitrogeniibacter sp.
CGAAGCCGTGCGACGCAATGGCCGCGAACTGCCGGTGCTCTTCCTCACCGCCCGCGATCAGGTCGAAGACCGCGTCAAGGGGCTCGAGCTGGGCGCCGACGACTATCTCGTCAAGCCCTTCGCCTTCGCTGAGCTGCTGGCGCGGGTGCGTACGCTCTTCCGCCGCGGTCGCAATGGCACCGAGCCGACAACGCTGGCGGTCGCCGATCTGGAACTCGACCTCCTGCGCCGGCGCGTGACACGCAGCTCTCGGCGCATCGACCTGACCGCCAAGGAGTTCAACCTGCTCGAACTGCTGTTGCGACGCCAGGGCGAAGTGCTGCCGCGCTCGCTGATTGCCTCGCAGGTGTGGGACATGAACTTCGATAGCGACACCAACGTGATCGAAGTCGCCGTACGCCGTCTGCGCGCCAAGGTGGATGACCCCTTCGAACCAAAACTGATCCGCACCGTGCGCGGCATGGGCTACGTTCTCGAAGCGCCCGACGCCGCATGAGCCGCCGCAGCTCGCTCACCGCCCGGCTCACGCTGCTGTTTGCCACGGCCTCAAGCGTGGTCTTGCTGGCGCTTGGTCTGGTCATTGGCTCGGCGATGGAGCGTCACTTTGAAGAACAGGACGTCGATGCGCTGCGCGGCAAACTGGAGCTGATTGCCCACGCCATTGATCATTTGCGCGGCGCCGACACAGGCATGCCTTTGCCACAGGCGCTGGATCAGGCCTTTGTCGGCCACCACGAAATGGCCATCCTGATACTCGACGCCGATCGCCAGACGGTCTTCTCAAGCGGCGATGCGCGCTTTCCGGCCATGGCCCCGATCACCGCCTCCGCGAGCCACTCGCTCACGCCCTTTGTCTGGTCGCAAGACGACACCCAGTACCGTGCGCTGGCCATGCGGCTCGACGACCCCGCCCACGCGGGCCAGCAACTGATCGTCGCGGTCGCCCTCGATATTGCCCACCACACCCAGTTCATGGCGGCCTTCTCGCGCACGCTCTGGCTTTTCATGCTGGGCGCGGCGCTGGTCAGCGGTCTGCTCGGCTGGTTTGCGGCGCGACGCGGCCTGGCGTCGCTGCAGCAAGTGGCCAGACAAACCGCCACCGTCACGGCCAACAAACTTGATTTTCGCCTCGCCGAAGACACCGTCCCGACCGAGCTGTCGGAGCTGGTGCGCAGCCTCAATGACATGCTGGCCCGACTCGAAGACGCTTTCCAGCGCCTGTCGGACTTTTCGTCCGACCTCGCGCACGAGCTACGCACCCCCATCAGCAATCTGATGACGCAAACCCATGTGGCGCTCTCGCGCGCACGCGTCGCCGAGGACTATCGCGACATCCTCGCCTCAAACGCCGAAGAGTTCGAGCGCATGGCCCGCATGGTGTCGGACATGCTGTTTCTGGCGAAATCAGACAACGGCCTGGTCATTCCGAACCGGCAGGTGGTCGATCTGGGAGCGGAGGTGGCCGCGCTGTTCGAGTTTTACGACGCACTGGCCGAGGACAAAGGCGTCACGCTCACGCAAGACGGATCGGTCAGTGTCTCGGGCGACCCCTTGATGCTGCGCCGGGCATTGAGCAATCTGCTGTCCAACGCG
>JBFIJC010000470.1:0-1572 GCA_041600915.1 Nitrogeniibacter sp.
CGACCTGCCCGAGGCACGGCGCGACGAAGGCGAGGGCTTCGAAGTGCAGCCCTCGGCCGGGGCCATTGCGGGCACCCGGCGCAACATGCTCGGGCCGCGCGTGCTCGATGCCGAACACCACCCCGAGGTCGCGATCGACGCAGTGACCGTGCGCGGCGCCCTGCCCACGCCGACGGTCACGGTGCGCCTCACCCTGCGCGGGGTGGCGCGCGATGTGGACGTGCCGGTGACGGTAGCGCAGAACGGCAACACACTCACCGCCACGGCCGGCTTCGATATCCGCCAGCGTGACTTCGGCATCACCCCAATGTCGGTCTTCGGCGGCGCCTTGCAGGTGGCCGATGCGGTGACGGTGCGGATGCGCGTCGTGGCGACACGCGTACCGTAGGGCGGGTTTCAACCCGCCAACCACCGCCGCGGCGGATTGAAACCCGCCCTACGGTGCAATCCGGCGCGAGGCCTTCGGATCACGAAACACCAGCGGCGCGGCGGTGACGACGCCCGGCTGCTGGGCGCGGGCGACGGCGTCGACTACCACCTGATGCGCCGGCGATTTGTCGCACACCGGGTCGGGCGCGGTGGCATCGCCGGCCAGCATGAAGGCCTGACAGCGGCAGCCGCCGAGGTCTTTTTCCTTGTCCGGGCAGGTCTTGCAGGTATCGCTCATCCAGCCATCGCCACGGTAGCGATTGAAGCCGTCGGAGTCGTACCAGATCTCGCCCACGCTCATCTCGCGCACGTTCGGAAAGCTCAGCCCCGGCAACATTTTGGCGGTGTGGCAGGGCAGCGCGGTGCCGTCGGGCGTGACGGTGAGAAAGACATTGCCCCAGCCGTTCATGCACTTTTTGGGCCGCGTTTCGTAGTAGTCGGGCACCACGAAGAAGATGCGGATCTTGTCGCCGAGCTTGGCGCGGTATTCGTTGGTGATGCGCTCGGCGCGCTCGATCTGCTCGCGCGAGGGCAGCAGCTGATCGCGGTTGAGCAGCGCCCACGAGTAATACTGATTGTTGGCCAGTTCCAGGTACTCGGCGCCGAGCGCCACCGCCATCTCGATGATCTGGCCGATGTGGTCGATATTGAGCCGGTGGATGACGCAGTTCATCACCATCGGCCAGCCGTTGGCCTTGATGGTCTGCGCCACTTTCTGCTTGAGATCGAAGGTGCGCGTGTGCGACAGAAAATCGTTCAGCTCGCGGGTGGTGTCCTGAAACGAGAGCTGGATGTGGTCGAGCCCGGCGCGCTTGAGCGCCTCGGCGCGGTCTTCGGTCAGACCGACGCCGGAGGTGAGCAGGTTAGTGTAGAAACCGAGCCGGTGCGCTTCGGCCACCAGCACTTCGAGGTCGTCGCGCACCAGCGGCTCGCCGCCCGAAAAGCCGCACTGCACGCTGCCCTGCGCGCGCGCCTCGTTCAGCACGCGCAGCCAGGCCTCGGTGTCGAGTTCGTCGTCTGCACTCGTGCGGGCGAAGTCCACCGGGTTGTAGCAGAAGGCGCAGTGCAGCGGGCAGCGGTAAGTCAGCTCGGCGAGCAGCCACAGCGGCGGGCCGGGGCGGTCGGTGGGCGAGCTCATACCAC
>JBFIJC010000471.1:0-1561 GCA_041600915.1 Nitrogeniibacter sp.
GGCGTGCGCCTGGTCGAAGAAGTGGCGCGTCGGCGCGGCTGCCTGGTCAAGGGCGGTGGCGTGGATGTGGATAAGGCGGCGTTGATTCTGTTGGGTGACTACCGTAGCGGTGCGCTGGGGCAGATCAGCCTTGAGACGCCGGGCAGCCGGGCAGACATGATTGCAGCAGCACAGGCGGCAGCGGTTGAGGCAGCGGCCGTGTCAGCCGAGGGCGGGGACGCGGCGTAATGACTGGTGTTTTGTCCTGCGGTCGCTTTCAGCTGGATCTGGCCACGCCAAAAATCATGGCGATTCTGAACCTCACGCCGGATTCGTTTTCGGGTGACGGCATGCTCAAGCAGCGCGACGAAATACTGCGTCGTGCGGAGCAGGCGGTGAAAGAGGGCGCGCATCTGCTCGATCTGGGCGGTGAGTCATCCCGTCCCGGCGCGGACTCGGTGAGCGAGGCTGAAGAACTCGATCGCGTCATCCCCATTGTTGAAGCCCTGGCGGGCTGGGAGATTCCGGTCTCGGTGGATACCGTCAAGCCGGCGGTAATGTCGGCGGCAATTGGCGCTGGTGCGGCCATGATCAACGATATCAATGCGCTGCGCATGCCGGGCGCCCTGGCGGCGCTAGCTGCGAGCGATGCGGCCGTGTGTTTGATGCATATGCAAGGCGAGCCTCGCACCATGCAGGCCGCGCCGCATTACGACAATGTGGTGGCGGAGGTTGAGGCGGCGCTTGCCGCGCGAATCGACGCGGTCTGTGCCGCCGGCGTGGCGCGGGAGCGTATTTTGATTGACCCGGGTTTTGGTTTTGGCAAAACCCAGGACCATAACTGGACCTTGTTTCGTGCCTTGCCAAAGTTTGCTGCGCTGGCCCCCGTTTTGGTGGGTGTGTCGCGCAAGTCGATGCTCGGTGCGGTCACCGGTCAGCCGGTTGAGGCGCGTCTGGTGGCGAGCGCCGTGGCAGCGGCGCTGGCGGTGCGCTCTGGTGCCGTGTGTGTGCGCGTGCACGATGTTGCGGCAACGCGCGACGCACTCGCGGTGCTTGACGCGACAATGTCGTGAGCGTTTGCACGCAGAAACTGAACGGCGCCTGTCATAATTCAGCGAGCATTTCTCGGGGCGGCCAGTGTCCGCAACTGACAGCGTATTGAGGTGGATGGAGTCATGAGCAGAAAGTATTTTGGTACGGATGGTGTGCGCGGGCGTGTCGGCGATTCGCCGATAACCCCCGATTTTGTCATGCGCCTGGGATATGCCGCGGGTGTGACGCTGGTGATGCGCGAGCATCTGCCCAAGGGCGAGCGCCCGACGGTACTGATTGGCAAGGACACACGGATCTCCGGCTATATGCTGGAGGCGGCACTTGAGGCGGGCTTTTCGGCGGCTGGGGTGGATGTCATTCTGGCCGGGCCGATGCCCACGCCGGCAGTGGCGTATCTGACGCGCGCGCTGCGTTTGCAGGCCGGCGTTGTCATTTCCGCCTCGCATAATCCGTTCTACGACAATGGAATCAAGTTTTTTTCGGCGGGTGGCGCGAAGCTGCCGGATGCTGTCGAGCGTGAGATCGAAGA
>JBFIJC010000472.1:0-1554 GCA_041600915.1 Nitrogeniibacter sp.
CCCAGAATCGGGCCGTCGCCGACGAATTTGCCATCCCAGACGGACACCAAAGTGCCCTCCAGCTGAAGCGGTCCGCCGCCGAACCTCGGGTTCGTCTTGCCGCCCAGGGCAAGCCTGACGGGCTGGCCGACGCTCGCCGCGCCCAGCAGCTTGACCGCCTCGCTATCGACCATCGGGCCAAACGCGGCGTCGTCAACATCGGCCTCCAGGAGCGCCGCCAGCAAGGCGGTCGAATCGCCATAGGCGCCCGCGCCGGGGTTGTCGGCATAGTCGGCAATCACCAAGGGGCCCTCGCCCGCCGGAAATTCGCGGGCCAGCTTCGCCGCGTCCTTGACGCTCAAATAGGTGTTCAGGGACTCATGACGCCTCGCCCACATGTCATCCGCCAGCCCCTGAGCGAACGCCCTATGCACGTCGACCTCGCCTTGGCCGGTCACCAGCACGGTGGGCCCGACCTCGGCGATATCGGCACTGGCGAAACCCGCGTTGATGCTGACCGCAAAGACGTCATCGCGCGCTTCGTAAGCGCGTGCGCGGTCGAGGCGCGCGATCATCGGGCCAATATCGGTGCGCCCGCCATTGACCTCTTCGAGCATCGGCACCCTGGCCATGATCGTGCGCGGCCGGATCTCGCCGGCCATTGTCCGGTGAAGAATGTCCGCAGCGCGCCGCCCGGTGTCGCGCATGTCGACATGCGGATAGGTCTTGAAGGAAACGATGATGTCGGCGAGCGCGCACATCTGGCGCGAGACGTTTGCATGAGAATCGAGGGTGATCGCAACCGGCACCGTCATGCCGATGGCGGCGCGCAACTGGCGCAGCAACTCGCCTTCGCCGTCGTCGCAGAAGTCAGTCACCATGGCCCCATGCAGGCACAGAATTACCCCGTCGAACCGGGTCTCAGAGGCGCGCTGCATGATTGGCGCGGCAAAACTGTCGAAGGCCGCGCGCTTGACGAGCCCGCTCGGGCCGGCGGCGACGCTCAGCACATGCCGAACCGTCCAGTCATGCGCGCGGCCGGCATCAAGCACGCCGGCCAACTCGGTATTCGCATACGCCCGCTCAACAAGCGCGGCCTCCCCCAACAAGAAGAAACGATCCCTGAAGGCATCCGCGTCGGTCTGGCGCACGCTGAACGTATTGGTCTCGTGTGACACTTCAGCGGTAAGGACTTTGAACACCATCGACGCACTATGCCACCGTGGCGACGAGCCTGCCCGCCGGACCGCCCGATCTTGTCGCCAAATTCAGCGACGCAACTCCATGTACAAACCCCGAACCATCCGCTCCGCCTGCCCGAGATAGCCACGGCCAAACAGGTTGAGATGGTTGAGCACGTGGTAGAGGTTGTAGAGCGTCTTGCGTTGCTCGTAGCCGTCAGCCATCGGCCAGGCACGGCGGTAGGCGATGTAAAAGCTGGACGGGAAGCCGCCGAAGAGTTCGCTCATGGCGAGGTCGGCGTCGCGGTCGCCGCGATACACGGCGGGGTCGAAGATGGCGGGTCGGCCGGCCTCGTCGATGGCGGCGTTGCCGTGCCACAGGTCGCCGTGCAGC
>JBFIJC010000473.1:0-1513 GCA_041600915.1 Nitrogeniibacter sp.
AAGGCTACAAACGGCCATCATCGAAAAACGACGGGGGCGAAAATGCCCCCGTGTCGTCAAAGCCAAACCCGCTCGGTACCCAATTCGGCACCTGAAAGAGCCTTAACTGAACTGCATTAGGCCCCGAGGGGCCCGCTTGCTAATACTTCGCGTACTTGCTTATTCAGCGATTTCGCGCTGGATGGTCCACTTGCCATCGACTCGCGCCCACTCCAAACGCTTGGCGACCACGTCTTGATAGTCGTTGGCGCGGTAGGTCTGACGGAAGACCGTCGCGGCCACATCCGGGCCGAGCTTCTCGACACGCAGTTCAGCCACGCCGACCGAGATGTTGCCTTTCTTGGCCAGACGCACCCGGCGCTGCTTCTCCCACGCGGCCATCGACTGGCCGTCAGCCGGTACGAAGGCCTTGCCGTAGAACGCGCGGTAGGCGTCGTAGTCTTTTGCAGCCCAGGCAGCGGCCCACTTGTTTGTCGCATCAGCCAGATCGCTGGCAATGCTCTCGGCTTTCGGCTCAGCCGGCACAGCGACAGCGGCCGGTTTGGCTTGACCGAGCAGCTTCAGCACGGCGCTGGGCTCGGGCGCTTCGGCCGGGCATGCCGCCGACGGTGCCACGGCCTCGCGGTCCTTGGCCAGATCACTCAAGGCGGGCAGGTCTTCACGCGCAACTTGCAGGCTCGGCAGGAGCTTGCCCATGCCGCCCAGCGTGCGCGCCTCGGCCACTTTGTGGTCGTAGTCGCCGTTCACATAGGCGCGACGGGCCTGGAAATATTCGTTTTCGGTGTCGAGCAAGTCGAGCAATGTCCGCTGGCCAATGTCGAACTGCTTGCGATAAGCCTCGCGGGCCTTGGAGATCGACAGCTGGTGCTGGTTGAGATACTTGAGCTGCTCAGCCAGACGCTGCACATCGTTATAAGCAATCGACAAGGTCTGACGAATGTCGCGGCAGGACTTGTCGCGCAGGTCTTTGGCCTGATTCAGGCGCTGCGCAAACTGGCGCACCGTGGCGCGATCAGAGCCGCCATTGAACAGGTTGAAATTCATCACCAGTTCGACAACGCTGTCGCCATGCCGGCCCGTGTCGCCGTCGGTGTTGTAGTCAACGCTCTGGCGGGCACGCAGATCGAGACGGGGCTGGTAGGCCGCCTCTTTGCCTTTGGCTTCTTCAGTCGCTGCGCGCACGCTCTCGACGGCGGCGTGAAACGCCGGATGGCCTTCATAGGCCAGACGCAATGCATCGGCCACCGAGGGCGGCAGTTGTTCGGCCAATCGGCCGATCGGCTGCAGTGCATCGCCCGGCAGTTCGCCGACGAGGCGCTGATAGCGGGCGCTCACGTCATGCAGATTGGACGCCTCGGTGAGCAGATTGGATTCGGCCAGGGCCAGACGGCCAGCGGCTTGTTCGAGGTCGACCCGACGGCCAACGCCGGCACTGGCGCGCTCTTCGATCTGGTCAAACACTTCTTTGTGCCGCAGGAAGTTCTCTTGCGCCAGTTCCACCAGATCGCGGTAG
>JBFIJC010000474.1:0-1471 GCA_041600915.1 Nitrogeniibacter sp.
AGGGCGGCCGTTATTGTTTGATGGCGCGGCTTACCACGCCGGCGTCTCAAGCGCCGCCGGCGGTGGTGGCGGTGGCAGCAAGGCGCCGCTGGCCATCCACGTCAGCGTTGCCGCGATGCATAGCGAGACGATCAGCGCGACCGGGCGGGCGCGGTGCGGGGCGTGCGCAGACGGTGTCGCGACCGGCTTTCGACCGGTAATCATCGGACGAATCAGCGGCTCTTTCTTGACGAAGCGGTAATACACGATCGCGGCGAGGTGCAGACCGATGAGCCCGAAAACCGCCCACTCACCGCGACGGTGCCACCCGGTCAGTGCGTCGGACAGATCTTTGCTGACGGCCGGATACAGTGGGCCGGTGAACGCGATGTCGTCATTGGCCATCAGCCCGGTCGCTGCCTGTGCGCTCAGCACCAACAACATGGCGACGACCGACAGCGCACCGAGCGGATTGTGGCCGAGCCCCTGCCACTGGCCGCACAGGTAGGCCGCAATGCTGGCCGGGCCGCGGACAAACTGGCTGAAGCGCGCGGTATGGCCGCCAATAAAGCCCCAGGCCAGGCGAAAACCCAGCAGGCCCACAATCGCCAGCCCGAAGCGCCCGTGCCAGAGCATGGCGTTGCCGCCGATCTTGGTGCTGATGATGGCGCCGCTGACGCAGGCGACCAGCAGCCAGTGGAACAGGCGGGTGGGCAGATCCCAGATCAGGAGCGTGTGTTTGGACATGCGTTTTCCCAGATAACCGTGCTGATGAGGTCAACACGGTTTCCGGCTGCGGTATTCCCCGCGCGCTCAGGTGCCGTATTGACGGGCCAGCGTGTCGTGCAGCGCGATGAACTCTTGCGAGAGCTTGTGCCTCGGGTCGAGGTGAATCATCGGCTTGGCCTGCTCGTGCGACTCCTTGATCTTGACCGAGGCAGACAGATAGGGCGCGAGGATGGGCAGACCTTCGTCGATCAGCTCCTGCACCACTTTGCGCGGCAAGCTGGCGCGGGGCTGGAACTGATTGACCACGATGCCTTCAATCGTCAGGTCGCGATTGTGATCTGAGCGGATCTCATCCACGTTGGCCAGCAG
Source organism: Nitrogeniibacter sp. (assembly GCA_041600915.1). GTDB lineage: Bacteria > Pseudomonadota > Gammaproteobacteria > Burkholderiales > Rhodocyclaceae > Nitrogeniibacter. The sequence goes on from JBFIJC010000474.1 coordinate 1,078, forward strand.
CGAATACAGCGCGCGACGCGAGAAATCATCGCAATCGAAGGGGATCAGGCAGGCATCGGCGGCGATCATTGCCGAGCGGGTGAAAAAGTTGAGCGCCGGCGGCGTGTCGATGTAGATCACGTCGTAGTCTTCGGCGAGCTCGTCGAGTGCCTCGCGCAGCTTGAAGATCTTGTAGCGCGATTCGAGCTTGCCCTGCAGTTCTTCGAGGTCCGGATGCGAGGGCATGACATGCAGGCCCTCGAAGGGGCTGACCGCGACGAAGTCGTCCAGGGGCTTGGGGTTGAGCTTGAAGTTGAGCGTCTGATCGAAGAAATCGGCCAGCGAGTTTTCGAGCTCATCGGTGGCGTCGCCAAGCAGGTAGCGCGTGGAGTTGCCTTGCGGGTCGAGGTCGACC
>JBFIJC010000475.1:0-1465 GCA_041600915.1 Nitrogeniibacter sp.
CTGACCAGCACTTCTAATAAGGTGAACTCGGTGCTGGTGAGCGTCAGCGGTTCTCCGGCCCAGTGCGCTTCGCGCCGGGCGGGCCACAGGCGCAGCGGGCCAACGGTCAGTTCATCGACATCGCCAGAAGACTCGGGCGTAGCAGTGCGGCGCAGGATGGCGCGCAGGCGGGCGACGAGTTCGCGGGGGCTGCAGGGTTTGGGTACGTAGTCGTCGGCGCCCAGTTCCAGGCCGACGATGCGATCGACGTCGTCGCCGCGGGCGGTCAGCATGAGCACCGGCATTCGACTTTCCTGACGAATGCGGCGCAAGGCATCGACACCATTGAGGCGCGGCATCATCACATCGAGCACGGCGATGGCGTAGTTGCCCGACAGCGCTTCGGCCACGCCGGCCTCGCCATCGGGCGCGGTCGTCGCCTCGAAGCCTTCCTGGGCGAGGTACTCCTTGAGCATGGCGGAAAGTTCCAGGTCGTCATCGACCAGCAGCACGCGCGTCATTCCGACTCCACGATTCCTCTATTCAGTGTGGCAATGATACGGCGGCAAAAAGCGCTGGCGTGCGTCTTTACGCCGCTTTACGTCTCTTTACCTGTGGCTAACCGCGCTTTACGGGGCGCGGCGCGACACTGCAGTTGTCGGTGCAGGGCGATTTGCCCAGACCCGAAATACGGATGACTCAAGGAGAGAATGATGACCAAGCGTAAATCGATTGTCGGTGCTTTTTTGTTGGCCAGCAGCATCGCGTTGGCGGTGCCCATGGTGGCGCAGGCCGGGCCCGGCATGGGTGATGGCATGGGTTCGTGCAGTGTCTCCATGCACAGGGGCGGCGGCATGGACGGCCCCGGCCGCGGCGGCATGATGCGGATGCTCAAAGGTCTCGATCTGACCGACGCGCAGCGCGACCAGATTTTTGAACTCAAGCATGCCGAGATGCCGAAAATGCGCGAGCAGATGAAGACGATGCGTGATCTCAAGAAGCAGCTGCGTGAAGCCGCAACCGCCGACAATTATGACGCGGCGCGCGTCAAGGCGCTGACCGAGCAGCAGTCAGCCGCGATGGCCACGATGATGCAGTCGCGTATCGCCGGCGAACGTGCGGTGTACGAAGTGCTGACACCCGAGCAGCGCGAGCAACTCAAGGAAAAGCGCGAATCGCGGGCTGACATGCGTGACGGCATGGGGCGAGGCAAGATGCGCGGCGGACCGGCACCGGACGCCTGATGTAGGCCGGTGTGAGTATGAAAAGGGGGGCGCGGAAGCGCCCCCTTTTTCGTTCACTGCGGCACCACGAGGGAGTAGTGAAGCAAAAATGTTGCGCCGCATCAGGCATTTATGTTGCACCGCCGATTGATATTTTTCGGTGGGAGACCTAAAAATCAGTTGACATCGTTTTAGCAGAACGTATGATTCAAACGAACGTTTGAACAGGATTGCGTCCAGCTTTTGCGATGATCTGCCCCAAA
>JBFIJC010000476.1:0-1458 GCA_041600915.1 Nitrogeniibacter sp.
GCTTCGCACAACGCGCTAGGGAAAACCCCTATCTGTCATTTTTGGTGCACTGCGTCAGTCGCAATGCGTGCAAAACACCAGACAACTCTCAAGCCGCGCTTGCAGTTGGCGAATTTGCCTGTCAGCGATTGTCCGACAATCGAAGAATAGTTCTTCCAAAATAGTGCACCGCCGCATGCCACGAGCTCACTGTTCATGCACTTTTAGGGCAAAAATTTTTCTTTCCCCATGGGTTTTTTTGCAGAATAAGCACACCTTTGCCTTTGCGCCTTTCGTACCATTCGCCCACCCCATAAAAAGGGTGGGTGCGGACAGAGAACAAAGACCGACACCGAGGCCCCAGAAACGTGGCCCGGACAGCGGAAAGCCACACCCCGGCCGACTCATATCGAGTCGGTCGGAATCGGTACCACCCAAACTCACAAAAGAGTCAGCTGGAGGATACGAGACATGAAAAAAACCGGTATCGCTATCGCGATTATGGGCCTGGGCTTCGGCCTGATGAGTCAGGGCGTCAGCGCCGCTGACATGGTGGTCAAGCTTGGCCACGTCGGCCCGCTCACCGGCAGCATCTCCCACCTGGGCAAGGACAACGAAAACGGTGCCCTGCTCGCCATCGAGGAATACAACGCCAAGGGCGTGACCATCGGCGGCAAGAAAATCAAATTCGAAATCATGGGTGAAGACGATCAGGCCGACCCGCGCGCCGGCACGACCGTCGCCCAGCGTCTGGTCGATGCTGAAGTCGTCGGCGTGGTCGGTCACCTGAACTCGGGCACCACCATCCCGGCTTCGCGCATCTATCACCAGGCGGGCATCCCGATGATCTCCCCGTCGGCGACCAACCCGAAGCTGACCCAGCAGAACTATGCTGGCGTGTTCCGCACCATCGCCAACGACGTTCAGCAAGGCGGCGCCATCGGCAAATTCGCCACCGGCACACTGGGTGCCAAGAACATCGCCATCATCGATGACCGCACCGCTTACGGTCAGGGTCTGGCGGACGAAGTCGAGAAGTCGGCCAAAGCCACCGGCGGCAAGATCGTCGCGCGTGAATTCACGAACGACAAAGCCACCGACTTCATGGCCATTCTGACCAAGATCAAGGCTCAGAACCCGGACGTGATCTTCTTCGGCGGCATGGACGCCCAAGGCGGCCCGATGCTGCGCCAGCTCAAGCAGCTGGGCATCAACGCCAAGTTCATCACCGGCGACGGCGCCTGCTCGGGCGAGATGCTCAAGCTCGCCGGCGATGCCCTGAGCGGCAACGCCTACTGCACGCAAGCCGGCCTGCCGCTGGACAAGATGCCGGGCGGCAAGGACTTCAAGGAACGCTACAAGAAGCGCTTCAACCTCGACGTGCAGATCTACGCGCCGTATGCCTATGACGCCGCTGCCGCCATGATCGAAGCCATGAAAGTGGCCGACTCGACCGTTCCGGCCAAGTACCTCTCGGCA
>JBFIJC010000477.1:0-1432 GCA_041600915.1 Nitrogeniibacter sp.
GACGGCATGCCGGCGCTGGGTATTTCCGATCTGGCCAACCTGTTTGGCATGGTCAAGTTCTACACCGGCGCACGCGGCAAGGGGGTCAAACCGATCATTGGCGTGGACGTCTGGATCACCAATGACACCGACCGAGACAAGCCCGGCCGGCTGCTGCTGATCTGCCGCAACCGCAAGGGCTATGGCCAGTTGTGCGAATTGCTGACCGAGGCCTATCGCACCAATAAATACCGCGGCCGCGCCGAGATGCGTGCCGAGTGGTTCGACAATGGCGCGGCCAGCGACCTGATCTGCCTGTCGGGCGCCATGCTCGGTGATGTGGGGCAGGCGCTGATGAACGGCAATGGTGCCGCGGCCGAGCAGTGCGCCCGTGCCTGGGCGGCGCGCTTCCCCGATGGCTTTTACATCGAGGTGCAGCGGGCGGGGCATCCGGGCACCGAGACCTATTTGCGCGCGGCGGTGAAGCTGGCGGGCGAGCTGGGCTTGCCGGTGGTGGCGACGCACCCGGTGCAGTTTCTCAATCGTGACGACTTCAAGGCACACGAAGCGCGGGTGTGCATCTCGCAGGGCTATGTGCTGGCCGACAAGCGTCGGCCGAAAGACTTTACCGAAGAGCAATATCTCAAGAGCCAGGACGAGATGGCCGAGCTCTTTGCCGATTTGCCCGAGGCGCTGGCCAACAGCATCGAGATCGCCAAACGCTGCTCGCTGACGGTGGAGCTGGGCAAGAACTTTCTGCCGCAGTTCCCCACCCCCGATGGCATGACGCTGGACGACTTCCTCGTCGCCGAGGCCAAGGCCGGGCTGGAAGTGCGCCTGAAGGAGCTGTACCCGAACGAGGTCGAGCGCGAAGCCCAGCGCCAGCGCTATTTCGATCGCCTCAAGTTCGAGACCGACACCATCGTGCAGATGGGCTTCCCGGGCTACTTCCTGATCGTGGCGGACTTCATCAACTGGGCCAAGCACAATGGCGTGCCGGTCGGTCCGGGGCGAGGCTCCGGCGCGGGTTCGCTGGTGGCTTACAGTTTGCGCATTACCGATCTGGACCCGCTCGAATACGCGCTGCTGTTCGAACGCTTCCTCAACCCCGAGCGGGTGTCCATGCCCGACTTCGACATCGACTTCTGCCAGGACAACCGCTACAAGGTCATCGAGTACGTGCGCGACCGTTACGGCGCTGACGCGGTCAGCCAGATCGCCACCTTCGGCACCATGGCCTCGAAAGCCGTGGTGCGCGACGTCGGCCGCGTTCTTGATTTGCCCTATGGCCTGTGCGACCGGCTGTCCAAGCTGATCCCGGTGGTGCAGAACAAGCCGCTGTCGCTCAACGATGCGCGCGATCAGGAACCGCAGATCAATGACCTGATGGCCGACCCCGGCGACGGCGAGTCGATTCAGGAGCTGTGGAGCCTGGCCGAGCCGCTCGAAGGCC
>JBFIJC010000478.1:0-1412 GCA_041600915.1 Nitrogeniibacter sp.
CACATGCTGGCTGGCGCGATAGAAGCCGAGCACCCGCGCCACATACTCGCGGGTTTCGGCGTAGGGCGGCACGCCTTCATGGCGCTGCACCGCGCCTTCGCCGGCGTTATAGGCCGCGGCGGTGAGGGCGATGTCGCCGTCGAACCGGTCGAGCAGCCAGCGCAGATAGGCGAGGCCGCCGCGCACATTTTGCTCGGGGTCGAAGGCGTCAGTCACCTTGAAGCGCGCGGCCGTTTCGGGGATGAGCTGCATCAGGCCCATCGCGTTCTTGGGCGACAAGGCCTTGGGATCAAAACCGGATTCGTTACGCACGATGGCCAGTGCAAAGCGCGGGTCAACGCCATAGCGCGGCGCCAGACGTTGCACCATTTGCGCATGCGGGCGCCGACTGGCGGGCAGCTCGGCAATGTAACGGCCCACCTCCTGGCGCGAGATCACACGGCCGAGCGTTTTGATGACGGCGATGTCGAGCGCCTGCTCGAAACAGGCGGGCGTATCGATACGGCCGGGGGCGCGACCGCCGAGCCGCTTTTGTGCTTCCAGATGACCGCGCTGGGCGGCAAACGACAGCAAGGTGGTCGCCACCGTTGGGCCAAGCCCCGGGCGGGGGTGCGTCTGATAAAACTTGCCGAGCCGGTACTGCCCTTCCACGCTGCCGAGCCGCGCCGCCCAGCAATAGCGCGCCTCTGCGCCAGCGGCAAAACCGACCGCTTCGGCAGCGATGCCGTCGTCGAGCAGGCGCGCGATGACCGGCGGCTCGCCCGGGAAGAGGCTCCCGCCCTCGGCCAAGGCCGCGACGGGCATCAGCGCCCAGGCAAACACCGCACACAACACGGCACGAAAATTCAGCTCGACAACACGCATGGGAAGCACATGACCTCAGGCAAGCAAGGGCTCGGTGACACCGCTATTGATAACGGCCGAGCCAGCCTGCGAGTTTAGCGCGGGCCTGCCATGCGGCCGCTCGCCGAAACAACACGCTAGAATCGGCGCACCTCCATTCCCCTGCTTTTGCGCTGATGATGTCCAGTTCGCCGCTGTTCGAGTTGCCCAGTCCGTTCATCACCGAACCCGGGCGCATCTTGCTGCTTGAACCCCCCACGGCCAACGTCGAGGCGCTCCGCGCCCAGTTGCTTGATGACAGCTACGGCCGCCCATTCGTCATCGATGACGGCGAGCACCTCAGCCTGTACTTCACCCTGCGCCTCATCCAGAGCGCGATGCGAAAACGCTCGCCCAACACGCTGGCCTTGCGCTACACCCAGCAGATGATGCTGTTCATGGTATTCATGCCCCGGCCGCAACACATTGCGCTGATTGGCCTGGGCGGCGGATCGATCATCAAGTTCTGCCGCCAGCACCTGCCCACGACACAGCTCACCGCCATCGAACTCGACCCCGACGTGATCGCC
>JBFIJC010000479.1:0-1406 GCA_041600915.1 Nitrogeniibacter sp.
CACACCGCCGCAGCCCGGCACGAAGCGGCAGCACGTATCGATTTCATGCGTGCATTTCTGAACCAGCTCGGTGCCGAAACCGCTCACGCACCGCCACCAAGCTAAGCGCAGCGCCCTCAACACACACAGGCCCCGGCAAAGCCGCTATCCTTTCGACCCGAGATCCGCCCCCCCCGAAGCGAACGGCATCCAACGGAAACCGCATGGCAAGCAACACGAACTACGACGAATCTTCCTTCCGCGTCCTCAAAGGTCTGGAGCCGGTTCGCGAGCGGCCGGGCATGTATACCCGCACCGATTCGCCGGCCCACATCATCCAGGAAGTGATCGACAACGCCGCCGACGAGGCGCTGGCCGGCTCGGCGAAAAAGATCCAGGTCACCGCGCATCGCGACGGCGCCATCACCGTGGCCGACGACGGCCGCGGCATTCCGGTCGGGCTGCACCCTGAAGAAGGCGTGCCCGTCGTGGTGCTGGCTTACACCCGGCTGCACGCCGGCGGCAAGTTCAACAAGCGCGAGGGCAACAGCGCCTACGCCTTTTCGGGCGGCCTGCACGGCGTGGGCGTGGCGGTCACCAATGCGCTGTCGCTGAGCATCGAGGTTGAGGTCAAGCGCGATGGCAAGGTGCATCGCATCGTCTTCGCCAACGGTGGCGAGCGCATCGGCCCGCTCGAAGAGATCGGCACCTGCGGCCAGCGCAACACCGGCACCACGGTCAAGGTCTGGCCGGACCCGAAGTACTTCGACGTGCCAAGGGTGCCCATGAATGAGCTGGAGCGCCTGCTGCGTTCCAAGGCCGTGCTACTCCCCGGCGTCGCAGTGCAACTCGATGTCGAGCAAGCCGACGGCAGCCTCAGCAGCAAGCAGTGGCACTACCCCGGCGGTCTGGCCCAATACCTGACCGAACTCGCCGGCGACCAGGAACCCGTCGCGCCGCTATTCACCGGCGAAAAATACGCCGCCAGCGACGACGAGGCCTTTGCCAGCGGCGAGGGCGCGGCCTGGACCTTTGGCTGGTTCGACCCCGCCGTGCCGGCCGAATCCTATGTGAACCTGATCCCCACCGTCGCCGGCGGCACACACGAGTCCGGCCTGCGCGCCGGCGTGTTCGAGGCGGTCAAGAGCTTCATCGAACACCACGCCCTGCTGCCGCGCGGCCTCAAGCTGCAACAGGACGACGCCTGCAGCCGACTCAGTTTCGTGCTCTCGGCCCGCCTGCTCGACCCACAGTTTCAGGGTCAGGTAAAAGAAAAGCTCAACTCACGCGAAGCGGTCAAGCTGGTCTCCGGCATGGTGCGCGACCCCTTCGAGATCTGGCTCAACAATCATGTCGAAGCCGGCAAGGCGATTGCCGAGCTGGCCATTCGCGCCGCTACGGCACGCCAGAAAAACGCCAAAAAGGTC
>JBFIJC010000480.1:0-1401 GCA_041600915.1 Nitrogeniibacter sp.
CACGTCATTCAGGCTCAAGCCGAAGGTCGCCAGCTTGGTGTTCGACAATTCGATGAACACCCGCTCCGACTGCTCGCCGATGAAGCTCACCTTGGCCACATCGGGCACCTGCAGCAGCTCGGCCCGCACGGCTTCCGCGTAGCGCTTGAGCTCGCCATAGCCGAGGCCCTCGCCGTGCAGCGCAAACACATTGCCAAAGGTGTCGCCGAACTCGTCATTGAAACTCGGCCCGATCACGCCGCTCGGCAGCGTGTGGCGCATATCGCCGACCTTCTTTCGCACCTGATACCAGATATCGTCCATCTCATCCGGCGGGGTCGAGTCTTTGGCCGCAAAGAAAATCAGCGCTTCACCCGGCTTCGAGTAGCTGCGGATGTAGTGCACCTGGGTGACCTCCTGCAGCTTTTTCTCGATACGGTCGGTCACCTGCTCCGCCATCTCCGCCGCGGTGGCGCCCGGCCACTCGGCGCGTACCACCATCACCTTGAAGGTGAAGGGCGGATCCTCTGACTGGCCCAGGCCTTTGTAGGCGAGCAGGCCGATCAGGGTCAGCATCAGCATGAAATAGAGCACCATCGTCTGATGGCGCAAGCCCCATTCGGAGAGATTGAAGTGCCTCATCGCTTGGCATCCAGCGTCACGGCCTCGGCCACCGGCTTGGCCCGCACCGTCTGGCCCGGTCGTAACAGGTGCACCCCCGCCACCACCACCTGCGCGCCCGGCGCGATGCCGGCCGACACATGGGCGCCGCGCTCGTCAAAACGTGCCACGCTCACCGCCACCGGCGACACCGATCCGGTCGCCGCATCAAACACCCAGACCACCGGCTGGCCGTCGCGCTCACCCACTGCGCGCAGCGGCAACACCACACCCGGCGTCGCATCGCCCGCCAGCGCCACGGTGGCCGTCGCCCCGAGGGGAAGATTCGACGCCTCGGCATTGACCTGCACTTTCACCATATAGGTACGCGTCTGCGGATCGGCCGCCGGCGACACTTCACGCACCGCCGCCGGCAAGGCCGTCTTCTGGTCGGCCCACAGGGCAACCTGCGCCGGCGTACCCACCGGCATGAGCGCCACATGGCCTTCGGGCACCGCGATCTTCACCTCACGCGCGCCATCCTGAGCCAGGGTCAGCACGGGTTGGCCAGCCGCGAGCACCTGACCGAGCTCCGCACGGATCGCGGTCACGACGCCGTCGACATCCGCCACCAGCGTCGTGTATTCGTTCTGGTTCGCCGCCAGCACCGCCTGTGCGCCAGCCTGCTTCACCCGTGCGGCAGCCGCGGCCTGACTGGTGCGCCGGGTATCGACGGCCGAGTCACTCACAAAGTTCTGTGCACGCAAGGCTTTGACCCGCGCCAGCTCCGCCTGCGCAAGCGATAGCTCCGACTGCGCCGCC
>JBFIJC010000481.1:0-1376 GCA_041600915.1 Nitrogeniibacter sp.
CGCGGCCAGAACGACGTGGCGTTTTCTTGATGTGGACCAAGCGCCGGCTCAAGGCGCCCGATGGACGGCCGTGTCGGGGTGAAAGGCGTACCACGCGAACCAGAACAAGGTGGTGCCGGCGAGCTGTTCGCCGCGCGCATCAAAGGCCTCGGCGCGCTCGTGCGCCTTGTTGAAGCGAACAATGATTTTCTGCCCGCCCAAGGTGTCTTCAAACAGGGCCGGACCTTTGTGCAATTCCATGAAGGGGTAGGCTTTGTGCGCCTCGCCGACGCTCACGCCCAGCACGCGTTCTTTTGGATGAAAGCCGGCACTGCGGAAGGCCACCGGGAAATACAGGGTTTCGTCCTCGGCGTAGCCCGCATAGGGGTTGCGGCCATAGGCGCGCTGATAACCGGTCTCGGGCGTGAGCACGTGGGTGTCCGGATTGACGGTGCGCCAGTCTGCCCAGGTGGTATGCACCAGCGGCAGGGCGATCAGCATCGTGCCCTTCAGCGGGCCGCTGACAGCACGGCCCATCAGCTGCGACCACAGCGACTGCGTGCCCCGGTCGTAGAGCAGGACATCGCTGTTGTAGAGCAGGCCCGAGACGCCAAAATCGAGTATCTCGTCGCCCTGCTCGGCCACGAAGGCCACGCCGCTGCCGCACAGCGGGCAGTAGGTGATGGCCACCGCTTCGCCGCCGATGCGGTCGTTGACCACCTCGTGCCAGTTCAGAATACGCACCGGGTAGGCGCGCGCCTCGCCGCGATGGACGATGCCGAGGACGGGGTCGGACGGGTCGAGAAAATCGGCCTGCGCAGCGGACACAAAGCGCGGCCGGTCGATGGCGGGAATGCCGTCGCGCGGCGGCCCGCCGGGGTGGATTTCATCGACCGGTACGCTGCTGCCGGTGAGATCGAAACCGTTCTTGGTGTCGGCGTGTACCGGCGTCGTCGCCAGCACGGCTGCGATCAGCGCGGTGATCGTCCAGTGTGTGCGTTGGGGCCGCATGGTCGTGCCCTCCGTTGTCGTCATGCATCTTGGACACCTGAAGCGCGTGTTCGCTTACAGCCGGTGTCGCGTCAGCGGCCGCGGCTTGAATGTAAGCTCATGTTTTAAAGCAATAAGTTCGTGAAACATCGGGTGGTGCGTCTGGCCTTGTGCGGCGCAAGCGGGTAGAATCGCGGCCTTGCCTTTTCGCCGTTTCTACGCGCAGGACGCGCCATGCTGTATCCGACCCGTTTCGATGTCATTGTTGTTGGTGGCGGCCACGCCGGCACCGAGGCCGCGCTGGCCGCCGCGCGCATGGGCGTCAATACCTTGCTGCTGACCCATAACATCGAGACCCTCGGTCAGATGAGCTGCAATCCGTCGATTGGCGGCATTGGCAAGGGCCA
>JBFIJC010000482.1:0-1360 GCA_041600915.1 Nitrogeniibacter sp.
ACCTGATGAATCAGCGCCTCGTTGTACTCACGACCAAACAGCACATCAGACACCTGAACTGTTTCGGCAGCCTGACCCTGCTCATTAAGAAGCTTAAGTTCCATTACGCCCCCTTGACTGCCGGCCGAACAACCACATCACCACCCCGGGCACCCGGAACAGCACCCTTCACCAGCAGCAGCTGACGCTCGGCATCCACACGAATCACTTCGAGGTTTTGCATGGTGCGCTGAACGGCACCCATGTGACCCGCCATGCGCTTACCCGGAAGCACGCGGCCCGGATCCTGCGCCTGACCGATAGAGCCAGCAGAGTTGTGTGACAGCGAGTTACCGTGAGACGCACGGTTGGAAGAGAAGTTGTGACGCTTGATCGCGCCAGCAAAACCCTTACCGATGGACGTGCCGACGATATCGACCTTCTGGCCAACACCAAAAATATCCACGGTCAGCGCATCACCCGGCTTGACGCCTTCGAGCGCAGACGCATCGACACGGAATTCCTGAAGCAGCCAGCTGGCTTCGACACCAGCCTTGGCAAGGTGACCCGCGAGCGGTTTGCCCACCCGGCTAGCGCGACGCTTGCCGAAGGCAACCTGGACGGCCGTATAGCCGTCGGTCTCAGCGGTCTTGATCTGGCTAACGCGGTTGTCGGACATGTCAAGCACAGTCACCGGGATGGTTTGACCATCGTCGGTGAATATGCGAGTCATCCCGACCTTGCGACCTACAAGGCCTAGACTCATTTTATTCTCCCAAATCCCGGTTGCGATTGACCGGGGCCGTAAAGATTTTGCGCGAAAAACGCAAGGGCCGGATTATACCGGCCCAGGCGCACAGAACACAAGCCAAGATTTACTGCAACTTGATTTCCACGTCGACGCCCGCGGGCAGATCGAGTTTCATCAGCGCGTCGACCGTCTTTTCCGTCGGATCAACGATGTCCATCAGGCGTTGATGCGTACGGATTTCGAACTGGTCGCGCGACGCCTTGTTGACGTGCGGCGAGCGCAGCACGTCGTAACGCTCGATACGCGTCGGCAGCGGAACCGGGCCACGAACCACTGCACCGGTGCGCTTTGCCGTTTCGACAATCTCAAGTGCCGACTGATCGATCAGACGATAGTCAAATGCCTTCAGGCGGATACGGATTTTCTGGCTTTGCATAATAGATTCCAAAGAGCGAGGGCGGCACATCGTGCGCCGCCCGGAATGGTGTTGATTACTCGATGACCTTGGCAACCACGCCGGCGCCGACGGTACGACCGCCTTCACGAATGGCGAAGCGCAGACCTTCTTCCATGGCGATCGGAGCGATCAGCTTGACGGTGATCGACACGTTGTCGCCCGGCATGACCATC
>JBFIJC010000483.1:0-1358 GCA_041600915.1 Nitrogeniibacter sp.
AGTTGGATGTGCCCGCCGGCAACAAAGCCGAGGCCGGCCTTGGCGGCCTGGATGATGGCGGGCGCTAGCAGGTGGGGGACTTTTCCGGCGGTGGTGGTGTTCTTCTGGCTTGCGTCGGCCAGCGCAGCGTCGAAGTCGGCGCCATCGACCATGCCGCGCGCGACGGTGTGCAGGGCTTTGAGCGGGGCGGCGTTCGGGTCGAGGGTGCTTTGATTGGGGCCGATGCTGCCGATGGCGGCGGCGAGCTGGACGGTTTGATGGGTGGCGGCGGCTTTGCTGAGGGTCTGGGCGAGGGCGTCGGCCTGGCCGAGCAGGGCGGCGGCGGGGGCCATGTCACCGGCGGGCTCGCCGTCGGTGTGCTGCGTCCAGGTGGACAGGGTAATGCCGCGCGCGGCGCGTAGCGCGCCCCAGGCGTCGGTGCGCAGCTCGGCGCCGGTGCCGCGGAAACTGCCACGGTAGTTGTCGGCCTGGTGGATGAGGTGGCCGAGGTTGAGCTGCGAGGCGTACTGGGTGCTGTGCAGGGCGGCGCGTTGCTGATTGTCGGTGTCGTCGAAGATGAGCTGGTTGTGGCCGGCGAAGCGGCCGTGGGCGCCGAATTCCTTGCTCTTGAAGCCGCTGAGCGCGGCGGCGTGATGGTGTTCGTTGGCGGCTGCGCCGTGCCAGGCGGGGCTGTTGCCGCCGACCAGATTGCCCTGGGCGGCCGGGGCGTGGTCGCTGGCTTGATCGAAGACGGTGCGATCGGCGGGCGTGGCCTCGGCGCCGCCGGGGGTGGGGACAATGCCGCCCTCTCCCCGGCCGTTGTAGAGCGCACCGAGCACCAGCGGGCGGTCGATGTCGTTGCCGAGGAAGGTGACCAGCACCTCCTGGCCAATGCGCGGCAGCGCCTGCCAGCCCATGCCGGCGCCGGCCTGACGGGTGACGACACGCACCCAGCAACTGCTGCGGTCGTCAGGGCTGTGGCCTTGTTGCCAGTGAAAGCGGACCTTGACCCGACCGAGTGCATCGCACCAGATCTCGTTGGCGCCGTTGGGGCGGGTTTCGCCCTCGGGGCCGACGACGATGGCGCTCATCGGCCCGCCCACGGTGGGGCGGGGGTTGAGTCGGGCGCCGGTGTCGTCGCTCAGGCGGGGGCGCCAGGGCAGATGGCCGGGCAGTGCCTCGAAGCTGTTGGCGTAGCCGCGCTCGGCGGCCAGGGCGAGGGTGTCGGGGTCGAGCTGCCCGGGGGCGCGGATGGGGGCGTCGATGGCGTCGAGCGCATCGTCGTGGATCAATTCGCCCATGCCCAGGCGTCGGGCGATGGCGGCCATCGGTTCGCCGCTCAGATTGTTGATGCCGATGTGGGTGAGCTCGCGCAGCGC
>JBFIJC010000484.1:0-1345 GCA_041600915.1 Nitrogeniibacter sp.
CGATGACGTGGCCAAGCGTCTGATCGACTTCGGCTTCCATGCCCCGACCATGTCCTTCCCGGTGGCCGGCACGCTGATGATCGAGCCGACCGAGAGCGAGTCAAAAGACGAACTCGACCGCTTCTGCGACGCCATGATCGCTATCCGCGAGGAGATCGAGCAAGTCGGCGACGGCCGTCTCGATGCCAAAGACAACCCGCTTTGCAACGCGCCGCACACGGCCGCTGCGCTGGTCAGCGAATGGGCGCACCCATACAGCCGCGAACAGGCCGTGTTCCCGCTCGCCAGCCTGCGCGCCAACAAGTACTGGCCGCCGGTCGGCCGTGTGGACAACGTGTATGGCGACCGCAACCTGGTCTGCGCCTGCCCGCCCATGTCTGCTTACGAAACGCCTTGAGGAGTGCTCCGATGAATATCTCGTTCGTGATTACCGTACTCGGCCCGGACCGCCCCGGCTTGGTCAGCGCGCTGGCCACGCGTGCCGGCAACTGTGGCGCCAACTGGCTGGAAAGCAACATGGCGCAACTGGCCGGGCAGTTTGCCGGCATCGTGCGCCTGGATATTGAAGAGAGCGGCGCCGACGCACTCGAAACCGCCCTGCGCGGTCTCGAAACCGAAGGCCTGCGCCTGACAATCGAGCGCAGCGCTGCGTCGGCCAGCGCCGACACGCCTCGCGCCACCAGGCTGGAAGTGCTCGGCCACGACCGCCCCGGCATCGTGCGCGACATCTCGGCCGTGCTCGCCCGCCACGGCGCCAGCATCGACCGGCTCGACACCTTTTGCGAGAGCGCCTCGTTCAGCGGCGAGCCGCTGTTCCGCGCGCGCATTGCGCTCCACCTTCCGGCCGCACTGGCACTGGCCAACCTGCAGACCGACCTCGAAGCGCTGGCGGATGACCTGATGGTCGACATCACCCTGGAGGGCGGCGCCACCGACTAAATCCACACACGCATCCTACTGGCCTGCCAAAGCAGGCCGACGGTCAGCGCGCCGGTGAGACCACCAAAACAGGCGGCCGGCGCGACTCAAAGAACACGATGGAGGAGACACCATCCATGGAAGCACTGAACGCATTCGTCAATGAGCTGAACGGCATTGTCTGGGGCGTACCGATGATCATCCTGATCCTCGGCACCGGTTTCTATCTGCAGATTCGACTCGGCTTCATGCCGATCCGCAAGATCGCCTACGGCTTCCGCATGATCTGGAAGAGCCGCAAACCCGAGAACCGGGCCGAAGGCGAGATTTCGCCCTACGCCGCCTTGATGACCGCGCTGTCGGCCACCGTCGGCACCGGCAACATCGCAGGCGTGGCCACGGCCATCGCCGTGGGCGGGCCGGGCGC
>JBFIJC010000485.1:0-1341 GCA_041600915.1 Nitrogeniibacter sp.
AAGGCGGTGACGATCAGCCACTCGAAGAATCCGCGTTCAGTCACGCTGCCAAGCCACCGACGATCAAAGCAGGATCAGCAAGGGCGCGAGCAGCATCCACACCGGCAACTCGGCCGGCACAATCACCTGCTGGCCTGCGGAGTAGCCGCCAACAAAGCCATCGGGGTCAATCGCGCGGATACGCAGAAAATAGGCCCCGGCACCGGGTTTGGGCAGCACCAGTTCGGGCGCCATCACCTGCCCGCTGGCGACCAGGCGGGTGAACTGAGCGTCGTCGGCAAACTGGTAGTCGAATTTCTGGCCCGGCTCGCCGCCCCAGGCGAAGAGCATGTTGTCTTCATCGAAGGCCGGAGCCGGCACGTCGGCCATGGGCGGACGCACGGTGAGACCCACCGGATCGCCCCAGGGGCCGCGGTCGCCATCGGCGCGGGTGCTGGCGAGGCGCCAGTGATATTCGCCGGCCTCAAGCGGCACGGCGGCGGCGTTGTCGGCAAGGGCGTGGTCACGGGTGACGATGTCGGTAAAACCGGCATCGCGCGCGATTTCAAAACGGTAACTGGCCGCGCCTTCTGCCTTGGCCCAGGCAAATTTCACCTCGCCGGCGCCGGCTTTGCCATTGGGCCGCGGGGCGTTGATGAAGGGCGGCTCGGGGCGCGCCTTGAGGCGTACCGCCAAGTCGGCATCGCGCCCTTCGAGCCCGCGCGAATCGAGCGCGCGCACACGCAGGAAGTACTCGCCATCAGGCAGGCCGGCGATCTTGAGATCGGGCACGCTGGACTTGGTCTCGGCGACGATGCGGGTAAAGTCGGCGTCCTGCGCGATCTGCCCGCGATAGGCCACCGCGCCCGCCACGGGCGGCAGCTGAATGCGCATGAGCGGGCGCTCGTACAGCGTGGCCATGTCGGTCACATTGGGCGGCGACAGCAATGGCACCGGCGCTTCAACCGCCTGACCGGCACGGGCGACCAGCCCGAAACCTTGCTTGAGCGCGATCTCACGGCCCGGTTTGTCGCCACGCACGGCAACGGTACCACTGCGCATTTCGGCGCGGCTCTGGTCGGCCTCGCTGGCGACACGGAAGCTGGTGCCGCGCACGCCGATGATTGCGGTCGGGGTGTGGATGCGATAGCGCGCAGCCGGCCCGGCCTGCGGTTTTACGTCGGTTTCGATACGACCCTGGCGCACATCAAAGGTGGCGCGCTGAACGTCATTCACGCCCTTGAAGCCGTGCAGGGCGTCGATCCGGACATCGCTTTGCGGCTGCAGGGTCAGGCGTGAGCCGTCGGGCAGCTCGAGCGTCATGAAGGCTTCGGCCGGCGTCACCAGGCGGGCGCCTTCCGA
>JBFIJC010000486.1:0-1322 GCA_041600915.1 Nitrogeniibacter sp.
CCATGCGGCCGATCTGGCCAAGGGGCATCCGGGCGCTCAGATCCGCGACAACGCACTCTCAAAGGCGCGCTTCGAGTTCCGCTGGGCCGACCAGTTCAACCTCGGCCTCGATCCGGACAAGGCGCGTGAGTTCCATGACGAGACGCTGCCGAAAGAGAGCGCCAAGGTTGCTCACTTCTGCTCCATGTGCGGGCCGCATTTCTGCTCGATGAAGATCACCCAGGATGTGCGCGACTACGCTGCCAAGCAAGGCATCGGCGAAGTCGAAGCACTCAAGCGCGGAATGGAAACCAAGGCGGTCGAATTTGTGAAGCAAGGCGCCGAGATTTACCGGAAACAGTGACATGAACGCGATCCAGATTGAACTCAACGGCCGGCCACACCCGGCCGATGCGAACTACACCCTGGCCGACCTCGTGGCCAAACTCGGGCTGGCCGGCAAGAGCCTGGCCATCTCGATCAACCGCGAGGTCATTAAGCGCAGCGACTGGCCGCAACGCCGGCTGGCAGCGGCCGACCGTATCGAAATCGTCCACGCCATTGGCGGCGGCTGAACCGGAGACACCGGCATGAACCTGAACGATCTGCCCGCGGGCACCGACACCGATCACCAGCTGACCGTCGCTGGCAAAACCTACAACTCCAAGCTGCTGGTCGGCACCGGCAAGTACAAGGACTTCCAGGAAACCCGCGACGCGGTCGTCGCCAGCGGCACCGGCATCGTCACCGTGACGGTGCGCCGGGTGAACATCGGCCAGCATCAGGACGAACCCAACCTGCTCGACTTCGTGCCGCCGGGTGAATTCACCATTCTGCCCAACACCGGCGGCTGCTATAACGCGGCCGACGCGGTGTACACCCTGCAGATGGCGCGCGAGATGCTGGGCGGCCATTCGCTGTGCAAGCTCGAAGTGCTGGGCGACGAAAAGACGCTGTTCCCCAACATGCCCGAAACCCTTAAAGCGGCGGAAACGCTGATCAAGGACGGTTTCGACGTGATGGTCTACTGCAGCGACGACCCCATCCAGGCCAAGATGCTCGAAGACATGGGCTGCGTGGCGATCATGCCGCTGGCCTCGCTCATCGGCTCGGGCATGGGCATTCTCAACCCGTGGAACCTGTCGCTGATCATCGAGCAGACACAGGTGCCGGTGATTGTCGATGCCGGCGTCGGCACCGCCTCCGACGCGGCGATTGCCATGGAGCTGGGCTGCGACGGCGTGCTCATGAACACCGCCATCGCCAAGGCACGCGACCCCATCCGTATGGCGCTGGCGATGCGCGACGCAGTGCGCGCCGGGCGCAACGCCTATCTGGCCGGG
>JBFIJC010000487.1:0-1269 GCA_041600915.1 Nitrogeniibacter sp.
CTCGACAGCCCGATGGCGATCAAGGCGACGCGGCTGTACGACCGCTGGTTCAAGCTGCTCGATCACGACGATGTCAAACACATCCGGCGCAGCCACCACAACTCGCTGGTGGACTTCCTGCCCAACCTCAACTGCGCCGTCACCACCGATGAGTCGATGGCCATCAACCGGATCAAGTCCGGCGCCATCATCATTGCCGGCAGCGGCATGTGCACCGGCGGGCGTATTCGCCATCACTTCAAGCAGCGCATCTGGAACGCACGCAACACGCTGCTGTTCATCGGTTTTCAGGCGCACAACACGCTCGGCCGGCTACTGGTCGATGGTGCGAAACACGTCAAACTGTTTCAGGAGGACTACGTGGTCAAGGCGCGCATCGAGACGCTGGGCGGCTTCTCGGCGCATGCGGATCAGTCGGAGCTGATGCGCTGGATCGGCCACTTTGAAGGGCGTCCACGCGTGGTGCTGGTGCACGGCGAACCCAGGGCGCTGGACGCGCTGTCGCACAAGCTGTGGAAGGAAAAACAGGTGGAATGCGAGATCCCGGCCGAAGGGCAGAGTCTCGTCTTTTAAGCCTGCACCATCCAGAGCTCAGGCGACCGGGCTGTCGCCCTCGGTGGCATCGGTTGGCGTCTTGCTGACGATCAGCAGTCGGTCAATCGCGTCCTGAATGCGACCGTTGGGCTGGCGCTGCATCCAGTCATTGGCAAACACCACCAGGGGCTCGATGGCGGCGCCATCGAGCGGCTCCTTGCCAAGCAGATCAAGCAGTTCGAGCGCGGCCGCGTTCACGTCCGAACCCGCCTCACTCGCCACCTGACAGACCATCGACAGCGCCATCAGATCGGTCAGATGCGCCTCGCAAAACCACGGCTGACCAATCGCCTCAAGCGCAATCAGCGCCGGCAATTCGGTCGTCGTCCGCTTCTTGATACCAAGCGGCAGGAGTTTGCGTCGCTTTTTCTTCATGAGGCGGACAACGGCAGCGCACGGCAAAGCTTTAGCCCCTGATACATGGCTTTACGCTGCATCGGGTGCCTCGCCCGACAGGGCGCCACTGCGCACCAGCAAGTCGTCGGTCACCGTCATGGTAAACGCCGGTTTGTTGTCGGGCGGCAACTCGGCAATCGCATCGACGAACAGCGCGCGGGCGGCCTTGTCAGGATAGACCATGCGTGCATCGAAGGCACGCTGCCAGGTCGCCTCATCGGGCCACTCGGCCATGGCCACGAAGCGGCCGTCGCGCTCCTGGTGCAGACGCGAACCCAG
>JBFIJC010000488.1:0-1265 GCA_041600915.1 Nitrogeniibacter sp.
CCGGTCAGCATGCCGCTGATCGCGTCAGTGAGCAGGGCCTTGTCTTCAACCGGCTCGACATAGCCTTGCTTGATGGCGTTGAACACATCGGCCAGCGCGCGCAATTCCTGCATGGGCAGCGGCGCCAGGGCCGCCTTGTCGGCGTTGGCCGGGAAATTCAGACTGATCAGGACGCCTGCACACATACCGGTGAAGATCAATCCAAACTGCTGCAGTTTGCTACGCATGACTACTCCAAACGATGGGCACCGCCTGTCGGCGCTGCCCCGAAAATTCAGTTCAAGCGAATCCAGTCCAGCGGATCCACCGGCCGCCCCTGATGGCGGATCTCGAAGTATAGCCCCGGCTCGGGGTTTCCTCCGCTGTCGCCTGCCGCTGCCAGCACGTCACCGGCGGACACTTGCTCGCCGTTGGACTTGAACAGTGCGTCATTGTTTCCGTACACCGTCAAATAGCCTTGGCCGTGATCGATGATGATGAGATTTCCGAAGCCGCGCAACCAATCCGAGTAAACAACCTCGCCGTCGGCGACCGCATGCACTTCATCGCCATTGTCTGCGCGAATGAAAATCCCTTTCCAGGTCGTACCGCCCGCCGCGCGATCGGCGCCAAAGCGACCGATAACCGCACCCCGCAAGGGCGGCTTGAGCTGCCCGCGCAGCGCCGCAAAAGGCTTGCCACGCGCACTGCCATCAGCGCGCTCGCGGATGGCCCCCACCACCGGCTCGTTCGGCGATCTCGGGCTCGAAGCCGAAGGCCGCGGCGGCGGCGGACGTGCCTTCGCTTTTTCGAGCTCGATCATCAATGCGCGCAAACGCGTTTCGTCGCGCTGAAGATCGGCCACGACCTGCTTCTGAGCCTTCAGCTCCTTTGACAGCTCGGCCACGATCTTTTGTCGTTGCGCCCGCTCTTTCTTGAGCTCTGCCATCTCGCGACGCTGACTGGCTTCGAGCCGCCCGACCTCCGCCCGATGCGCTTCGGCTTCAGCTTGCTGCTTGCTCTGCAAAGCCATGGCCTCGCGCAAACGGGTGATGATTGCCTGCTTTTCGCGGCCGATCTGCTCCAGATAGAACGCATCACGGGCGAGCTGGTTGGGCTCCCGCGCGCTGAGCAGATACGCCACGCCCGGCTCGCCGCCGTATTGATAGTAGCGCCGCAGCCAGTTGGCCAGCGCCTCCCGGCCGGTCGCCACCTGAGCCTCGGTCTCGCGCAGCGCGGCCTCGACCTTTGCCACTGCCGCATCGGCGCTCTTGCGCTGACGCACC
>JBFIJC010000489.1:0-1196 GCA_041600915.1 Nitrogeniibacter sp.
CTGACCTATGGCGTGCTGTTTCCGAAGCGCCGCGTGGTGCTGCTGATCCCGCCCATTCCGATGCCGGCGGCGCTATTCGTGGCGCTCTACGGCGCGCTCGAACTCTTTCTGGGCGTGACCGGCCTGCAGACCGGCGTGGCGTACTTTGCGCACCTGGGCGGCATGCTCGGTGCGGGCTTGATGCTCAGACACTTCTGGTCGTTGCGGCATCGGCGCTGAGCCAGGTCTCGGCAAACACCGTCGCAGGCACCGGCTTGCCGTAGAAGTAGCCCTGCAGGATGTGGCAACCGCCACTGATCAGGAAGTCGCGCTGGGCGGCGGTTTCAACCCCCTCGGCAACCACCGCCATGCCCAGATCGCGCGCCAGCGACATGGTGGCGCTGGCAATGGCACGGTCTTCGGCATCGTCGGGCAGATCCTTGACGAAGGAACGGTCGATCTTGAGCCGGTGGATCGGAAAACGCTTGAGATAGGCGAGGCTGGAGTAGCCCGTGCCGAAATCGTCGAGCGCCAGCGTGAAGCCCATGTCGCGCAAGCCCCACAGTCGGTCGACGATGTCGCTGCCGGCCTGCATCAGCGCGCTTTCGGTGATCTCGAGCTCGATCAGGGCCGGGTCGGCGCCGGTCTCGTCGAGAATATCCTTGAGCCGCGTTTCAAAACCGGCATGACGGAACTGGATGGCCGATATGTTGATCGCCACCCGCACGTCGGGGCGCCCTTCACTCGCCCATTGGCGCTGCTGACGGCAGGCCTCACGCAGCACCCAGTCGCCAATCGGCAAAATCAGGCCCGAGGTTTCCGCCACCGGGATGAAGCGATGCGGCGACACCTCGCCCAACTCCCGGCTGGTCCAGCGCAGCAGGGCTTCACAGCCGACCGCGCGCCCTTCGGTGACGCCGATCTGCGGCTGATAGTGCAGCGCCAGCTCCTCACGTTCAATCGCCCGTCGCAGCGCGGTTTCCAGCGTCAGGCGCTGATAGGCCTGCGCGTTCATCCGGTCTTCGAAGAAGCGGTAGGTGTTTCGCCCCGCGTCTTTGGCGCCATACATGGCGAGGTCCGCCTGCTTGAGCAAGCTGTCGACATCCAGCGCGTCCTGCGGATAGAGCGCAATGCCGATGCTGGCCGACACCACCAGCTCATGCGCATCAATCGTGAATGGCGACATCAGGGCGGCCGTAATCTGGCGCGCCACGGCA
>JBFIJC010000490.1:0-1182 GCA_041600915.1 Nitrogeniibacter sp.
CATCGACGCACGCACCACACCATAGAGAAGCACGCCTTCAAGCGCATCAATCCCGGCCGCGCCAAGCGTTTCCAGATACGCACTGATCGCCGCATCATTGGGCGCCTCGCCATCCCAGGCAAACATGCAGGTCTGCACCCAGGTTGGACAGAGCTCGGCGGACTTGGCCAGCGCACGTGACACCGACGCCGGGTCCAGATCCACACCGTTGATGCGCGCGATGTCTTCGCGACGCCCCCCGTCGACCTTGAACCACACCTCGCCACCGCCTGCCGCGAGCCGGCGCAAACCCTCCTGCACGGCACTGCGTTTGATCAGGCTGCCGTTGGTAATCAGCCGCACCGGCACCGACGTCAGCCCGGTCGCGTCCCGAATGGCCAACACGTCGCTGACGATGTCGGCAAACTCAGCCGCGCTGGTCGGCTCACCATTACCCGAGAACGCAATATCCTTGATCGCCCGCAGCCCCTCGGGCACATGCTGCTGCATGTAGTCGCCATCGACCAGGGCAGCGAGAAAACCCGACAACTCCGAGCGCAACTGCGCTCTGTCGATCGGAGGCGCGGCCCCGCGGACGAGATCAGGTACCTGGCAATACACACAATGCCAATTGCACGCATTGTTCGGATTGAGATTGATGCCGACAGACACGCCACCGGCACGGCGCGACAACACCGGATAGACATAGGTCATACCCGCGAAATCGCGGCTGTGGTCTGAGACTTTCAATAGCGTCATGACACGGTCCTTGGCTGCTGAAAAGCACGATGGAAAGCGCCAATGATATAGAATTGCGCCCCTGAACTAGGGGAAACGCATGCGCATCACCCGCCGACTTGAGTTCGACGCCGGCCACCGAATTCCTGACCACGCCAGTCAGTGCAAGCATCTGCACGGGCATCGCTACGTCATCGAGATCACCCTCACCGGCGACATCATTCAGGCTGAAGGCAACCCGGCCAACGGCATGGTGATGGACTTCGGCGATATCAAGCGGATTGCCAAAGCGCATCTCGTCGACCAGTGGGATCACGCCTTCCTCGCCTACCGCGGCGACGCACCGATTGTCGATTTTCTCGCCTCGCTGCCCGACCACAAGACCGTGCTGCTCGATGCCGTCCCCACGGCAGAGAATCTCGTCATCATCGCCTTCCGCATTCTCGACGCCCAGTACAGCGACAG
>JBFIJC010000491.1:0-1156 GCA_041600915.1 Nitrogeniibacter sp.
GCCTCACAAGAAGCGCTCGACCATGGACGGTTAATCGGGCATTTTTATGTGTGTTCATTCGGGAACCTCGGAGGACTGGTTTGGTTGGCCCCTCCAATCTGACGGGTACGTCCCGAATGAACAACCTACAGAGAGATCACAACTAGGTCGCTCAGCGCCTGCTGAGTGCGTCGTTCGACAGATTGTCGAGCGCGGCGGCAATGGCCGGCAGGCCGGCCTCGATGGCGACAATGCCCGGCGACAGGATCAGCGCCGATTTGATTTCGTAGATGTGTTGCCGGCTGACCGCGTCCAGTGCGTCCCAGCCGCTGCGCGCGGCGATCTGCTCGGCCCGCACTTTCTTGCCGCACCATGAGGCGAGGATGATGTCGGGCTGCCGCGCGACCAGCTCGGCGTCATTGGCGATGATGCGGGCGCTGGCGCCCTGCGCGGTGGCGCGGTCGCGAAAAACATCTTCGCCACCGGCCACCTCGATCAGCTCCGACACCCAGCGGATGCCGCAGATCATCGGCGTGTCCCACTCCTCAAAATAGACGCGCGGTCGCCGGCCGAGGCGCTCAATGCGTGCCTCGCCGGCATGGCGGGCGGCGTCGAGTTGCGCGTCGAGCTGCGCCACCAGGGCGTCGGCGCGCGCCTGTGCGCCAACCAGGGCGCCGACGGTGGTGATCATGGCCAGAATGCCGTCGATATCGCGCTGGTTGAATACATGCACGGCGATGCCGGCACGGATCAGGTCGCGGCAGATGTCGGCCTGCATGTCCGAGAAGGCCAGCACCAGATCGGGCTGCACCGCCAGAATCTTGTCGATGCGCGCGCTGGAGAAGCCGCTGACCTTGGGTTTCTCCTTGCGAGCTCGCGCGGGGCGTACCGTGAAGCCCGAGATGCCGACGACGCGCTCGGCCTCGCCCAGCGCGTAGAGCACCTCGACCGTCTCGGTCGACAGGCAGACGATGCGCTGGGGATGGCGCGACATCAGGATGGACGCTTGGCGCGCGCGCTGTCGAGGTGACGACACAGCATGTCGGCGCCGTCGAGAATGCGCGGGGTGTGGCGCTGGATGAGGTCGGGCGGCACAAAGAACAGGTTGTCGTCCCGCACGGCGTTCAGCGTGGGCCATTTGCGCCACTCGTCGAGCCACTCCGGGCGCGCCTCGCCC
>JBFIJC010000492.1:0-1155 GCA_041600915.1 Nitrogeniibacter sp.
GTATTCGCGCGAGGCCTCGGCCAGCGCCTATCTCGCCGCGCTGGGCCTGAATGCCGAAGCGGGCGACAATAGCGGCCGAGGAGAAACCTGAATGCTGCTGTCCCTGAAACACAACTTTCTGTTCGTACACATCGCCAAGACCGGCGGCACCTCGGTGCGTGATTCGCTGCGGCCGCTGCGCCTGCGCGACCCGTGGTTTGTCGCGCAGTTTCTGTGTTCGCGCCTGTCCTCGCTGTCGGGGCACCGACTGGGCATCAAGTTTCCGCGCCACTCCAAGATCATCGCTGCCAAGGAAATGCTGCCGGCCGAGACCTTCGACAATCTGTTCAAGTTTGTTTTTGTGCGCAACCCGTGGGATTTGCAGGTTAGCTCCTTCCACCACATCCGCCGCGAGCGCCCGCACCTGATGAGCCACATCGAGACCTTCGACGAATTCATCCGCTGGAAGCTCGACCCCGAGCGCCCCTACCAGTTTCATGTGGATACCAGCATCGAGCTGCAGAGCGACTATGTGGTCGATCTGCACGGCAAGGTGTTGGTCGACTTCATGGGGCGTTACGAAAACCTGCATGAAGATTTCGAAGAAGCCTGCCGCCGCATCGGCGTGCGCGCGCCGGAACTGCAGCACAAGCGCCAGGCCAAGGACCGCAAGAAGGACTACCGCAGTTATTACACCGACGAGATCGCCGAGGCGGTGGCCAAGCACTTTGCGCGGGACATCGAGATTTTTGGGTATCGCTTCGATCCGGCGGAGTGAGCGGGGTGGTCGCCTGGCTGCACACGCATACGGGATTGATTTATCTGATACTGCTGGCCGCCGGCGCGGCGGGGGCTTTTCTGGCAACCCGGCTGAACGCGTCGATACGTGAGGCGGGAAGCGTCTTTACCTATCTTCGCCAGAATCTGCGCAGCGCACGCGAGGCGCAATGCCTGTTGGCGTGTTTGGTCGTGTGTCAGGTCGCCGTGATTGCGCTTTCGATTGCACGACTCGCCTCGGTGTAGCGCGGTCAGTGTCGTAGATTCTATGTTGCGCGGCAATCGTCGCCGAGCACCTCAGCACGATACAGCTGACAGTTCTTGTTGATGGCAAAGGCGATGCGCAGCAGCTTTCTGGCGATGATGCAGTGAGCGGCTGTACTCGACATACCGCGAGCA
>JBFIJC010000493.1:0-1146 GCA_041600915.1 Nitrogeniibacter sp.
CACGGTGGTGGTGATTGAGCACAATCTGGACGTGATCAAGACCGCCGACTGGCTGATCGACCTCGGCCCGGAAGGCGGCAATGGCGGCGGCACCATCCTGGCCGCTGGCACGCCCGAAACCATTGCCGCCACGCGCGGCAGCCATACCGGGAAATACCTTGCGCCCATACTTACTCGTATTGCGTAAGATCCGCGCCAGACGGCGATCTCCGAGGAAAGTTCGCCACTCGAAAATTGATTCAGCGCAAGTCCGGCGCCCAGCAAGCAGCGTAGCGTTTCGCACACTGTTTCGTCACGGTCGCCCCCATGAGTATTCGCCTCTTCATCCTGCTGACTTCAGCCATCGTTGGCCTGGTGTTTGTCGGCGGCAGTTGGTTTGCCGTCACCAGCGGTTTTGAAGACACGCTCACCCGGCATGCACGCAGCCAGGCCGCAGAAAGTGCCCGACTGACGCAAGCTGCACTGTACGAAGTGATGAGCACAGGCTGGCAACCGGCGCAGGCGCAGGCCTTCAATGCGGCCCTGCGGGCCGGCAACCCGGATCAAAGCATTCGCATCTACGGCACCACGCCAGCGTCCGACACAGGCCGCGCGCCCGACGCGATGGTGCAAGCGGCGCTGGCGTCCGGACGCACACAGGAACAAAGCGCCAAGGGCACGCTGCGCACGGTGTTTCCGCTCAAGGCCGAAGGACGCTGCCTGAGCTGCCACGAACAGGTTCAGGAAGGACAGATCCTCGGCGCCATCGAGGTGCGCGCCCCACTCGCGCAAGTGGTGTCCGAAGCCCTGTGGGCCTTCTTTTTCAGCGCAATGCCCAGCCTGTTGCTGGGCGCAGGCATTGCCAGCGGCGCCGTCTGGTGGGTCAGCCGCCGCATCGGCCGCAGCGTCGATAGTGTCGAGGCACAGGTCAACGCCATCAGCACCGTCGCCGACCTGAAGCAACTGAGCGCCCCGCGCGCGCACCAGGGCTTCGAAGAGATCGACCGCATCCAGCACGCGCTGGGTACCCTGGCCATGCGCCTGCGTTCGATTGCAGTCGACAAGGACATCCTGCTGTTCGAAATCGGCCTGCTCGAGAAATTCGTCATCACCTCCGACGTGATTCGCGACTGGCGCGAGTACGTCACCCAATTGCTGCGCGACATC
>JBFIJC010000494.1:0-1105 GCA_041600915.1 Nitrogeniibacter sp.
ACCTCGCCGCGCTCGGTGAACTTGATGGCGTTGCCGACCAGATTGATCAGCACCTGCCCCAGGCGCATGCCGTCGCCGACCAGTGCATTGGGCACATTCGGCGAGACCGACAACTGCACCGCCAGCCCCTTGGCCCGCGCCTGTTCGCCAAACAAGGCCATCAGCTGCGCCAGGACCTCGTCCAGCCCGAACACCGAGCGCTCCAGCGACAGACGGCCGGCCTCGATACGTGACACATCCAATACATCATTGATCACCCCGAGCAGCGCGGTACCCGCCTGGTGGATCTTGCTGACGTAGTCGCGCTGGGCGGGCTTCAGATCACCGCCCAGACACAGATGGGACAGACCGATGATGGCGTTCATCGGCGTGCGGATTTCATGGCTCATATTGGCCAGGAATCGGCTCTTTGCCTGCGTGGCCGCCTCGGCCGCCTGCTTGGCGTCACGCAGCGCGGCCTCGGTCGCCTTGCGGGCCGACACATCCTCCAGCACCCAGACACCGTGACTCAGCTCGCCGCTGCGTTCGGCCAGCGCGCTGACCGCGACGCTGACCCAGACCAGCGCACCGTCCTTGCGCCGCACCTGACACTCGCAACGCCACTCCTCGCCGACCGACAAGGCCGCCCAGGCCTCGGCGTGCGGCTGGCGCACCTGGCCATCGGCATCGAGCATCTCGGGCAGACCGGCAGCGAGATCCCCAAGCGCATAACCACTGACCGCGGTGAAGTGCGGGTTCACATACTCCACCGCGCCGGCGCGACGGGAAATCAGCACCATCACAGGGCTGTGTTCGACTGCCAGCGACAGCTTGCGCAACTGCCGCTCGGCCGCGCGGCGCTCGGTAATATCGTAGGTCCAGCTCAGCACCACGGACTGACCACCAAAGACGCCACGCTCCATGCTCAGCAAGACCCAATAGACGCTGCCATCGGCCCGTCGCAGGGCCACTTCGCGGTCGCGCACAACCTCACCCGCGTCCAGTGCGGCGATTGCCGCGGCACGCTGCGCCGGATCGGCATAGCGATCGAGCACTGGTGTCTGCATGAATTCGTCGCGCGAATACCCGGCCATGGCGCAGGCGCGCCAATTGGCGAACACCGGCA
>JBFIJC010000495.1:0-1070 GCA_041600915.1 Nitrogeniibacter sp.
AAGGCCTCGGTGAGCTGGCCGGTGCCGCGCAGTGGCGGCGCGGTGCGCGCACGCCGTTGCGCATGGGCCTTGCGCAGCGACAACTGCTGGACCAGCAATTCTTCAAACTTGATTCGCCGCCAGGCCGGGTGAGTATGATCGAGCAGCGCCTCGGCATTGATGTCAGTGGGCGGCTGGTGGAGCAGGCGCACCGCCTCGCCGAAGGGCATCAGACGCAGCGGTCGACGCAGCGAGTCGGGCAGCAGCTCGTCAAGCCGGTGGGTGTCGAGCGCCCGGCCGATGATCTTGCGCAGCGCGCTCTGGGCCAGCCCTGCTGTGGTCGGGTAGACCGGCGTGAGCGCAGTGGGCAGCGCCTCGCCCTCGTCCACACCACGGATGCGCGGATGGATCATCTCGAAGCCGAACATGCCGCCACGCGCCTCGCCAAACAGGCGCACGCGCTGGCCGACCGCGAGTTGTTTCTGTTGCTGGGGGTAGAAGTGCAGCAGACGAACGGTGAGGCTGCCGGTGGCGTCCTGCACCTGGGCCACCAATTGGCGGCGACCGCGGATGCGGATCTCGCAGTCGGTCACCACGCCTTCGACCTGCTGCGGCACACCGGGATTCAACTCGGCAATGGCCGCGCAGTGGGTTTCATCTTCATAGCGCAGCGGCAAGTGCAGGAGCAAGTCCTGCGGGCCGTGGATGTCGAGCTTGGCGAGGCGGCCCGCCAGTTGCGGACCCACGCCGGGCCAGCCGGCACGCTTCGCCGGGGCGACGGTCGCCTTGGTGACAGGCATGCGTGGGCCGAGTGTGCCGCCGAATCAGTCGATGACGAGAATGGCGTCGGCCTCGACCACGCCGCCCTTGGGCAGCTCCTTGATGCCAACTGCGGCACGCGCCGGGTAAGGCTGCGCAAAGTAGCGCGCCATGACTTCATTGACCTTGGCGAAGTTGCCCAGGTCAGTGAGGTAGATGGTGAGCTTGACTGCATCGGAGAGCGAGCCGCCGGCGGCCTCGGCCACGGCCTTGAGGTTTTCGAACACGCGCTCGGTCTGCGCCTCGAAGCCTTCGACCATGGTCATGGTCGC
>JBFIJC010000496.1:0-1052 GCA_041600915.1 Nitrogeniibacter sp.
AAGCTGTCGACAAAGGCAAAGCCCAGGCCCTGCGTGACCAGTGTCGCCGCCAGCGCATAGGTTTGCACCCGCAGCGCGATCGCCGGCTCCCAACCCACGGCCCCCATGGCCTGCGCCAGGCGCAGCCCCAGCGGCGTGTCTTCCGCCAGCGCGATAAAGGGCCGCCCGTCCAGCCAGTCGCGCTCGGCCAGCCGCAGCACGCCGCTACTCCATTCGCGCGGCACCACCAGCACAATCTCGCCATCGGCGATCGGCGACAACTGCGTGGTCACCTGCGCCACCGGATCAATCGCCAGACCCGCATCAATCTCGAAGGCCATCAAGCCCTCCTCGATCTGGCGGGTATGCACCGCCCACACGTCGTAAACCACATCCGGATGGGTCGCGCGCAGCCGCTGCAGGGCGCCGGGCAACAGATGCGTCGCCAGCGACGGCGTGGCCGCCACCCTGAGCAGACCCGACGCACCGCGCCGCAAATTGGCGGCCAGCGCATCGACGCGCTCGATTTCGCCGTAAGCGCGCTTGACCTGGGCAAACAGCGCACCGGCCTCCGGCGTCGGCGACAACCGACCGCCGATCCGCTCGAACAAGGCAAAGCCGAGCTGCGCCTCGGTGTGCTGTATGACCCGCGACACCACCGGTTGCGACACATTCAACCAGCGCGCAGCGGCACTGGCCGAACCCGTCATCATGACGGCGCGAAACACCTCAATCTGTCGAAGCCGCATGCCTGCCCCATGTGTTTACAACATAGATTGCCGCCACATTAGCATGCCTCAGAGGTATTGATCAGCGCAGACTTGGCCCATTCAAAGTGTGGAGCGACACATGCACATCACTGTCATCGGCGCCGGTATTGTCGGCCTGGCCACCGCCTGGTTTCTGCGCAAGGACGGGCACACCGTTACCGTCATCGACCGCCGCGACTCAGTCGGCCAGGGCACCAGCCAGGCCAATGGCGGGCAGCTGAGCTATCGCTACATCGCCCCGCTGGCTGACCCGGACGTGCTACCCAAAGTACCGGGCTGGATGCTGCAGGCCGAGTCGCCGAT